>CAYUAW010000220.1:0-12237 GCA_964442485.1 uncultured Polyangiaceae bacterium
GGCGGATACATCGTGTTGCTGCCGCCGCTGAACAATCTGCGCATTGCGAGGAAACCGAGCAGCACGAGGCCGCCGAGCACGACCCAGCCGTACGGGAACCCGCTGTTCGTGGGCTTGGCCGGCGTGTTGACGACGGCGCCCGGGCGCGGTTGGTCATTCACCGGTGCGGTGCCGACGGCGTCCTTGGCGCGGTTCAGGATTGCATCGATGCCGGCTCGGAAGTCGCCGGTCTTGAAGCTCGCGTTGCCCGCGTCGTGGATGGCGTGGAACTCCGAGGGCGCGATGCGCGACGCGGCGCCGAAGTGGACGGACGTCCGCCGGTGCTCCTTGTCGACGCCGACGACGACCATGTTGGGTGAAACCACCTGCTCGGCGACGTAATGATCGAAGTCGCCCGAGTGCGTCTCGGTCGTCAGCACGCGGGCGTCGAACGGGAAGCTGGCCGCTTCGCGCTGCAACGCCGAACGATCTGCTTCCGAGAGCAGGTTCTCGTCGTCGCGAACCTGCAGCGTGCCGGCAAGCGCGAGGCTCGTCAGCAGCGTGGAGGCGGCAATCACCGCCGGAGCCAGAATGCGCGCGTACGACCGCGCCGTGCCTCTTCGGTTGTTCACAGACGCAACTTAGGCCTCGGGTCCCCTGAGTCAAGCACCACCCAGTTGCCGTTGCGCTCCAGGCCCGCGCGTTCCTTGCTGCATTTCCAGGGCATTTTATTCCCTGCCGCGGTACCGACCCGTCGCACGAAGACCAGACCCGTGACACAGTGCGCCGCACCATGTCCTCCAGAGAAGGCACCGGCCGCACGGCCCTCATCACTGGCGCCTCCGCCGGCATCGGCACCGAGCTCGCGCGCGTCTTCGCGGAGAACGGCTTCGACGTCGTGCTCACCGCACGCCGCGAGGAGCGTCTTCGAACCGTTGCCGCCTCGATCGAGAAAGAGTTCGGCGTGAAGGCGCACACTGCCGTGGCGGATCTCGCCGACCCTGGCGCGCCGGCGCTGCTCTTCGATGAGATGCGCGCGCGCAACGTCATCGTCGACGCGCTGGTCAACAACGCCGGCTACGGCGTGCCTCGCACCTTCCGCAAGAACGACTGGCCCACGCACGCGGCATTCCTGCAGGTGATGATCATGGCCGTCACGCACCTGTCGCACCTGTTCGAGCCGGGCATGACGGAGCGCCGCTACGGACGCATCCTCAACGTGTCGTCGCTCGCGGCGCTCGTCCCGGGCGCGGCGGGCCACACGCTCTACGCCGCGGCGAAGTCGTTTCTGGTGAAGTTCTCCGAGTCACTCGCGCTCGAGCACGCGAAGGACGGCGTGAACGTCACCGCGCTCTGCCCGGGCTTCACGCACACCGAGTTCCACGACGTGCTCGGCAACAAGCCGCTCGTGAGCAAGCTCCCTTCCTACATGTGGATGGACGCGCGGACGGTCGCCGCCGAGGGATACCGCGCCGTGATGGACGGGAAGGTCCTTCACGTGCCGGGCGGCGTGAACCGCGTGATCGCGGGCGCGACGCGTCTCCTGCCGGAAACACTGGCGCTCGGCATGATGAAGCGGCAGTCGAAGCGGCTTCGCGTAGGCGACTGAGCGTGCGCGAGAGCCGTGTCGTCCTAGCGCAGCGCCCGGTCGTGGAAGAGGAGCATCTCGTAGCCGCCGGGGCCGCGGTTGAACTCGTAGCTGTGGGTGCCGGTGACGACGTCGAGGCGGTGAGGGACGTGCTTCGCGCCGAGGGCGCGCGACAAGAGCTGGGTCGGCTCGAGGAAGTAGTCCTCGTCGCTGGTGAGCAGGCGCACGGATAGCGACGGGTTCTTCGCGCGCGCGTCCTCGGCGAGCTCCGCGAAGCGGACGGCCTCGTCGTTGTCGAGCGCGGGCTGCAGCGCGCCGACGGCGCCGAAGGCGAGCGGCCGCTCGAACCCGACGAGCAGCGAGGCGCGGCCACCGAGGCTCACTCCGTCGACGCCGGTGGTCCTGGGAGTTCCTATGGCCGGAGTCTCGCGGTACACGCGCGGCAGCACCTCGTCGACGAGGAAGCTCGCGAGGAGCTTGCCGTCGGCCTCGCCGCGGCCGCCGCGGAGCACGTCCGGCAAGAATGGACACACGACGATGAGCCCACGATACGGCGTTGCAGTGAGCCCGGCGTTGAGCTCGCCGAGATGCTCGTCCGTCACCATCCCGAGTAGATCCTCCGCCCTGAGAGGCGGCGTCACCAGCCGTCGCGTCGTCGTCGGCAGGTTGTAGTCGTCGATCCAGCCCCGCGCCCCGCGCTTCGCGCCGCGAAGCGACTCCCCCCGTCCGTGAAACGCCACAAGCACTGGCCACTTCTCGTCCGGCGCCCCGTCCGTCGGCACCGCGATGACCACCTCGCTCGCCCCGAACGGAGTCGAATCGTAGTGCCAGGTGAGCTCCCGTAGCCCCCCCGTACGCCGCGGCTGCGGCACCGCCGCAGCGCTCGCCGGAGCGGCGGCGCTCGCCGCCGGACCCACGCCGCTCCCCGCCGAAGCCACGACACTTGCCGCCGGCAACCGCCCCCCGCGAGCCCCGTCCTCCGCCCCCACCCGATGACATCCGACGCACCCGAGCGCCGCCCCCAGTCCCCACAAAGCCCCCCACGCCGCCCAGCGCGCCCCCACCCCTCTCCCTTCTTCCCATCCCTGTCCCTCTCGCTCTCCCTCTCGCTCTCCCTCTCGCTCTCCCTCTCCCCCTTCCCCAACCCCTAGCTCAACCCCAAGCCCAACCTCTCCCTCTCCCGCTTCCATCTCCCCCCCGCTACTTCCGCGGCTGACTCGTCACCAGCAGCTCCCGCACCGTCCCCCGATGCGTCGCCTTCGAGTTGATCGGCCGCGACACGTGGATCTTCCGCGCCTTCCACTTCGAGAACAGCCGGTTCGTGAACTCCGTGTCCGAGTTCGACAGCACCACCGATACGCCGCGCGCCGCGAGGCGAGCGAAAGCGTTCTTCAGGCGCTCGTGATCTTCGCGACCGAACTGCTCGTGGTGGTATGCGGTGAAGTTCGACGTCTTGGAGACGGGGTCGTAGGGCGGGTCGAAGTAAACGGCGTCCCCCGTCTTCGCGTCGCTGCTCGCCGTCTCGAAATCCTCGACCAGGATCTTCACACCCGCGAGTGCGCGCGAGGCGAGCCTCAGGTTGTCGGCGTCGCAGTAGTTCGGGTTCTTGTAGCGACCGAACGGTACGTTGAACTCGCCGCGGCTGTTGACGCGGTAGAGACCGTTGTAGCCCGTCTTGTTGAGGAAGATGATGCGCGCGACGCGCTCGGTGGCATCGAGCTTGCTCGGCTCGAGGCTCCGGATCCGGTAGTACTCGTCCCGGTCGTGCACGTACCCACGCAGGACCTTGATGATCCCCTCCGGGTCCTTCTTCAGGCCGCGATACACCTCGATGAGGTCCCGGTTGCGGTCGCTCAGCACCGCGCTCTTGAACCGCCGCTCCGCCGCCAGGGCGAAGAAGACGGCCGCGCCGCCGATGAACGGCTCGTAGTAGGTCCCGATCTGGTCGGGCAGCTCCTTCAGGATGTCCGGCAGCGAGCGTGACTTTCCCCCGGCCCACTTGAGCACCGGCCGGACGGGGAGCGTCATCGAACCCGGCGTTACCTCCCCGGCGCCTTCGCGTAAAGATCCATCGCGCGTCACGCCGGGTTCACTGCGGCGTGCGGCCCCTCTATTTTGAGGCGCCGGATCATCTTCTGCAGGCCGAATCGCGATAGCCCGAGCAGCTCCGCCGCGCGCGTCTGGTTGCCGCTGGTGCGCTCGAGGGCTGCCCGGACGAGCTCGGTCTCCAGGGCGTCCACGCGCTTTCTCACGTTGAGGCCGTCGCTCTTTTCTGCCTCTGCGCGGCCTCCGTCGCGCACCACGTCGGACAGGTGCTCGGGCAGGATGATGCCGTCGGCGAGCACCAAGGCGCGCCGAAGCTCGTTCTCGAGCTGCCGGATGTTCCCCGGCCAGGAGTGAGCGGAGAGCAGGTCGAGGGCGCCGCGCGACAGCCGGACGGCGCGGCCGTGCGCGTGCTTCGCGATGAAATGCCGCGAGAGGACCTCGACGTCTCCGGAGCGCGCGCGGAGCGACGGGACGTCGATGCGGATGACGTTGAGGCGGTAGTAGAGGTCGCCACGGAACGTTCCTGCGTCCACCATGCCGGACAGATCGCGATGGGTGGCGGCGATGATGCGCACGTTGACCTTGCGCGCGCGCTCGGAGCCGACCGGACGGACCTCGCCGTCCTCCAGCACGCGGAGAAGCTTGGTCTGCATGGGCAGGCTCATCTCGCCGATCTCGTCGAGGAAGAGCGAGCCGCCGTCTGCTATCTCGAAGAGCCCCGCGTGCGGGCGGTTCGCGCCGGTGAAGGCGCCCCTGACGTGTCCGAACAGCGTCGATTCGAGCAGGCCCTCCGGGATGGCCGAGCAGTTCTCGCTGACGAAGGGGCCCTCGCCGCGCGGCCCGTTCTTGTGGATGGCGCGCGCGACGAGCTCCTTGCCGCTGCCCGACTCGCCCGTGACGAGCACGGGCACCTCGCTCGGCGTGACCCGATCGACGAGGGCGAGGAGCGCGCGGATGGGCGCGCTCTCGCCGATCACGTCGTCGTAAGTGTAGCGTGTGGAGCGCTCGCCGCGAGCGCGCGCGAGCTCGCGTTCGGCGACGTCGAGCTCCGCCTCGCGGCGCGCGAGCTCGAGGGCGAGCCGGGCCTCTGCGCGCGAGGCACGCCGCGCCGCGCGTCGGAGCGCGAGCTGGTCGCGCGCGTCGGCGATGGCCACGGAGGCGAGCGCGGCGACCAGACGTACCCAGCCGAGCTCGGCCGGCCCGAACGCCCCGCGACGCATGCGGTCGTCCAGGTAGACGACACCGAGGGCTTCGCCGCGCGCGACGAGCGGCACGGCGAGCACGCTCCGAAGCTTCAGCGCGTGCACGCTCTCGTGGACCTCGGGGAGCTCGCCCGCGGCATCCACGGCGACCACCGGATCTCCCGTGCGGAGCGCGCGCTCGGCGAGGGAGCGGCTCAGCGCGAGCTGCACGCCGTGGAGATCGTGCCGGGCGATGTTGCGCGCCGCTCGCGGCACGAGCTTCCCGCCCGGAGCGCGCAGGAGGAGAAGGCCGCGCTCGACGCCTGTCCAGAGCACGAGCGCGTCCAGAGCCTGATCGAGGAGGGGGCGCAGGCGGTCCCGGGTGCCGAGGGCGCGGACCAGCGACTCGACGTCCGCGAGCTGATCGGGCGCGATGCTCGCTTCGCGCGGGGAACGCACCTGCGTCGCCCACGGCAGCGCGCCGATGGCCGCGCGGAGCTCGGCCGGCGCGGCCTGGAGCAGTCGTCGCGCGGCCTCCGCGGCGAGGATCGCGAAGCGCCGCGCTGATTCGCCATCGGCGACGCGCGCGGCCAGCGACGCCCCCGCGGCGAGCGCCTCGCCGCGGCTGCTCACGGGGTACGGCACGCCAGAGAGCGCCGCGAGTGCCCCGAGCACGCGATCGGCGCGCTCCGGCGTCTCCACGCGCGCGAGGACCTCGGCGCGCGCACCCCACCACTCGAGCCGCGCGGGGGCGGCGACGCCGTCGTCCTCCGCGGTGCGATCCCACTCCGAGACGGGGACGTCGTCGCCGCGCGCGTGAAGGCGAGCGGCCGCGCGGAGCCGATCGTCGACGCTCGCGCCCTGGAGGAGCGCGGCGGCGCGTCGTGCGTGCTCGAGGCCGTCGGCGTCACCCCTCGGCGCGACGTCGGCGTGAACCAGGTGAGCGAACGCGCGGCAGCGCACGTCGCCCTCGAAGCGCGCGCGAGAGATGGCGAGGTCCGCCGCGTCGCGCGCGAGCGACACCGCTCCCGCCGCCGCGAAGACGGCGGCACGCGAGAGGAGAGCGCGCGCAGCGTCGCCGGTGCGCCCGAGGTGCTCGAATAGCAGGGTCGCGCGCGTGGCGGCGGCCAGCGCCTCGCCGAGCTCGCCGGCGTCGAAGCCGGCGGCCGCGACGCCGGTGAGGTACGTCGCTTCCTCGAGCAAGGCGCCCGCACGCGCCGCGTGATCGGCGGCGCGGCGAAACGACTCGAGCGCCGGCAGCGACTCGCCCGCGGCATGCGCGACGTTGCCCGCGACGGCCTCGATGCGCGCCCGCTCCTCGTCGGTCTCGGCGAGGATGCGCGCGCGCTCCACCGCAGCGCGCGCCTCGTCCGTGCGGCCCTGCGCCATCGCCACGAGCGCCCGCACCTCGAACGTCGCAACGCTCTCCGGAGCTCCGTCCAGCAAGCGCGACGCGGCGGCCGCGTCGCCCGAGTCGAGCTCGACTCGAGCGCGTGTCGCCACGGCGCGTGCACGTGCGACCGCAGGCAGTGGGCGCGACTCGAGCTCGCGATAGAGCACGTCGAGCCGCGCGCGATCTCCCGTGCGACGAGCACACTCGAGCGCCTCCGCGCGCGCATCGTCGGTACCCACTCCGTCGAGTACGGCCCGAGCCGCGCCGAGCTGACCGCGAAGCCTGAGCGCGCGGCCGAGCGCGACGGCGAGCGCGGGTGGGCCGCGGTGGGCCGACACGAGCCGCTCCGCCGCCTCGAGCACGGCCACCGAAGGGGCTGAGCCGCCCAGCGCGACGGCCAGCGCGACGGCGTCGGTCGGCGCTTCGCGCGCGTCGGGTGCCGTCGCATCGTTCACGGCGGAAAGCGTGAGGCTCGCCGGCTCGACTGCCTCGACGCACGAGAGGAGCCGGTCGGCGAGCTCCGAGTCCGTCGCGGCGCGCGGAGCGGGCCATCGCGCCGCGGGGCTACCGATGAGCGCGGTCAACCAGCGGGCGCGGCCGAGCGCGTCGAGCTCGGCGACGCGACCCGTCTCGTCGGACCTTGCACCACGAAGCACGGCGACCCGGCCGAGCAGGTTCACGGCTTGCGCAAGCCATTCGCCGGCCGTCCCGTCGACGTCGACGCTGAGCGTGTGACCGCGCGCGGCGCGCAGCAGCTCCTGACGGCGAACGGTGAGGTACGATCTTCGCACCGTACCCTGCCGCCTCGCGCGGCGACGTTCATCGCTCTCGAGCTCGCCGAGGGCGTCGCGCGCGTGGCGAGCGGCCCACTCCGCGGACGGCCGCGCGCCGGGAACGGTGGACAGCAGCGGCTTCACGATCGCGTCGAGGGCGGGCTCGAGCGACAGTGTGCCGGCGAGCCTTCGCGGATCGTTCGAGCGTGCCGCGTCGCTGCTGCCGACCTCGGCGAGCAGGAGCCCGAGCGCCCAGAGATCGCGCGCGCGTGCGTCGCCGGCACGCGTGTCGTCGAAGCACTCCGGCGCGAGATAGCGCAGCGTTCCGCCGCGCGGCGTGGCGTCCTCCGCGGAGCCGCCGAGCCCGAGATCGACGAGCACCGCGGTCTCTGCCCCCGATGCACCCGTGACGAGCACGTTGCCGGGCTTCACGTCACCGTGCGCGACTCCCATGGAGTGCAAGCTCCCGAGCGCGTCGCCCAGATCGCGTGCGACAGCGAGCGCGAGGCGCAGTCGCTCACCGTCGGCGAGATTGACGACATCGAGCGACGCGCCGTCGAACCACTCGAGCGCGAGGTAGGGGAGCCCCGCCGCGACGCCCTCGGGCTGTGGCGTGCGCGTCTGGGGAACGACGCCGGCGTCGACCAGCCTGGCCATCCCCGTGTGGTCCACGAGCGCGAGCAGCTCCGCCTCCTCGGCGAGCAAGCGGCGCGTGTTCTCGTCGTGCCCCACCTTGAGCGCAACCCAACCGCCGCCCTCGACGTCGCGAGCGCGAAACACGGTGGCGGTGGCCCCCCGACCAATCCGCGCGGCCACCTCGAACCGGAAGGGGCGTCCCGGCAACTGAGATGGCGGGTCCAGATTCTTCCTCACCCCGAGAATTCTCGTGCAATTTACGGGGAAGTCAACTGAGGTGGCGCAATCCGGCCGGGCTCACTGACACTGGGACGTAGAGCTCTGGATGAATCCGATGAGCGTTTGCAGGTCCCTGACGCCCCCGGGAAGGGCGCCCTCGCCGGGCGGCATCGGGTCCCCGGAGACGAACCAGCCTTCCAGGCGGTCCCGCTCGTCCTCCGATGCGACGAGGCATTCACCAGCCGGCAGGCGCACCTGGTGTGTGGTCGCGCAGGCGCCGTCGCCGCCGAAGTTCTTCGGGTTCACGAGCAGCTTGTAGAGGAGATAGCTCGCGCTCGGGTTCCCCGGTGACAGGATGGTCATGGCCGAACCGAACCGCGGTGGAGCTCCGAGGGCACTGCCGGGGGTCGCCCAGTTGCTCGCCTCGTGCGCCACGTGCGCGACCGCCGTGCGCTCGAGCCCGCCGGTCGAGGCGAGGTCGAGGCCCATCGGCGAGTCTCTGCGGCCCGTGTGGCATCGCGCACAGCCGCCGTCGGCGAGCGTCTTCACGGCTTCTGCGCACGAAGGCGCGGGCGGAGCCGCGACCGGCTGCACGCCCACCCGCGACGTGCGAAAGCTCCACTTCAGGGGGATTCGCCCCTTCTCGAGTGGAGCCCCATCGAAGGCGCGAAGGCCGGAGCCGCTCATGTCTTGGTCGGGGAGGGTGAGCTCCACCTGGTAGACGACACCCGGCGTGAGCTGCGAACCGTACGCGGGCCGGAAAGTCACGACGCGCTCGAGGACGTCGTAGCTGGGGGCCACGAAGAGGCCGTTCGTGGGTGCCCCCGTGAAGATCGTCACGGCCTGACGCGAAACGGAGCTCGGCAGCAGGTAGCGATCGAGCCGCAGCTCGATTGGCGTTCCGATGGGCACCCCGCAGTCGTCGGGAGCGTCTAGCGGGCAGTCCTCGCCTGCGCCCGATTCCGGGAAGGCGGCGATGACGTGCACCGGCGGGCCCCGTCCGGAATCCGTCCGGGGTGTCCCCAGGTCACATCCCACGACGGCGGACAGCGCCGCCAGCGCCAGTAACCCCCGGACGTACCTCAGCTGTCCGAGTAAAGCTGAAGCTGCTCGCGAACCTTGTCGTCGCTGATGCCCGTGCGGATGTGATCCTTCAGGCAATCGGCCAGCGTGATGAGAAGGTCGTCCACACCCTTCTCTTCGATGATCTTCGCGAGCAGCCGCCTCGCCTCGCGCGTGTCGTCCTCCCGCAAGAACTCGCGGACCTTCTCGACCGAGATTTCGCCCTGGAAATCCAGGTACAGGTTGTCGAGCAGATAGCGGACGAGTTCCTTCACGCGCGGCCTCCTTGGCTGCGGGTCGAACGACCTGCAGTGGCCCATCGCTATACCCACCGGTCGAACGCCGGTGCAAGCAGATTGGGTCCCAGCCCCCCGATTTTACAAGGCAGTCTGCAACGCTCTCCGGCGGAGTGAATGCCGGCTTTTGCGGCCCCGGCATCGGACGAAGGGCGTCGACGTCGACGGCCGGAGCGCGCAGTGGACCGGCTGACCAACACTGCTCCGAGGGGTGCGCGTCGCCGAAGGCATCACGGGGCCTCGGGCAGTCCGAACCCTTCGTGGTCTCGGCCCGGATGGGTCTGGAAATGCGGCGGATCAGCGGCATCGCGCGAGGCTCGGGTCGCTCGGATCGTGGCAGAAGAGGCATGGCCTCGGGTTTCGGCCGAACGCATTGCCGCAGCTTCCGGCGAAGCCCATCGGATGTGGTGACAGGCCGCCCTGACCGCCGCGCGCTGCCGTCGCGTGACAGGTCGCGCAGTCCCGCTCCGAGTGGCAGCTGACGCACGCGGTGATGTTGCGCTGGGCTTCCCAGGCGTGATGGCTCGCCGTTCGCGGTGGATCCGTCCACACCGAGCGCGGCGGATGAAACCGACCGCGAGCGGCCGAGTCGCCGAGGGGCCCCGACATCGCCACTCCGGTTCGCTGGTGGCACGTGATGCAGAACGAGCTCGCGCGGTGGCAGCTCGTGCACGACGCCTCGTCCTGTCGGGCGGCGACCGAGTGAAGGCCGAGCCAGTCGTTCGGGTGCACCTGCCGTGGGCGCACGCGTCCGTCGTGGCAGTCGACGCACTCTTCCTCCGAGTGACACGTGGCGCACGCCGCGCTGTCGGCGCCCGCCACGAGCTTGTGCCGGTAGACCCAGTCCGGCCCGTGCTCGGCGTCGTGCATCCACCGCCCCGGCAAAAGCTTCCCGGCGGCGAAGGTCGTCTTCAGCCGGCCGCCCACCGTCGTGACGTGGCACACGTCGCAGCCGTCCTTCGCGGTGCCGCCCTGCGCGTGACACGACGTGCAGTCCTTCATGCGCGGCAGGCCGCTCGTCGTCGCGAGCGCGGCGCGCTCGACACTCGCGTGGCAGCGCGTGCAGGGAATGCCGCGGCTCGTGTGGGCGGCGTGATCGAAGCGCACGTTGGCCGGCGGCAGGACCGTCCGCTCGACGTCGGTGGAAGAGCGCCCAGGCCGTGGCTCGTGACAGTACGAGCACGCGGCCGCCGCGCCCGTGCCTCCCGTCACGCGATCGAGGTGGTCGTGGTTCGAACCGTGACAAGCGTCGCAGCGCGAGGGCGGCGGCAGCAAGCGATCCCCGCTCGTGCGGCTCTTCGTCGCCTGCTCGTGGCAATAGACGCAGCCGGTTCCGAGCTTCGCGTGGCGGGCGTGATCGAAATGCAATGCGATGCGTTGCGGTGGATAGAGGACGGCGTCCGCGTCGTCGCGCGGCGACTGACGGCGAAGGACCGCTGGTGCGGCGTCGGGGCCGGCAGCGGCGCGGCCCGGCGCGAAGGTCATCCCGACGAACGCGGCGAGGACGCACGCGAGAAGGAGCAAGAGCGGCTGGGAGCGGGCAGGGTTCATGGCTCAGAGCACCGTCAGGTCCAGGGTACAGAGCACGCGCATCCTCTGCCCGACGAGCTCGCTCATGGAATGTTCCCACTCGAGCCCGACGCGCGTCCGCCGAAAGGGCCGGTAGCCGCCGCGCAGCACGTACGTGAAGCTCGTCGTCGTGTTCGAGGGCCGGAGCGCGTCGTTCCAGTCGTACAGGGAGACGGACGCGCCGGCTTCGTAGGTCCCCCCGACGAAGAGGCGCGTGAGCGAAGCGTCGGCGCCGCGGCGACGACCGCGCTCGCCGTGCTCGTCCATGGCGCGGAGGCGCGCCGTCTCGGTCGCCGAGCGGTACAGGCCGTCGATGGAGCCGAGCACGTCGAAGAGCGTGCTCGAGCCGCTCGCGTCGAAGCGACGGACGCCCCCGGTGGCGCCGAAGGAGAGCCTATGCGTCGTCTGCCAGCGCACGCGGCCGTCGAGCGTGGTGGTCGCCATGTGCTCGAACCAGTTCCAGATGGAGTCACCGTCGAACGTCGGCAAGAAATAGCCGACATCCGCGCAGAGCTCGAGGCTCGGAACGACGCCGGACTCGACGGACGCGGAGTACTCGGACGGTTTCCTCACGAGCGCGTCGTAGACGACATCGCCGCGCACCGTGCCCACGCCCTTTGCCGTCGCGATCAGCGCTCCGCCGACCTTCTCCGTCGAGACGCGATCGCCGCTGACGCGCTGGTAGTTCCCGAGCGCGTCGGGGAACGGCGAGACGACGACCGTGTCGCGATCGACGACCTTGCGGTAGGTGACGCGCGCGTCGAGGAAGTCCAGGCCCGACGTCGCGACGGTGAAGCCGTAGGCGGGCGCGAGCCGCGTCTCGGACAGGTACGCGGGCAAGAGGGAGTCGTCCAGGCCGCGGCGGTTGCCGCGCCAAACGCCGTCGGCCTCGAAGCGCGACGTCGAGAGCATGGTCGGATCGCCGCGCTGCTCGGCGCCGCCGTACGCCTCGACGCTGAAGTGCGCCTGCGTCTCGACGCGCACCATGCCGCCGTCGAACGACCAGAAGCCGAGCGGATCGACGACGTACTGGCGGCCGAGGCGGAAGCCGAGCACGCCGCCCGCGTAGCCCCTCCCTTCGACGTACGCCATCATGAGGTCGAGCGGCTCTTCCGCGAGGCCCGGGATGAACCGTGAAGGATTGCTGGACGACTGCTCCGCAGGGTCGATTCCGAGATCGGCGTCGAGCCGTAGACGCGCCACGGCCGTGAGCGTCGGCGCGCCGGGCTCATGCGCGCCCTGCAAGTCCCAGACGCGCAGCGACAGCGTCTCGGTGTAGCGCTGCCGCCCGATGTTCGGGCCGTTGTAGGGCCCCGTCACCTGATAGAGCTGCGCGGCGAACGACGTGTCGACCGCCGCGTCGTACGCGCGCGCGCCGGGCGCGGCGAGAGTCGCGCAGAGGAGCCCCCTCGCGCCGAGCCGGAGCGGGGCGCTAGCAAAGGGGGGCCTTGGCCCCCCGCAGCTTCGCCTTCGGCGAACTGCTCCCCCCGCCGCC
>CAYUAW010000221.1:0-12231 GCA_964442485.1 uncultured Polyangiaceae bacterium
GATTTCATCGCTGAAGGCTGCCGGATCGGCCCGGTGACGTTTTTCGTGATCCCGTCTGGGCGACGTCCCCATCACGAACAGCAGGCGCATGCGCAGGATGAAGAGCCAGCACGTGACCAGTCGCGGCGCGTCGAGCTTTCGGGTTCGTGCTTCCGCGCTGCTGTTCGGCATCATGTCTCCCTTGCCGTCGCTCGGGCTCGCGTGCTCGGGGTCCGAACGAGGGGCGCGCGGGGGAGCAGACGGCGGAGACTGGACGACCGTGGGAGCCGGTGGTTCAGCGGACGGCGTCGGCGCTGGCGGCGTCGCGCATGACATCGGCGACGGTGCTGCCGTGAGTGTCGGGAAGGGGGGCAGCGCCGGCAAGGCCGGCGCGGGCAACGGTGGAGGCCGTACTCTCCCCGGCAACGGCGGAAGTGGCGGCTTCTCGTCGGCCAACGGCGGCAGTGCGTCGACGGCCCTGGATGGCGGAGAACCGGCAATGCCGGTTGTCACGGCTCCGGGAACCCCGCCGCCCTCCGGACCAACCGCGTATGCCGGGATGTTCCCGGTCGCGGGGACGCCGGTCACCATCGGCAACACCCGGATCTTCGACGACCTTGCTGGATTGATCTGGAATCGGACGAAGCAGGAACTGCTCTTCGTCGTCGGACAGAACAATCAGATCCTGCGCTGGCGGGACGGGCTAGCGGACGCTCAGAACTTCGACGTGGTTCGCCCGGGTGGCGAGCACATGGACGAGATGAAGGGGCTCGATCTGGGGCCCGGCGGCGCGCTCTGGGTGTGCGAAGCGCGAGATACGCTTCCGCATCGCGTCTCGCGCTCGAGCGATGGATACGACCACCCAGTCACCGTCGTGGATCACTGGCAGGGGTCGGCGGCGGTGCCTGGCGGCGCCTTCACGTCGCCCTGGTACATCAGCGTTCGCTGGGACGGCAACGCGTACTTCACCGATACACCGCATCGCTACAGCGGCGCCCCGGACAAGAGCCTCTTCCGCATCGACCCCGCGGGGAATCTCACGATGCTGAAGCACTACGCGACCGATGCGGACCTCAGCGAGGGAGGCCCGTTCGGCATCGCGCTGTCGCCGAGCCAGCGCGCCTTCTACATCAGCACCTGGAATCATCCGGGCTTCCCACAGCTCGTGCGCTTCGATCTGGACTCCGACGGAGCAGTCGCCGGGGAGACGCTGTTGATGACGGACAAGGACGGCCCCATTCAATCCGTGGACGGGCTCTGCGTGGATCAGGCAGAGAACATCTACCTCTGCGCAGACGGAGGGGGCGTGCGGATGTATGGCCCCACCGGCGCGTTCCTCGGAGTCATCGACGTACCCGGTGCGACCGATTGCACCTTCGGCGGAGCCGACATGAAGACGCTCTTCGTCGGGACGAGCGGCAGCGTCGCGGGGGACGAGAATCTCTACCGGGTGCCGATGAACATTCCGGGTGTTCCATGAGCCCGACGAGGGGAGAGCGCTCGAGTCGCGAGGTCCGAATCTCGGTCGCGCTCGCGAGGCTCTACGCCTGCTGGTTGTCGACGGCATGCACCGGGGAGATCTTGCCGTCGCCGTCGGAGTCGAACCGAGCCTCGAGCCCGAAGGCGGAGAATCCAGCAAGCTCGAGCACGGAGCCGGGCTCGAGCCCGAGCTCCACCGTCCCGGGTCCGGGCTCCGACGCGCTCTCCGATCCGGGCTCGGGGGCGAGCGATCCGAACGGGGCCGTCGACACGAGCAAGTGCGCGCCGCCTCCCAGCCGGATCGTGCGCCTGTCCAGGCTCGAGCTCCAGAACTCCATCGCCGATCTTCTGGCGACGAAGCAAACCGTGGATCTGCCCGATGACGCGAAGTTTCTCAATTTCTCGTCCAATGCCGGAGCTCTGGTCACGCCTCCCTTCGGCAACGCCCTGAAGAGCGCGGCGGAAGCGCTGGCGGACGAGTTTCGCTCGACGGTGAACCCGTCGCAGTTCGGCAGCGATTGCACGACCAGTGACGCCTCCGCACGGAGCTGCGCCACCACGTTCATCGGCACCTACGCCAGGAAAGCGTTTCGCCGCCCCCTCGCGCAGGCCGAAGTCGACGGCCTCCTTGCCGTCTACGACGCGGGGCGCGAAACCGGCACCGACGGCGACGTGCAGGATCGCTTCAAGGCGGGCGTGGACTACACGCTGCGCGCAATCCTGGAGTCTCCGGAGTTCGTCTATCGCATCGAGCTTGGCGACCCGAATGGCGTCGTCCAGGGCGTGACGAGCCTGACGCCCTACGAGGTCGCGTCGTCGCTGTCGTACCTGCTCACCGCGTCGCCGCCCGACGACACCCTTCTCGCGGCGGCGGAAGCCGGCCAGCTCGCTGCCGCCGAAGACGTCGAAGCGCAAGGTCGTCGCTTGCTCTCGGCCATGCCGGATCGCTTCGCGGCGCTCGAACGCCGTTTCGTCCGCGAGTGGTTGTCCGTCGACTTCACCGTGCCAGCATGGGACAAAAATACCGAGGTCTATCCGCTCTACTCGACCGCGCTGAAGAGCGCGATCGATCAGGAGACGGATCTCTACATCGACGACTGGGTCGCACAGGGTCCGACCCTAACGGGGCTCCTCACTCGCTCCGAGACGTTCGTGAACTCCGTGAATGCGCCGCTCTACGGGCTCAGCGCGACGGGTGACGTCATGTCGAAGGCGGCGCTCGACCCGATGCAACGCTCGGGCATCCTCACGATGCCTGCGTTTCTCGGGACGCGCGCGCACAGTGACTCGAGCGCGCCCATCCTTCGCGGGATCAGCATCGTTCGCGACGTCATGTGCCTCACGATCCCTCCGCCTCCGCCGAACGTGCCGCAACTGCCGCCGATCACCGACACGAGCTTCACCACCACCCGTGATCGGGTCGAGAAGCACGTCGCCGCGGCGTCCTGCATGGCCTGTCATTCCCACATCAACCCGCTCGGCTACCCCTTCGAGAACTACGACGGCCTGGGCAGTTATCGAACGAAGGAAAATGGTTACGACGTCGATCCGTCGGGCGCCATCGTCGGCACTGCGTCCTCCGATCAGCCGGTCGCCAACGCCATCGAGCTCACTCGTGCGCTCGCGAACAGTGTGGACGTGCAGGATTGCTTCAGCCGCCAGGTGTTCCGCAATGCCTTCGGTCGGCAAGACACCGCAGGCGACGCTTGTTCGGTGCGCGCCGCGGCGGAGGCGTACCGGGCAAAGCAGCTCGACGCGCGCGAGCTGCTTCTTGCGCTGGTCAAGTCGCAGACCTTCGCTCAGCGATCCACGAGCGATTGATCGCCTGGTGGTGAGAACATGAACCAGAAAATGTCCATCTCGCGGCGCACGTATCTCAAGACGTTCGCGGGCCTGTCCGTCGGGGCCATGACCCAATTTTCGGGTCTCCTGCGGAATGTCTGGGAGGCCTCCGCCTCCGAGCCCCCGAAGCTTCGCCTGATCGTCATCACGCAGCCACACGCGAACACGAAGTACTGGGCGCCTCGTATGCCCGGCGGAGGGCTCGCGACGAACAACCAGACGGGCTGGACGCTCGATTTCGATCCCGGTGTCACCGACCTCAAGCCGATGGAGAAGCACAAGGATTCACTGGTGGTGATCGACGGTCTGGATTTTTATTGCACCTACAAGCCTGGCTCGACCGGGAGCCTCGGCCATCAGTCGTCAGTGGGTGCCATCAGCGGGACCGACTTGAAGACGGTCGACGACCGGACGGCTCGCGGTCCGTCGATCGACATCGCGCTCGCCAGCTATCTCAAGGTCGAGCCCAAGGTCTTTCGCTTCTACGCGGGGATGAATAGCTGGGATGCCGCCGGCAATGCTTACGGCGCGGTGGGCGTCCCGTACGACAACTTCACGGCGGTGGCGAAGGCGTACACCGAGCTCTTCAGCACCCTGACAGGCGGAGCCAAGCCGGATCCGAAGGCGGCGGCGCGGCTGGCCGCAGAGCGCTCGGTGCTCAAGTACCTCAACGACGACGCCAGGACCCTGCGCAGCCGGCTGGCTCCCGCCGAGCAGATGAAGCTCGACCAGCACCTCGACACCCTGAGCTTGATCGAGCAGAACCTGGTGCCGCAGGCGGCCGGTGTCGGTTGCACGAAGCCCGCCCAGCCCCCCGGACCCGACGACGACCGGAGCGTCGACGAGATCGCCCGTTACTCCTTCGTCAATACCTTCATCGCGACGCTCTTCGCGTGCAACATGACGCGCGTCGCGACCTTCCACATGAACTCCCAGACGATGCCCTGGCTCGCATTGAACGGAAGCCCCCTGTCCTCGGAGGAGTGCGGCGACGTTCACAACAACATCGTGCATCTCATGAAGAGCAGTGACGACACGTCGATCCGGAAGAACGCGCTCATTCACTCCTTCTATGCCACGCAGGTCAGCGCGCTGTGCGATCTGCTCAAGACCATCGACGACGGCAACGGCAAGACGGTCTACGACAACACCATCATTCTCTGGACGAACGAGCTCGGCGACCCGGTCAACCACCTGCCGTACAACGTCCCGTTCGTCCTCGCCGGCGGCGGGGGCACCTACGCCAAGGGCCGCTACCTGAACTACGGCGGCGACAACAAGGAACCTCACAACGGCCTCCTCGTGTCGGTTCTGAACCAGTTTGGCATGAACGTCTCGACGTTCGGCGATACGTCCTTCACGGGCGGCCTCGCGGGTCTCTGAGCGTGGGCGCGGCGCACGCGATCGGACGCCGCTGGTTCGGTCGGTCAGCGGCGTCGATCGAGGATCGTCAGCGCCGCGGCGTGGGCGCGGTCGAAGGGGTCGACGGGGCGGTCGTCCGGCGGGCTCGATTCCCGGGGGATCAGCGCGAACGCAGATTGAACCAGCCAGAACGCCCACGCGGCGAGCACGGTACCGAGCAAGCCTCCGTCGTAGAAGAAGACGATCGCGAGAAGACTCGCGAGCCCGAGTCCGCTCTCGACGAGCAGCGCGCGTGCGAACGGTTGGGCGTAGAGTAGCGCACTTCGAACGATCCCCAGCAAGAGCGGCGTGAGCGCGAGCGCCACGAGCGGCGGAGGCATGAGCCACGCGACTGGAGTAGCGAGAACGAATGCGAGGGCGGCTCCCGCGGCTCCTCGCTCCACGCTGGGCGCGACGAACAGCGGATGAAACACGACCCACCCCAGCGCGCAAAACGCCGACGCGCCGCCGTATCCGAAGAGCGACGCGGTGGTCGTCACCCAGACGAGCGTACCCAGGGTCGCGCAGCCGGCGAACACGAGATGCGAGGCGAGACTCGGCCGCCCTCCATTCGATGACCGAGCCTCCGGGCTAAGCACTTTCCTGCTCCCCTTCGACGCGGGTTTCCGACGTCCGGTCGCCGACTCCTTCGTCGCGCACGACGCGCGGGGCGTCTTTCGCCCCGGCAGCGTCGCGAAGCTTCAACCGCCGCAGGAGCTCGAGCTCGAGCTCGTCGTCCGTGACTGGCTCCGCGGCGGCAGCAAGACGGTCTGCTTCACGGTCGGTGAGGTAAGCCTGGACGCGCGCTCTCAGTTCCTCGAGCGCCGCCTGCTGTCGTGCGAGCACGACTTCCAGGCCCTTCTGCTCCTTTCCAACCTGGAGAAGGCGGCGTTCGACGGTTTCGAGGACCCGCTGTCGGCGAAGGAGAAGCCGCAGCGCATAACGCGCCAGATCCGGCCGTTCGCCGTTCAGGGCGAGCTCCAGATCCCGTTCGAGTCGCTCGCAATCGTCGCGTGCGCGCGCTCGCTCCGAGGACAGGCGGAAGGACTCCGCGGCGAGCAAGGCGTAGGCCGTCCGTCTGCTCTGCACGGCCTCCTCGGCGTCTCGCATGTGCTCGGTGAGAATCGTCGTCTGGTCTCCGAGGACGTCGACGACGCCGCTCGCGTCGGTGCGTAGCGAGGTCGCGAGCCGCTTGAACCACGCCATGCGACGCTCAGTATCCGACGTCCGAGCGAATGTTCTTGTACGCCGAGGGTCGCGCGCTCGAGAAGGCCTCGGCGCTCTGGCGCTTTGCCGCTGCGCTGCGCTCGGCGGCCGGTGCCGCCTGAGCTTGCTTGGCCTGGACACCGCGCTTCTCCAGGTCGGAGAGCCCGTCGAGTACCGTCTGACTTCCGAGCTCTCGCGCCAGGCGGCGTTGATCGGGAACGGCGGAGAGCGCGTCGTCGACGTCGCTCGCTTTCCCCGAGCCGATGGCGACGCCGAGCCGCTCCTGAACTGCGCTCAGGTCCGCTTCGAGAGTGGCGCGCTCCCAGACGGGACGTACGATGCGCGCACGGAACACGGAAGGATCCACCGTGGTCGCGACCCGCGGGAGCGCCGGCCCGGGAATCTCGAACGCCCTTCCGTTGCGGCGATAGTCGAGGCCGAGCTGCCCGAGCTCGTGGTCGCGAAGATCGTTCACCGGGACGTGAAGCGTGAGCCACACCTTCTGTTTCTGTCCGGAGTAGAGGCTTCCGACGGGTATCCGGACCAGCTCGCCCTCGCGCTCGAGCACTGCGCCAGAAGCGCTCGTGACACGCACACCCGGAGCAGGCTGAAACCGGAGCTCCGCGCCCTGCGCGTAGGTCTCGCCGGCTGTCTGGAGCTCCGCGTTCAGAAACGCTTGCAGGGCCTCGAGCTTCGCCAGGTAGTAGAACGCACCGGTGCCTGCTCTCGCGATGGACGTCATCACGTTCTCGTCGAAGTCATTGCCGATGCCCATGGTGCTGAGCACGAACTCGCCGCTCACCGCTCGCCGGGCGCGCCTCGTCAAACCGGAGAGCGAGAAGTCGCCTTCGTTCGCCAGGCCGTCCGAGAGCAACAGCACACGCGCCGGGCGGTTCGGCTCGCGCTGCGAGATCACCTGGTCGAGCCCGAGGTCGAGGCCGGCACTCATGTTGGTGCCTCCGCCGACACCGAGCTGATCCACCGACCGGAGGAAGCTCTCGCGTGCCCCGTACGTCACGTGGGCGAGGGGGACTCGCACGTCGGCGGTGTTGTCGTACTCCACGAGCGCGAAGCGATCCTCCGGCTGCAAGCGAGCAATGAGTCCGCGCAGCGCTTGCCGCGCATATTCGATCTTCTGCCCTCCCATCGAGCCGGAGCGATCGACGATGACCACCATGTCGCTCGGGACGTGCCCGGTCGCCACGACGCCGTCCGTCTCGATGCTCACCTCGACGTGCACCGTACCGTCTCCATCGCGCAGCACCGCCGTGCGATCGGTCACCGTGGAGAGCTTCACCGCGTCTCCGCCCGTGTTCACGGCGACGGTTGCGGACACGGCCCTCGGCTGCGCGGGCGCCGCGGCTTGCCGCCAGGGTGGAGACTCTGCTCGTTCCGGGGCTTCGCTCCTTCCTCGACTCTGCGCCTCTGCCCGATACGCCATGTGAATGCCGAACGTCATCACGCTCAGCGCAATCAGCACGGCCAGCCCATTCTTCGTCCCTTTTGCCATGAGGTAACCTCCACTCCTTGGCGACACGAGAACGAATACGGCATGGGTCGGGCTTCGTGCTCGAAGACTATGTAAAAGGATGACGGCCGCGTTTTACATTGGCTTTACACTCCCCCGCGGAGCGTGCCGTATACTGAGAGGCGTGAGCACGTCCGCCAGCGTCCCTGCGCTCCGCGTGCTCGTCGTCGAGGACGAGCTCAGCATCCGTCAGGGGCTGTGTGACGTCCTCGCATTTCGAGGCTACCGGGTCGAGTCCGCGGCGGACGGTCGCGCGGCCCTCTCGCTGATCGCAGCGCTTCCCTTCGACTTGATCTTGCTCGACGTCATGCTGCCCGAGATCGACGGCTTCGCCGTCTGCGCCGCGATTCGCGCGGGACGAAGCGAAGTGCCGATCGTCATGCTCACCGCGAAGGGTTCGGAGGAAGACATCCTTCACGGCTTCGAGCTCGGCGCGGACGACTACGTCACCAAGCCCTTCAGCGTTCGCCAGCTCCTGGCACGCGTGCAGGCCTTGCTGAAGCGCGCTGGAAAGCTCGAGACGGAAAGCTTCCGGGTCGGTCCGTTCGAGGTCCAGCCGGAGCACGCGCTCGCGAAGAGCACGCTCGGCTCCGTCGAGCTGTCGTCCAGGGAGATCCAGATCCTGCGGCTTCTCTCGGAGGAGCCGGGTCGCATCGTGAGCCGTCGCACCCTGCTGCGCGAGGTATGGGGCATGAACAACGTGGAGAACGTGGAGACGCGGACGGTGGACGTGCACATCGCCAAGCTGCGGAAGAAGCTCGGGGATGACTCCGCGACGCTCGTCGAGACCGTTCGCGGCCAGGGGTATCGGGTATGCGGCTCTCCGCGCTGAATCGTCTTCGGCTGGCCTTCTTCGGCATCGGCTTGTTGCTGCTGACGCCGCTCGCGCTCCTTGCACATTCGGTGAACGAACGGCTCGAGGCGCAGCGAAGACTTCGTCACGAGGTCGTCGCCGATCGCATCTTCGACGAGCTCGAGCGCGAGCTCACCCTGGTGCTTTCACAGGAGGTCGCACGCCCGAGCGCCGTGTACGACGCGGCTTCGATCGATTTCCCGGGCTCGGGCTCCTACGTCCTCGGGTACTTCACCAGCGCGGGTGGCCAGCAGCGGCTCCTCGGCGGACCGAGCTCCGATGGTGAACGAGAGCAGCGAGTGCGCTGGGCGCTCGCGGAGCTCGAGCGATCTGCTGCGGGCGTGGCTTCCCCGTCGAGCGCGGCGCCGGCCTCCGCGCAGCCACCGGATGGCAGTGCCAGCGACTCGACGGAGCCAGCTCCGTCGAGTCCCGGGGTGCCAGCCAGGCGCATCCAGCCGGCTCCAGCGTCGCCTCGCTCGAGCCCGGAGATTCTCAAGAAGCTCAATCGCGGCGACCAAGAGCGGCACGACCTCGGATACTGATGAACGAAGAGGCCGAAATCCGACGTCACTTCGATCGATGGATGGCGATCGCGGTCGCCCTCGTCGTTGCGTTCGTTTCCGGCTCGGCCCTTGGAGACGAGACCACGATGCGCTTCGAGGTCGCGAACGTCGGACACGACACCATCGTGCTGTCTCGCGCCCGCGCGAACGGCGAGGGCCGCGAGGGCCTGGTCGTCGATTCGAAGGTCCTTATCTCCGCGTTGAAGACCAGGGTACTCGAGGCAAATGGGCTGGGTGAAGTGGGGGAGCTCTCCGAGGGCGCCGCCTCGTCGGAAATGTCGCGCGCGGCGCGCTTCTCGCCATCGGCATTCACGTTCGCGCACCGCTTCGCCGTGCCCTTCGAGTCGCTCGAAGCGTCTCTGAGATTGCGCCCGCTCGCCGAACCTGACGCGGGTGCGTTGCTCTATCCGATGATGGTGGTGCTCGCCGTGGCCATCTTCGGCGGCCTGTATGCGCTATACCGGATGACGGCTACACAGATCGAGTTCGCGGAGCGCCGAAACAACTTCGTTTCGTCGGTGTCGCACGAGCTGAAGACGCCGCTCACCGCGATCCGGATGTACAGCGAGATGCTCCAGGAGGATCTCGTGGAAGAGGGCCGGCGCCACGAATACTACCGGACCATCACGGCAGAGAGCGAGCGGCTCAGCCGTCTCATCGCCAACGTGCTCGAGATGTCGCACATCGAGCGGCAGCCGCAGGCGCTGCGCGTCGAGCCCGGCGACGTTTGCGCGCTGGTGCGCGACGCGCTGGACGTCCTTCGTCCGCACACCGAGCGGGAGGGGTTCGAGCTCGACTTCGAGGTGCGAGGTGAGCCGCCCAGTGCGCGATTCGATCCCGACGCCTTGAAGCAGGTTCTGTTCAACCTGATCGACAATGCGGTGAAATACGGTCGCGACGCGGCGGACAAGCACATCAGCGTGAGCTGCGAACCGTGTCGGCGCGGATTGATGCTGCGCGTGCGCGATCGAGGCCCCGGCGTTCGCGGTGACCACCTGGGGTCCATCTTCGAGCCGTTCTTCCGCGGAGAGGCGGAGCTCACGCGCCGTCACCAGGGTACGGGCATCGGGCTTTCGCTGGTCAAGGCGCTGGTCGAACGCATGGGCGGCCGGGTGCACGGCGAGAACGCCGACCCGGGGTTCGAAGTACGCGTCGAGCTGCCCGCGGGGTGAATGCCGATTCCGGCGGGGCGGACGCTTCAGCTCGTGACCGACGGTCGCCGGGAGGCGGCGGGGGTTTCTGCTCGCAGCTCTGCGCGCCGGAGCATCTCCAGCAGCTGCGAGCGTGCCACCGCGACTCCGGTTCGCGATTCGTGAACTCCCGGCAGCCACTCCGACAGTGCTTCGAGCTCCGCAAATACCCGGACCTCGAACGCGCCACGCAGCAGCAGGCTGAGCCCCGTCACGAAGCTGCGCACGGCGCTCGCCCAGAACCCGGTCTCCGGAAGCCAGACGCCGACTGCACCCAGATGCGGCGAACCGGAGCGTGCAGCGTTGGTCAGAGCCGAGCGTGTCTCGGCATCCGGGAGGCCGACCTTGCGGGTAACGAAGTGCACGTCGCTCAGCCCCTCGGGGCTCTCGGCCGCGCGGCTCGTTCCCATGCGGATGAGGCGCGCGATATCGGCCGAATCCGGCAGCGCGAGCCACACGACGATGGTGATGTTGCGCCAGGCGAGAAATGCGAAACGCCCCGGTTCCTCGTCGAGCACGCGGAGTTCGTCGCTATCGGAGCTCATCGGCAACCATAAGTTTGCCTGGCGCGCCGCACATTGCGACGAAAAATGCACGTGCGCGGGCTCCGTCGCATGTACGTCCGTGGCGTACTTTTCATGAACGCTGGGTAGCATGCTCCGCGCTGGACGGCGCGCGGGCTCACGAAACCATGTTGTGGGCGTCGAAGATCGCCGAGAGGGCGCGCGCGGCGCCGCAACCGAATTTCACGTCGACGATGAGGCTCACTTCCGTGCGCCCTGGATTGATCTCCACCGTCAGGCGGCCAAGACGCGCGGCTTGAAGGATTGGCTCGGCGATGTACGGGAACACGCTCGTGGTGCCGATGGAGAAGTAAGCGTCGAAGCCTCTCTCCAGCTCGCGGTACAGGTCGTCGACCTTCTTCGAGGGCAACATTTCTCCGAACAGCACCACGTCCGGGCGGAGCACGGCGCCGCACGAAGGGCAGGTGGGAGGCAACCGCAGGCCTGCGTAGCTCTCCCGGTGCTCGCGATGTTCGCAAGCCGTGCACAGGAGCTCGCGGCAGTCGCCGTGGATGTCGATGACCCGGCGGGAACCAGCGGCGCGATGCAAACCGTCCACGTTCTGGGTCAGCACGACCACGTCGTGGAGCTCCTCGAGCTCCGCGATGATCCGATGACCGCGGTTCGGCTGGGCGCCGCGCACAGCCTGTTCGAGACGCCCGATGTGCCTCCACGTCACCGTCGGAGCGCGCCGGAATACCGGTCCGCTGAGCGCCTGCTCGATGGGCATGTCGTCTTCGGTCTCGCCGCCTTCATAAAGGCCGCCGATGCCGCGATACGTCGGCAATCCCGACTCGGCCGACAGCCCCGCGCCGGTGACGAACAGGATGCGCTTGCGTGCTTTGCCGATGCGCGTTGCGACCTCGTCGGCACGCTTCTGGAGCTCACCATCGTCCATGGTGGATCTCATATCAAAAAAAGCACGGCATGCCCGTAACGGCCATGAACCCCGACCGCGGGACTTCCTTCGTCGGAGTCAACCTCGCCAGGTGAAAGCCAGCTTGGCCTCGCTGAGCGAGATGCTCTCGACACTGACGGCCACGTCACCGCCGAAAGCGTGCGCCGCGCCCTCGAAGATGCCCACGTGGTACGCGTCGGGATAGCTCCACACGTTCGAGAGATGTATGACCGAGGCTCGTTCGGAGAGCTCCGTGAACGTCGCGACGGCATGGCTCGACGTCAGCTTGTAGACGCGGGCGACCCATCTGAGCCCGGTGCGCGCTCCATGGTGACCGTCGCCGAGTGAAGCGAGGATCACCTTGCCGAGGACGGCGTCCGCGAAGCTCTCGTACACTCCGCGGCCGAGCATGCGCAGCGTCTCGCGATGGGGGCGTTCGGGGTGAACGAGCGCCGCGGCCTGCGCCAGGAGCTCGAGATAGTCGGCAACGGGGTAGTCCTTCAAGCCTGCCCAGCGCCGAACTCCGGCGACGTCGACACCGTAGGCACTCGCAGTCTCGACGACGGACTTGAACAGCCAGCCCTTGACGAGTCCGTCGGAGGGAGCTCCATCGAGGCGTTGTCGCAGCTGGAGCGACGGCTCTTCGCGCCAGGAGCGCACTTCCCGCGGGAGCCTCGGGTCGTGGGAGTTCAGCGGCACCTGGCCCGGCATCGTCACGTTGGACAGATC
>CAYUAW010000222.1:0-3195 GCA_964442485.1 uncultured Polyangiaceae bacterium
CGATCCAGGTGCCGCTCTCTACCTGCGCGGCGGCACATGGGATTCGAGGCGACCGACGATCTCGCGACGATAAACTCCCGGGGTCGTGCCGGTCCATCGACGGAATGCGCGCACGAAGTTGGACACAGTCGAATAGCCGAGCTGCTCTGCAACCTCGTCGAGCGACACCGATGAAGCTCTCATCAAGAGCAATGCTCGCTCGCAACGGGCCGTCTCGACGAGCTCGGAGAAGGTGACGTTCGCTTCGGCCAGGCGGCGCTTGAGTGTCCGCGAGGAAGTGCCCAGCGCGGTGGCCGTCTTGTCGAAGGAGATCGGACCGTCGTCCTTGAGTACGACCTTCAGGATTCGGTGTTCGAGCGGCGCGTCTCCGCCGAGGGCGCGCAGGAGCTGCTCGCATCGCTCGGCTGAAAGGCGAAGCGCAGCTCGATCGGGTGTCAGGAGCGGAATGTCGAGGTCGCTCTCGAGGAGCACGATCTGGCTGATGGGTTGATCGAACCGGAGCTCGGGTACGAGGTGCGCGAAGCGTCGGTAGTACGCCGGTTCTGCCATGGCGACGTCTATCGGTCGCCAGGGTTCGCGACCGGTGAGCGCGCAGCCGACGTTGCGCAGCCCAATGAGTATGCCGAGGAGGAACACGTCCCGGGTGTCTCCGAGGTCACACATGTCCTCCACGACCAATCCCGCCATCCCTTGGGCGCGGTTCAATCGAAGACCGAAGGCCGTCGTCAAGATGGGAGCGTAGCGAACCGTCACGTCGATCGATTGCCCGAGCGTCTCTGCGCTCTGCGACGCGAAGGATAGATCTCCAAAGCTATTTGGGTGAATGAGGAGACCTATCAGGATGCCGAGCCCCGGCTCGTTCGTGAGCCCGCGCGCGCGACGCACCAGGGCAGCACTCTGTGCCATCGAGATGCGTTTCTCCGGAGCTTCGACCGTCCGCTCATCGAGGCCGATCACGGAAAGGAGATGGTGCAGCTTCACGCCCCACGGACGCACCGCGTCGTGAAGGAGAAGGATGGTCGAGGCCGGCATCGAAAATTCGATCGGATCCCCGAGCACGGTCCGAACCGACATGACCGTTTATACCGAGAATCGTTTCCGTCCGTCCTCCAGGCGCCTGCTGCGAGCGCCGAAGCTACTGGTCTTGCGAATATGTGTACTCGTCTTGAACGCGGAGGGCGACGCCGAGAGCGACGCCCCCCCGGATGAGCCTACCTTTGCCCATTCGACATTGGTGCCGAGCCCAACGACCGATTGGTCTGTTTGCGATTCGCAGACGCTGAAGCGTGCGTGTGCGATGCGGCACTCGTAATCCGCCGATTGCCAATCCGCGCTCAACGGGGGGCCAACGGGTAGCTCGGCTCCGTCAGCTTCGTTACGTGGAGCGACTCACCATCATGAGAACCAACGCGTTCGCGCACGTCGCACCTGGCAGCTCCGCCTCACTTCGCTGGTTCGCGCTTCTCGGCTCGTTCGCGTCGCTCCACTGCAGCCCCTCGACAGCGGATGCCCCCGCTGGCCTGGGCGGGTCTGCCGCGCAGCTCACGTCGTCGTACGCGGGCGCACCGGGAGGCGGCGCGTCGAACGGCGGCACCGGGCCGACCCCCGGAGGTGGAACGGGTACGACGACTCCGGGAGGCGGATCGGGCAATACGATCTCCGGCGGTGGAGCGAATCCCGGCGGCAGCGGCTCGAATCCCGGCGGCGGCGGAGCGAACCCCGGCGGCGGAGCGAACCCCGGTGGCGGAGGCTCGAACCCCGGCGGCGGCACTGCAGGCATGGGCGGCGTGTTGGTGCCTTCGGGACCGAACACGGCGCCCGGCTACGTGAACCTCGCGCCGCCGATGGGCGATCCGCTCCCGGAGACCGGCGACATGGTCACGCCGGCGCCGCCGACCGGGTGGAACTGGTTCGACATCGACGGCGCGATCTGTCGCGACGGCTCGCCGACGGGCATCTACGTGCACCGGGGCACCGCGGACAAGCTCGTCATCTACCTGGAGGGCGGGGGCGCGTGCTCGAATGGCAACTTCTGCACGTTCAATCCGAGCAGCGTGGACCAGGTTCTCGCTGGTGACGGGCAGACCGTTCTCGGCACCGCCGCCGGCGCCGGCATGGGACGGCAACAGCCCGGCGTCTACACGGACTTTGCGCACATGGGTCCGCCGAAGGGCATCTTCGACTTCGCCAACGCCTCGAACCCCTTCAAGGACTGGAGCCAGGTCTACGTTCCGTACTGCACCGGCGACGTCTTCTTCGGCACCAGGAAGGACTCGATGGTCCCGGGGTCGACGACGCCGCAGCAGTTCGTCGGCTACCTCAACATGCAGAAGATCATCGGCCGCCTCGTGCCGACGTTCAAGGACAAGGTGAGCCATGTCGTCATCACCGGCGCGAGCGCCGGCGGCTTCGGCGCCGCGCTGAACTACAGCATGGTGCAGGACGCTTTCGGTAGCGTGCTCGTGACGGCCATCAGCGACTCCGGGCCGCCCTTCGACGACAAGTACATGCCGGTCTGCATGCAGAAGCGATGGCGCGAGGCCTGGGGCTTCGAAAAGTCGCTCCCGCCGGACTGCAAGGAGTGCCAGCAGGCGGACGGCGGCGGCCTGGTGCACCTAGCGGACTTCCTCATGAAGAAGCACCCGAACGGCACGCTGGCCGTCATCTCCAGCACGCAGGACGAGGTCATCCGCCTCTTCTACTCGGTGGGCCTCGTCGACTGCATGAACTACGACACCGCCAACCCCGTGGCCATCGTGCTGGCTCAGGGGGACGCAAACACGTACTACCAGCCCCAGGGCTACACCGACGGTCTCAACGATCTGAGGACGAAGTACATCGGCACGAAGCGCTTCGCGTCATACTATTTCGCAGGCGCGAACGTGACGTATCACCAGCACATCTTCCGCGACCGCTTCTTCGACAACACGCTCGTCTCCGGACAGGAGACGATCGCGCAGTTCGTCTCGAACTTCGTCGCGGGCAAGATCGAGACCGTCGGGCCCTGATTTCACTGGCCCGAAGGGCTCCCGTCGCCGCGGCTCTCGGCTCGGGCACGGATGCGCGACCCGTGCGACAATGCTCCGATGCTCCGCGCAATCCCTCTGCTCGGCCCGTCCCTGCTCGGCCTTCTCACGACACTCGCGTGTTCCAGCGACACGAAGTCCGGCAACGACGCGGGCACCGCGTCCAGCG
>CAYUAW010000222.1:3295-6681 GCA_964442485.1 uncultured Polyangiaceae bacterium
GCCGGAGCCAGCGCGGGCGGGAACGCAGGCGCGAGCACGACTCCAGACGGCGGCGGTCCGAAGCGTTGCGGCGGTATCGCCATTCCGATGGGGACCAGCGGTCCGAGCGGTGGCGCGCTCGACAAGTGGACCGATGTCACACCGAAGGGAATCAGTCTGACGCTGAGCGACTTCGGAGGTGACAACTACGGGGCTCAGGACGTGCTCGTCGATCCTGTCCGGCCGAGTGATCTGTATGCGTTCTTCTGTCACCAGGGTGTCTACAAATCCACCGACTATGGTCAGACCTGGAAGAAGACGAACACGGGGACGAATGGAGCGATGCTCGATGCTGGGAAGCCCTGGGGTGAAGCCATCGATACCGATCGCTGTCGTGATCCGAATGTGCCGCCCACTCTCTACAGCGCGGGCTCGCAAGGGTCGTTCTGGAGATCTACGGACGGCGGCGTGAGCTGGGAGAAGTTCGCGCTGCCTGAAGACGGGAAGGCGCGGACGCAGGACGGCTACGACGTCGATGTCGATCCTTACGATGGGAAGCATCTCATCCTCGGGTTTCACGAGGAGAGCGGACTCGCGGAGTCGTTCGATGGTGGCGAGACGTGGCGCTCGGTCACGCTGGCGAGCGGGATGAGCAGTGGCATATCGTGGTACGCGTTCTTCATCGACACGGGGGAGCCGGCGACGACGCGGAAGACGTGGCTCATGATCGCGCAGGCGACAGGGGGCAACGACGGGACGTGGCGCACCGCCGACGGCGGCGTGACATGGAAGCGCGTCGAGTCGAACGAGCACGGACACGGACAGGCGCAGCTCTTCCAGTCGGGCGGCGTGGTGTACATGGCCGGCGTGTACGGGACACAGGGCTGGGGCGTCTATCGCAGCACGGACTTCGCAGCGACGTGGAGCCACGTGGGCTCGATGGGCGGTCAGAACGGCGTGTATGGATCCGCGAAGTACGTTTACGCACAGTCGGGCGGCGCGAACGCGGGCGGCGTCGACCAGACGCAATCCGAGCGCGCGGCGCTGCCGGACGGAATGACGTGGCCCACGTGGCCCGTCAGCGTCGGCAACGGCCCGAAGCACGCCGCGGTGACGTATGACGGCGCGCACTACGTGATCGTCGGCGGCAACTGGCTCTCGGGACTGTGGCGTTACGTCGAGCCGTGAGGCGCGAATTCTCCACGACGGTCGCACACTAGCGAGCAGATAACTCTCGCGCGAGTCAGCCAATCGTTGAGCGCGAGAGCGAACGCAGTTTACGCGCGAGATACGAGCCGTTGATTGGCCGCAGTCTCCAATTCCGAACGCGTCGCAAAACTGAACGACGCGAGGCTGATGTTTGCAATCATTTGGCTTTTTGGGCTAGCGCTTCGCACCTTGCACTGCCAAATGTTTTCCCGGGCGTGCCGGGAGACATTCAACATGAAGCTTAGAGAACGTCTGTTCGTAGTTGGTGGGTTTGCTGTGCTGAGCGCGTGCTCGGGTAGCGGAGACGAGAATGGCTCCGCGGTCGGGACCGGCGGGATCGGTGCGTCGGGCACCCCGAACGCTTCCACCGGAGGCAATGCAGCCGCGGGTGCTGCGCCGGGCGTCGTCACGGGCGCAGGCGGCGTCACCTCGCAAGGTTCCGGAGGAGCGCTCGGCGCGGGCGGCTCCATCGTCGGCACTGCAGGCTCCGTCGGGAGTGGCGGAGTGAGCGGCGGCAGCGGAGCTCCGGGCGGCGGCAACGGCGGCAGCGGCACCGCGGGCGGCGGTGGCGTTGCGACGAACGGAGGCGCTGCGGGAAGCAGCGGAGCCGCCGGCAGCAGTGGAGCGGCGGGAGCCGGCGGGGGAACTGGCACTGGAAGCTGTTGCCCCGATGGCATGTGCCTCTGCCACGGCGACGCTCCAAAGGCGCTGACGTCGGCAAAGGGACCCTACATGACGAAGAGCTACACGGTGGCGGGCGCCGGGTGCATCTTCTACCCGACCGACGCGGATGCTCCCTTCGCTGCCGTGGACATCTCCGATGGCTTCGGCGGAGCGGGCGGATGCAACAGTGCCCAGACGGGCCAGTGGGGCCCGCTGTATGCGTCGTGGGGGATCGTCGCGATGATCATCGACACCGGCGCGGGCGATCAGCCGAACGTGCGTGGCCAGAAGCTCACCGCCGGGATCGCCGCCTTCAAGGCGGAGAACATGAAGATGGGCAGCCCGTTGATGGGCAAGCTCTCCGGACGGTATGGGACGTCAGGGTTCTCGATGGGGGGCGGCGGAACGACGTATTCCGCGCAGGCCGATTCGACGCTGCTCACCAACGTCGCGATCATGGCGTGGGGTCCGGTGACCAGCGGAATCAAGGTTCCGTCGCTCTTCATCTGTGGCTCGAGCGACACGCTCGCGGGGTGCGGCACCATGGGGACGCCCGCCTACAACGCAGTCCCGGACACCGTCCCGAAGATGCGTGTGACCATCAACAGCGGTCACGCCGGCCAGCCGTCGTCGGGCATGGGCAAGTCGGGCGAGTACGGGCTAGCGTTCCAGAAGGTGTTCCTCGAGAACGATACGCGCTGGCGGCCGCTCCTGGTCGCGGCGATGTCGGACGCGACCAACATCAAGTAGCGGGGGGCTCGTGAGCCGTGCTCACGGTTGGGAAAGCATTCCCCAACCCTCGGAAATGGCAACGGGCGCGACCATCCCGCCGATGCCACAGTCAATTGTTCCGGGAAAGGTTCGCGTGGCGTCACATTGAGGCGTTAGGGTCAGGTCAGGAGGCACGGCACCGTAGATGGGTAGGTCGAAGCTGGAGTTCGGCTGGTTGCAGCGCAACTGGACCCACCATCCGGCTGGAATTTCTACTTTGCATACGGAACCAGGGGAAGTAGGGCACCCTAACCCAATATATCCAAGCGGATCATTGTAGTCCCAGTACATCCCGAACATCTGGTCTCCGAAACAGAGGCCCGTCGCCACCAACGTGAGCGTGTAGGTGACGGACCGGGAACCGTCGCCACCGTCCCGAGGTGACGCGTCGCTGGCATCGATTGCAGGCGGCTCGGCGTCCATCGAGCCATCCGCGGACGCTTCCGCGCCGCTGTCGCGCACACCACCCGCAGCGCCCGAGGACACGGTTCCCCCGCTCTCGGCCTGATTGCCCCCCGCTCCTCCGGACCCTCCCGTTCCTCCGGACCCTCCCGCTCCTCCCGACCCTCCCGCTCCTCCCGACCCTCCCGCTCCTCCCGACCCTCCCGACCCGCTGGACCCGCCGGCATTCAGCGCGCCGCCGGATCCGCTGGACCCGCCGGACCCACTGGATCCTCTAGCATTGAGCGCGCCTCCGCTTCCGGAACTGGTGCCCGCAGCTCCGGCGCCGGAAGAAGCATCGTACGGGTTGCCCCCCGCTCCGG
>CAYUAW010000222.1:6781-12163 GCA_964442485.1 uncultured Polyangiaceae bacterium
GTGCCCGCAGCTCCGGCGCCGGAAGAAGCATCGTACGGGTTGCCCCCCGCTCCGGCGATTCCGTGACCACCTGTTCCAGCGTCGTGGCCTGGCACTCCCCCGTTGCCGGTGCCGCCGCCGCCCGGCGATGCATGGCCGGCCTCGAAGCCGCTGTCGGCCGCTGAATGCGTGGAGCCGTCACTCCCGCATCCGGGGCTCGCCAGCGAGGCGCCGACGAGCGTCATCAGCGACCATCGAGATACTCGCGCTTGGGTCGGCCGCATTTTCCCCTCGGAAGCTCGGCGCCAGAATTGGTTTTCGAACACTACCACGTGGACCAGCGTCGCACCGCGCCTGCGCCGACTTCAGCGTCCGCGCCGGCACAGCGGTCACGGCAATGCGATGGCGCCGCTCGATGTCGATCCTTCTTGGTCAGTGCAAGAACAGCGCGAGACTCTCGCGAATGCATGTGCCTGTGTCGAAAGTCAGTTAACCTTCCAGGATGTCCGAGCTCACACAGGCCTCGTCGTGAAGCGGGGGTTGCTCGTCGGTCTTCTGGCGATTGCGGCTTGTTCCTCTGGCCACGGACGTCCACCGGGAGCTGATGCCCAGGTTCTTCCGGATAGTGCCGCGAATTCCGGCAACGCGGGCTCGGGCGGCGCAAACGGTGCAGGAGGCAATCCAGGTCTGGGCGGTCGCTCCGGGGGCGCGGACGCGGGAAATCATGGGGGCACGGGCTCCGCCTCGAATTCTCGTTTCGATAGCGGGCTCGATTCCAGCTCTGACGGTGCCACCGGGTCCGCAGCAGATGCCGGCGACGCTGGTCAGGGGACGGGCGGCAAGCCCGTCGACCCTGGCGAGTCGGTACTCGAGCGCAACAAGCACCCCAGTCGGGATGGTGCGTTCGTCGAACCGACGATGAGCTTCACGGCTGCCGCCGGTTTGAGCGGAGACACCGGTTTCAAGGCGACGTTTCCGGGCATGGTGTACGCATCACCGCTGTTCCTGGACAGAGGACCGACAGAGAAGGGTCTCTTCTTCATCGTCACGACGAGCAACGACGTGTTTGCGTTCGATGAAACAACGGGCGCAATCGTCTGGCAGAAGAACATCGGACCGTCACCGAGCGCGACCGGCGTTGCCTGCGGCAATGTTCATCCGCTCGGTATCGTGAGTACACCCGTCATCGACGCGTCGGCGGGGACGATCTACGTGGCGGGCGCCGTGGGGACCTCGTCCATCGAACGGCACGAGGTGCATGCGCTTTCCGTGACCGACGGTGCGGAACGCTCCGGCTTCCCGATCGTCGTCAGTCCGACATCTGGTGGCACGACGTTCGTTCCCACCGTGCAGAACCAGCGCAGCGCGCTTTCACTCGTCAATGGAGTCCTGTACGTGCCGTACGGGGGGCACAACGGCGACTGTGGGCCTTATCACGGCTGGGTGTTCGCGATCGATACGAAGAACCCGGCGAGGACGGGCGCCTGGGCGACCCTGGGAGTTGGCGAAGGGATCTGGGCCGCGGGGGGGATGGCGTCCGACGGCGTCGGGGTGTTCGCGATCACCGGCAACAGCACGGTCGGCGCGATGGATCACCTGTCGAGTGACAGCGAACAGGTCGTGCGGATCACGGGGCTCGGCGCGCTCGAGAGAGCAGACAAGAACATCTTCTTTCCGAGCTACTGGCACGCGCTCGACGCGGCCGACGCGGACTACGGCTCGAGCAGCCCGGTGTACGTGGCAACACCGGGGTCCGTTCCCGAGCACGTTCTGGCGACGCTCACGAAGAGCGGACACTTTCTGCTGCTCGACCCTGCGAACCTCGGAGGCATGGGGGGCGAGCTCGTCGATTTTCCCATCACGACCACTCCATCGTCGGTCAACACCGTTCCCTCTGCGTATCGTTCCGCGAAGGGCGTTCACGTCGTGCTGTCGACGTTCAATGGCGCAATCTGCCCTGTCCCGAGCGCAACGGGTCACGTCATCATGTCGATTCTGCTGTCGCCTGGCGCGCCGCCCGAACCGAAAGTCGAATGGTGCTACGACGTTCGCGGGCCGTTGCAGGGCACCATCGCCACGACGACGGACGGTGTTTCGAACCCAATCGTCTGGTTCATGAACAACAACTCCATCACCGGTGTGAACGGCGACACCGGTGCACCCGTCGTCACTAGCAGCCGCAACGTGTGTCGCGGTTACCGGCAATGGACGTCTCCGATCGCAGTGAAGGGGCGGATCGTCGTCGCGGGCGATACGAATCTATGTTCGTGGTCCGTGCCGAAGTGAAAATGGCGCAGCTCGACGGTTGAATGGGTCACCGAAGAAGACCGAGCTCCCCGAGCGTGCGCGATTCCTCGAGGAGCTCGGCGCACATCGCTTCGAGATTCTGGACCAGCTCGCTGCATGCGCCGATTTCCCCGCCCGCGGCGGCGTCTTCCAGGCTCGACGCTGCCTTGCCGGCGATGGGCGAGAAGGCCGAAAGGGTCCCGTTCAGCATGTGCGCGGCCCCTCGCAGCACCGAAAGATCCCGCGTGTCGAACGCGGCCCGAACACGCGCCATGTGATCGGGCAGGCTGAGCCGGAACACCTCGGCCAGCTTCCCTAGAATGGCGTCCTGGCCACCACAGGCGCGCGATATCGAGGCGTGATCGAGCAGGCGCGTGTGGCGCCGCGCCGGCGGAAAGGCGAGCACCACGCGGTCCACGGCCGCCCAGAGGGCGCCCGCCTCGATGGGCTTCGACAGGAAATCGTCCATGCCGGCCTCGAGGCACTGCTCGCGATCCCGTGTCGACGAGCGTGCGGTCAACGCAACGATCGGCAGATGATTGTCCCCGAGCTCCCTCTCCCGGATGGCCCGCGCCACGTCGAAGCCGTCGAGCTCCGGCATGTGCAAGTCGAGCAGCAACAGATCGAACCGGTCCTCGGTGGCGAATGTGAGGGCGACCCGACCATCGCTCGCGAACTCCACGCTGTGCCCGTCCCGGGTCAGGAGCTCTCGCAGGAGCGCGACGTTGAGCTCGTTGTCCTCCGCCACCAGGATGCGCAACGCCATGCGCTTGCGCAGGGTGGGTGCGTTCACCCGGATCGAGCTCATCCGCCACTCCGTCAGTCGCTCGACGAGAGCGCCACGGTCGGTCTCGTCGTCCTCGTCGAGGACGCGCACGTTCTCGAGCGGCCTGGGCGAAGGGGCGAGAGCTGTCGATGCGGGTGCGGACGAGCGAACGAAGCGAGGGGTGAAGCGGAACGTGCTGCCTCGACCCGGTTCACTGTCGACCGAGATCTCGCCGCCCATCAAGGTCACGAGCTGCGACGAGATGGTGAGCCCCAGGCCCGTGCCACCGTACTTGCGGGTGGTCGAGGCGTCTTCCTGCTCGAACGCACGGAAGATCGATGCTTGCTTCTCCCGTGCGATCCCGATGCCGGTGTCGCGCACCGCAAAGCACAGAGTGACGGCGTCGCCATCCATGGGATCACTGGAATCGACGTCGACCTCGACCTCGACCTTTCCTTGCGTGGTGAACTTCAGCGCGTTGCTGATCAGGTTCATCAGCACCTGCCGCAAGCGGCCCGCGTCCCCGAACAGTGCATCTGGGACCTCCGGGTGCACCTGGGAGCCGAGCACGAGCCCCTTTCGATGTGCGCGAGCCGCGAGCGCTCGGACCGTGTCGCCGAGCACGGCGCGCAGCGAGAACTCCACGTCGTCGAGCGCGAGCTTGCCGGCCGTGATCTTCGAGAAGTCCAGCAGGTCGTTGATGATGGTCAGCAGGTTCCGGGCAGCGGATCTGACCGTCGAGAGCAGCTGGCGCTGGTGCTCGGTCCGCGCCGAATCGAGCGCCAGCTCGGTCATCCCGAGGATCGCGTTCATCGGCGTGCGGATCTCGTGGCTGACGTTGGCGAGGAAATCGTCCTTCGCGCGGTTCGCCGCCTCGGCGGCCTCGCGGGCGCGCAGGAGGTCCACCTCGATCCGCTTGATGTCGTTGATGTCGACGCTGGTGCCGACGAAGCGAACGGGGCGGCCTCCCGCGTCTCGCAGCGCCACGCCGCGGCCGAGGATCCAGTGGTACGAGCCGTCATTGTGCCGGACCCGGTGCTCCACCTCGAACGTCGCCGTCTGGCCGCTCAGGCAGGCCGCGATCTGTGCGCCGACACGCTCCATGTCCTCGGGATGGACGACGGACGCGACGCTCGGCGGAGGATCGTCGACGTCGTAGCCGAACGACTCCCAGACGTTGGTGAGCGTCTCGCGGCTGCTCTCGAGGCTGCCGTCCGGCATGTCGTATTCCCAGATGCACAGGTTGGCGCCGCGGATGGCGAGCTCGAGCCGTTCCTTGGCGTGCCGCAGGTCCGCTTCGAGCTGCTTGTTGTCGGTGACGTCGAAGAAGCTTCCAATGAACCGGATCGGCGTGCCGTCTTCATCGCGAAACGCCGTACCACGTGCGAGCCGCCAGAGAACCGACCCGTCCTTGTGACGGACGCGATACTCCGCTTCGAAGCTCTGGCTGACGCCGGCAAGGTAGGCTCCGATCTCGCGTTGCACGCGGGCGAGATCGTCGGGATGAATCGCGAGCATGGCGCCGGGAAGGAACGCGCTCGGCGCCTCGGACGGCGCGTAGCCGAGGGTCTCCCAGACGTTGACCATCGTCTGACGAGCGTTCTCGATCCTGCCGTCGGGCATGTCGAAGTCGAAGATGGCGACGTTCGAGCCACGGATACCAAGCTCGAGCAGCTCCTTCGCCCGGCGCAGCTCCTCTTCGAGCTGCTTCGAGCTCGTGATGTCGGTGGAGGTGCCGAACCACTTGAAGACGCGGCCCGCGATGTCCCGCACTGCCTCGGCGCGGGTGGTAAACCAGCGATACTCGCCGTTCCAGCGGCGGATCCGGTGCTGGATCTCATGCACGTTCTGATGCTGAAGGGCGACAAGCCAGGCCTTTGCGGTCTGCTCGCGGTCATCCGGGTGGATGACATCCCCCCAGCCCGCGCCGAGCAGCTCGCTTTCAGGGATGCCCGTATAGGTAAGAGTTTGCGCGTTGTAGTAGTCGGCCAGGCCCTCGGCCGTCGTCGTGAACACCATCAGCGGCAGCGTGTCGGCGAGGCTTCGCCAGCGGTGTTCGGTCTCACGGAGCCTGTCCTCCACGCTCTCCAGCGTGGCGCGCATCTCCGCGACGCGCTCTTCCTCCGTCGACAGCCTTCGCCGGGTTCTCAGGATGGAGCTCCACAGCGCGGCGACGAGCCCCGCGGACATCAGCAGCGTCAGAAGAAGTACGAGGGCTGTCCCGCGATCCAAGTCGAGCGCCGCCTCCGGGGCGCAGCCAGGGCGCTTCCGTATCGCATTGCCGATGCTTTTCCTCAATGCGATCGTGCCGGGCCTGGGGACGGGCTTGAATGGCCAGCAATCGAGCCACG
>CAYUAW010000223.1:0-2827 GCA_964442485.1 uncultured Polyangiaceae bacterium
CAGAAGTGGGGCGACGTCGTCGGCGAGATCGAAGCCGATCACTGGGAGCAGATCGGGTGGTCACGGAGCTTCGACGCCAGGCGGTTCTACGCGGTGCTCGCGGAGCACCTCGCCGAGTGGGGGCTCTGACACGGCGATCGAGTTCGGCCCCTCGTTCGTGTACTCTCGTTCGGACCGTCCCGCCACGGAAGAGCCCGGGGCGCCGGCGAGGAGACCCAAGATGGCGGATGAGTCGAAGCCCGAGCCCGTCTACGTGATCGAGTCGATCCCGGTCGGCGGCGACAACGAGGTGACCAAGCAGGAGATCGCCGCCGAGGGCATCCCCACCCCGAAGCACCTGCGGCTCTTTCCCGAGCTCGGGCGCGGCGGCATGGGGCGCATCCATCCAGCGACGGATCGGAACCTGGTGCGTCACGTCGCGTTGAAGCGCCTCGACAAGGAGCTCGCCAAGGAGCCCTTCTACCGCGACGGCTTCATCGCCGAAGCGCAGATCACCGGGCAGCTCGAGCACCCGAACATCGTGCCGGTGCACGAGCTCGCGATCGCGCCGAACGGCGTGCCCTACTTCACGATGAAGCTCGTGCAGGGCGTCTCCCTCGACAAATGGCTGAAAGACCCCGCTCGTCCTCTCGGCTCGACCGAGCGCATCGAGGAAGGGCTCGAGATCCTGGTGAAGGTCTGCGACGCCGTCGCGTACGCGCACCACCGCGGCGTGGTGCACCGCGATCTGAAACCCGACAACATCATGGTGGCCGGGTTCGGTCAGGTCTACCTGATGGACTGGGGGCTCGCGCGACTCACGAAGACCCGGCCCGCTTCCGGCGACGGCTCGCAGATGGAGGCACCAGGCCCCTGCGGCACGCCGGACTACATGGCTCCCGAGCAGGCACGGGGGAACCCGTCGGAGATGGACGAGCGCTCGGACGTCTTCGGCCTCGGCGCGATCCTGTACGAGCTCGTGAGTGGCAAGGTGGTGTACGGCCGGTTGCGCGGCGCGGAGGCCGTCCTCAAGCAGGCTCGCGCCGGCGCGGTCGTTCCCATCGAGCAGGCGGCCGCCGGCGTCGGCGTGTCACGGACCCTTCGCAACATCGTGGCGAAGGCGACGTCGCCGCGGCCCGGTGATCGCTATCAGACCGTGCTCGAGCTGCAGCGCGAGATCACGTCGTTCCTGCGCGGCGGCCTCTACCTGCCGAGGCGCGCGTTCAACCCCGGCGATCTGATCATCCGCGAGGGAGATCCCGGCGATGCCGCGTACATGATCGTGAGCGGACGCTGCCGCGCGTTCCGGACTGTCGGAGCCGAGCAGGAGACGCTCGCGATCATGGGGGGCGGCGACGTGTTCGGCGAGATGGCCCTGCTCCTCGACGGGCCGCGGGCCGCGTCGGTGGAGGCGCTCGAGCCGGTGGCGGTGCTCGTCCTCGGCAAGAGCACGATGACCGAGGGGCTCGGCATCGACGGGTGGACGGGCGCCCTGGTCCGCGCCCTGGCGCAGCGGTTCCACGACCTCGAACAGCAGGTCCGGAACTCCGGGCTGAGGCGCGGATAGGCGTCGGGCGGATCTTCCGGTCGAAAATCAAAAAATCGCACTGGGGGGAACGCCCCCCTGGCCGGCTTCCGCGCTTTGCGCTATACACCCCTCGTCACGGACGTTACCGGCAAGCGACTCTGCGCCCTCCCTCTGGGATCGCGACGCGTCACGACACTTGGCGACGCTGCGTGAAGGTGGAAATCGAACCTGTTCAAGATTCCCGCCTTCCAGCTTCCGATCTCAGCGGTTCATAGGAAGATGGGTTTTGCGCCGACGTGGCGCGGTCACTAGAGCCGTAGCGAAAGACAGCGAATCTCATGGGCAATCGACTCTATGTTGGCAATCTCTCGTATGACGCAACCACGGAATCTCTTCGGGAGGCGTTCTCCGAGATAGGCGAAGTGACGGACGTTCACATTGCGATGGACCGCGACAGCGGTCGGTCACGCGGCTTCGGCTTCGTGACCATGGGCACCGCGGAGCTGGCTGCTGAAGCCATCTCCCGGATGAACGGCGCGAGCCTCGACGGTCGCGCGCTCCGCGTGAACGAGGCCGAGGAGCGCAAGAGCGGCGGCGGCGGCGGCGGTGGCGGCGGCTACGGCGGCGGCGGCGGCGGTGGTGGCCGCGGCGGCGGTGGCGGCGGTCGCGGCGGCGGCGGCGGCGGCTACGGTGGTGGCGGCGGCGGCGGCGGCAAGAAGCGCTGGTAGTCCCCCACCCGACGGCACGACGGCGCGAGCTTTTCGCTCCGTCGTGCCGCTCTCCGATGTTGAAGATGAAGTCCCACAGACAGAAGTCTGCTCGCTCTAGAACGACCTCGGCGCGTGCGGGAGCAACGGCTGAATGATCTGGCGGCGCGGAGACGCAGCGGAGCGCTACGCGGAGCGACGTCGGCGTGAAGAAGAGGCGCCGCGACTGCTCGCCGTGGTGCCGACGCTCGAGAGCCTGCGCCTCGAGATCTCGGAGCATCGGGCCGGGGGAACTCTCTCGGAGGCGGCGCACGTCCGTCGCATCGTGGTGGAGCGCGCACCCGCACTCTTCGTGCTGCCGTGTCACGACGCGGCTTGCAAGGGCGGCGGGCACGACATCACGCATGAAGTGATGCGTGCGCTCCGTGAGAAGTCCGAGCACTTCACGGGTGAGAGCCCGTGCAACGGCTCGGTCGGCTCGTCCGAGTGTCGGCGAGTTCTCGCGTACGTCGCCACCGCGACCTACAAAGGCTGAGCCCGAACCGCTCGGAATCCGCCGCATGGCACGATTGCCGGGCGCCCCCAGAACGGAGCGTCGTTCGGCTTCCGTGAG
>CAYUAW010000223.1:2927-4273 GCA_964442485.1 uncultured Polyangiaceae bacterium
GCATGGCACGATTGCCGGGCGCCCCCAGAACGGAGCGTCGTTCGGCTTCCGTGAGCCTGGTGACCGATCGCGGGCACTATGACGGCGTCGTGGTCGGTGCACTGTCGAACGCGCGGGTGTCGGTGTGGATCGCCACCGCGAACCTGAAGGATCTGCACGTCGAGGCGCCCATCGGCACCGTCGCGAGAGCGCGCGGTCGCTTCGTGTCCATCACGGACCGCTTCGAGGATCTGGTGAAGAGGGGCGTCGAGATACGCGTCCTGCACGCGACGGCGCCGTCGCGACCGTTTCGTGAATCGCTGGCGCGCCGGAAGGAGCTCTTGCCGCCGCGGTTCGAGATGCGCGCCTGCCCGCGCGTCCATATGAAGATGATCGCCGTGGACGGCGCCTACCTCTACCTCGGCAGCGCCAACTTCACGGGCGCCGGCCTGGGCGCTCGCGGCGAGGGACGCCGCAACTTCGAGATGGGCCTCTCCACCGACGACGACGTGCTCCTCGACGCCGCGCAGGCGCGCTTCGACGAGCTCTGGCGCGGGAAGGAATGCAAGGGGTGCAAGCTGCGGTCCGTCTGCCCGGGCCCGCTGGACGAACCGCGACCGGTGAAACGACGGCGCGCCTGATGGTACTTTCCCGGTCATGAGCAAGCACACCGGGGAACGCTACGAGCTCTACTACTGGCCTCAGATCCAGGGGCGTGGGGAGTTCGTTCGCCTCGCTCTGGAGGAGGCCGGCGCCGACTACGTCGACGTCGCGCGGCGCCCGAAGGAGGAGGGCGGTGGAGTCGGAGCAATCACCAGCGTGCTGATGACCGCGGACGATCCGGCGTTCGCGCCGCCCATCTTGAAGATCGACGGGCACATGGTCGCGCAAACGGCCCTCATCCTGCACGTCCTCGGCCCGCGCCTCGGGCTCGTCCCCGAGGACGAGGCAAGCCGGATCTTCGCGCATCAGCTCCAGCTCACCGTCACCGATTTCGCCTTCGAGGTGCACGAGGCCCATCACCCCATCGCGGCGAGCCTCTACTACGAAGATCAGAAGCCGGAGGCCGCGCGCCGGGCGAAGCACTTCATAGCGGAGCGCATCCCCAAGTACCTCGGCTACTTCGAGCGCGTGCTGGAGAAGAACGGAGGCCGCGCGATGGTCGGCAGCGGGATCTCGTACGTGGACCTCTCCATGTTCCAGCTCATGGCCGGCCTCGGCTACGCCTTCCCGAGGGCATTGGCCGCCTTCCAGCCGAAGGTGCCCCTCCTGAATGATCTGACCACTCAAGTGGCCGAAAGACCACGCATCGCCGCCTATCTCGCCTCGCCGCGCAGGATCCCCTTCAACACGCACGGGCTCTTCCG
>CAYUAW010000223.1:4373-12114 GCA_964442485.1 uncultured Polyangiaceae bacterium
GGTCGCGCCGAGCCTCGCGACGGTCGCCTCGCGCGCGATCAGGGCGTACGTGTTCTCGAAGCCGAACGGCTTGAGCCACGATAGCCCGAACTTCGCGTCGAACTCGCGCTTCACGTACTCGTAGACGAGGGTCGCGTCCTCGAGCTTCAGGCCGGCGTTCGCGGGGCCCCCGAGGATCGCGAAGAGCCCTGTTCCCGTGTACTCGGGGTACACGTCGATGTCCCCCTTGCGCAGGGCCTCGAAGCAGATCTTCGTGCCGCCCAGGCCCGTGGAGAGCTTCACGTGGAGGGGTGTGTAAGTCTCGACCAGCTCGGCGAGCATCTCCGCGAGCACGTACTGCTCGGCGAAGATCTTGGAACCGATGACGACGTCGGCGGGTTCGCTCCGCCGTGGCGGCCCCGGCTCGACGCCGATGGAGCGCAGGAAGTCGCGCGCGACCGCTCTGGGTGTCTCGTGGTCGTGCTCGACACGCGCGTTCATCGCGCTCATCTTGCTCGCGTCGATACGACCATCGAGCTTGTCGAAAATTGACGCAAGCTCCGGGTGCCTCGCCAGGGCCTCCCGGCGCACCAGGGGAGCGGCCCAGTAGGGCGGAAAGTACTTCCTGTCGTCCGGCAGGACCCGGAGCCCGAAGCGCGCGATCTCGCCGTCGGTGGAGTAACCGACGACGGCGTCGACGCGATCCTCGGCGAGAGCGCGGTACATGAGTCCGTGATCCATTTCCACGACCTCCGCGTGGAGCTCGTAGCGCGTCGCGAGCCCGGCATAGCCGTCCTTCCGCTCGATGAACTCCGCGGGCACGGCGACGCGCAGCGCGTGCGCGGAAGGACCGCCGACACCGCTGAGCAGCGAGAGCGCGACGAGCGCGGCGAGGACGGCGAGCGCGGGCCGGAAGAGGCGGTCGAGGCGCTTCTCGACCGCGCCGAGCGCCGCGTCGAGGACCAGCGCGAGGAGAGCCGCGGGCACCGCGCCGGCCAGGACGAGCGACGTGTCCGCCAGCGAGATCCCGCGAAAGATGTACACGCCGAGACCGCCTGCGCCGACCAGCGCGGCGAGCGTCGCGACGCCGACGCTGACCACGGTGGCCGTGCGGACGCCGGCGAAGATGACAGGGAGCGCGAGCGGGAGCTCGACGCGGGTGAGCACCTGCCCGTCCGTCATGCCCATGCCTGCCGCTGCCTCGCGAACGGCGGGCTCGACGTGCGCGATACCGACCACGGTATTTCGCACGATGGGCAGGAGCGCGTAGAGAAGAAGCGCAATCGTCGCGGGCAGGCGACCGATACCGGTGAATGGAATCAGGATGCCGAGCAGGGCGAGGCTCGGGACTGTTTGCAGCACGCTCACCGCCGCGAGCACGATTGACGAGATCGCGGGGCGCCGTGTGAGCCACAGCCCGAGCGGGAGGCCGATGGCGCTCGCGATGCCGAGCGACACCATGGTGAGCGACAGATGCTCGTAGGTGCGCAAGAGGAGCTCGGGGCCCTGCGCGTGCAAGAACGCCTCGAGCCCCGTCATCCCGGGCCCTTGCTCGCGCGCATCGCGTAGAACGCCTCGATGAGGGCGCCGGGGGTCACGGTATGGAGCGACGCCCCCGTTCCATCGACGACCTCGAGGGGGCGTCCGTCGAGCGCATCGCGTCGCTCGAGAACGTCGAGCAGCCGCGCCGTCAACGGCACTCGCGCGGGCTCCGGTCCCGCACCCTGTCCCGCCGCGGAGTCGAGGAAGGGCACCATGTCCGCGAGCGTCGATGCGAGGAGCTCGAGGGTGAGCCTTCCCGGATCGAAGAATGCGCGAACGAAATCCGTCCTGGGCTCGAAGAGGAGCTCCTGCGCGCTGCCGATCTGCTCGAGCCTGCCGGCCTCGAGGAGACAGATCCGGTGGCCCACCACGATGGCCTCGGAGATGTCGTGCGTCACGAGCACCATCGTCTTGCCGAGCGTCGCCGAGAGGCGGACGAATTCGGCCTGCATCTCGCGCCGTGTCACCGGATCGAGTGCGCCGAAGGGCTCGTCCAGCAGGACCAGCGGCGGATCGCTGGCGAGCGCGCGGGCGAGGCCGACGCGCTGCTGCTGACCGCCACTCAGCTCCCGAGGACGCATCCTGCCGAAGCGGCTCCTCGGCAGGCCGACGAGCGCGAGGAGCTCCTCGACGCGCGACTCGATGCGGCTCCGCTCCCAGCCGAGGAGCCTCGGCACCACGGCGATGTTCTCTTCGACGGTGTAGTGCGGAAAGAGCCCGACGGCCTGGATGACGTATCCAATGCCGCGCCGGAGCTCTTCCTTCGGGAGCTCGTTCACGGACCTGCCGAAGACCCGAATCGTGCCGGTACCCGGTTCGACGAGGCGGTTGATCATCTTCAACGTCGTCGTCTTGCCCGAGCCGCTCCGGCCGAGGAGGACCAGCGTCTCGCCGCTCTTCACGTCGAACGAGACGTCGTCGACGGCGACGTGGTCGCCATAGCGCTTGCCGACGCGTTCGAGCTCGATCATGAGCGTCAGTGAGGCGCGCCTTCGGGGGCCGCCTCGGGCACGACCACCCTCCCGTCACGGTTCGTGTCGACGTACACGAGGCCCGTGAAGCCGATGGCGAGGGCGTGCTCGTACGGGACGACGTCGGGTAGCGGGGTGTCGGCCTCCGCCCACGCGAGGATCGTGCGATCCGTGCCGTCGAGGGGCACGTCGAGCTCGCCCTCGAACCGCACGCCGTCCTTCGGCGGTCCCTCGACGCTGAAGGTCCGTACGACCTCGTCGTCGCGCCATACCTCGACGCGCTCCACCGGCACCCACGCGGGAGCCGAGACGCGCACCGTCACGTGCACCGTGCCGCCCGCCGGCTCGACGACGCTGCCGATGCCCTTGCCGTCGACCGTCATCTCGACGAACGGCCCGGAGGTGACCGTCGTATCCCGCGAGCCGAGGAGGACGGAGAGCGCTCGTTCGAAGCGTGTCTCGGGGGGCTCCGCAGGCGTGTGCAGGTAGGTGCGCGGATAGCCCGCTTCCTCGTAGAGCAGCTTGTGAGAGTCGCTGTCGCCGAGCGTGGCGACGCGCTTGCCGCGCCGGGCGAGCGCGACGAGATCCCGCGGGCCTTCGCGCACCTTGTGGCGTGTCTCGATCCACATGCCGTTGTACGCCTCGAAAACATCGAAGTCGGCGGAGAACTCCCCGCTCGCGCGCCCCGTCCTCGCGTCCAGGTGCGCGAGGTCGAAGTAACCGATGCCCGGGTCCATGCGCGCGTGGTTCACCTGGACGACGCGCGCGCCGAGCTGCCTGGCCGCGGCGAACATCTCCGCGGGGCGCTTGCCGAAGTACATGGGCGTCGCCTCTTCCGGCGAGCTCGTCGGCGCGGGCATGGGGTACGCGTTGAAGTGCCCCCAGCGCTGCACGCCGGCCGAGGTGAGCTCGACGCCGCGCGCTGTACCGAGGCGCTTCTCCTGACCGAGCGCATGGACGCTCGCGGAGAAATCCGTGATGCGGTTGTGGTCCGTCGCGACGGCGAGCTCGACGCCCTCCGCGACGAGGCTCTCCACACGCTCCTCGAGCGAAACATCGGAGTCCGGGCTCGGCGCGGAGTGCAGGTGAAAGTCTCCCGAGACCCACCCGCTGGTGTCGATGGCGGCGTGGAGCTCGCCTCCGGCTGTCGACGTCTCTCCGGGCGTCACGTCCACCTCCGCGACGGAGAGCGTGTACGCCGTCCCGTGGGACGCGGTGACGCGATAGCGCCCGACCGGCATCGACACCCTCGTGCGGCCGTCCAGGAGAAAGAGCGAGCGCCCCGCGCGCACGACGCGGCCGTCGGCGTCGGCGGGCCGCGGATCGGCCGTGCCGTTCAGGCCCTTGAAGAGCACGTGAACGGCGAGCGGCGCTCCCGAGGCGTCGTGGTAGTCGAGCGTCAGCGTGCCCGGCGACGCCGTCGTCGCGACGATCGCGCTGCGCGCGCCGGGCGCCGGCAATGCGACGTACACGTCTGTCACCACGCCGCGGTCGTCGCGCAGCGCAAGGTGGTCGCCGAGCGCGGGGGGAATGCGGAAGGTCCGCGTGGCACCGCGCACCACTGCTCCGCGCGCTATCTCGGTGTCCGCCTCGTCGCGGAGCGAGACGTCACCGCCGCGCTCCGGCCCGAAGGTGACGTCGAAGGTGCGATTCGCCGACCCGAGCGTTGCGATCGCCGTGAAGGCGTCGCCGCGCACGACGTGAACGTAGCGCGATACGCTCGTGCCGCCCTGATACCGGAGGACGACCGGCGCCGGAAACACCTCTTCTCCGAAGTGAGACACGGTCCGCGAAGCGTGCGTGTGGGGCGCCTCGATGAGCACACCGATGCCCTTGTCGCCGAACGCGGCGAAATCCGTTTCGGCTTCGCCCTCCACGAGGACGCCGTGGCTGACGGCGACCGGGAGCGAGCCGACGTTGAGCTCGTCGACGAGGGCGCCGCCCGGAGGCAGAGAACCGACGGTGGTCTCGAACCGGAAGAGACCCGTGTTCGCGACGCAGATCTCCTGGGTCAAGCTGGTCCCTAGAGCGCCGTAGGCGCGCACTCCGGCGCCGCCCTCCTTGCACGTGAAGGGCTGCGGCGAACGCCAGCGGGGCTCGGTGAGGGCACCGCTTCCGTCGAGCGTCGTGGTCTTCAGCCAGATCAGCGGATCGGTGACGTCGCCGCGCTCCACCGCGACGTCGACGACCGCGCCACGCAGCGGCCGGTGCCCGGCGATATCGGGCGCGACGACCACGGTGAGTGACGCGCCGCCCGGAGCGCGGAGAACCAGATCGGAGACCCTGCCGTAAGCGTCGGGGGCGAGACGCGGCGCTCCCAGCGGCTCGACCTCGCCGACGGTGGGCCCGGAGTGGCGCGTCTGCCATTCGTAGAGCTGGTAGAGCGCGACGAGGACGAGGAGCACCACGATGGTGGGCCAGGGCGGCCGGGTCGGCCGGGGGCGCTTTGGCAGGAACGGAAACAAGGCGGCAGCACCCTACGACAACTGCCGCCCGTGCCAGGAATCATTCCCGCCCGTCGGGCAGGATCACCCCGTCTTCCATGGGGAGAACATCTTCGTGAGCATGAGCTTCGTGACGTTGGCCATGTCGCGGAACCAGCCGAGGAGCGACCTCGGGTAGTTCATCCGCAGCGCTGCGAGCATGCCGTCGTACGTCTGCTGGTCGAACGGGTACCACCAGATGTTCCGCTTGGCCGGGACGATGTCCCAGTTGATGAGCTTCGGCTGGGTCATCTCCTCCAGCCCGATGGCGGAGTGCGTCCGTCCCACCCCGGAATCCTTCCAGCCGCCCCACGGCGTTTCGCTCTGACCGTGGGTGTACAGGTGGTCGTTGATGGTGGTGACGCCGGACTCGATCCGCGCCGCGATCTCCTTGCCCACTGCGAGGTTTCTGGTCCACACGGACGACGTGAGCGCCATCGTCGAGTCGTTGGCGAGGCGGACCGCTTCGTCGATCGAGGAGAACTTCATCACGGGGAGCACGGGACCGAACGTCTCCTCGCGCATGAGGTCCATCGAATGATCGACGCCGGTGACGAGGGTCGCCGGATAGAAGTAGCCCTTCGCGGCTTTATCCGTCAGCTGCGACTGCGCGACGATCTTCGCGCCGCTCTTGACTGCGTCGTCGACGTGACGGCGGACCGTCGCGAGCTGGTCCTCCGTCGTCATCGCGCCCATGTCCACGTCGCAGGCGTGGTCGGGGCCGTGACGCATCGCGCGTGTCTTCTTCGCGAGCAGCTCGACGAAGGGCTCGTACACGGACTCGTGCACGTAGATGCGCTCCACGCCGCCGCAGCTCTGCCCGGCGTTCTGATAGCCGGCCCAGGCGGCGCCGTTGGCGGCGCGCTCGAGGTCCGCGTCGGGAAGGACGATCATCGGATCCTTGCCGCCCAGCTCGAGGGACAGAGGCGTCAGCGTCTTCGCCGCGGCGGCCATCAGCGTCTTGCCGGTCGGGACCGAGCCGGTGAAGAACAGCTTGTCGATGCCGTTGTCGAAGAATGCCTGCGAGACGCGCCCGCCGCTTCCGACGATGTGCTGGAAGAGCCCGGCCGGGAGCTCCCCCGCGGCCACGATGCGCTCGATGGCCTCACCGACGGTGATGGTCGCCGCGGCCACCTTCAGCAGGATGGCGTTCCCCGCCATGAGCCCCATCACCACCTCGCCGAACGGGATCGACAGCGGGTAGTTCCAGGGGCTGATGATCCCCACGACGCCGAGCGGCACGCGGCGGAGCTGATTTCGCTTGTTGATGAACAGCGTGGAGCCCATCGGCACTCGCCTCGGCGAAAGGGCCTTCTCCGCGTTCTTCGCGTACCAGTCGGCGGCGAGCGCGGCGGGGATCACCTCCGTCGTCAGCGCGTCGAGCCGGAGCTTGCCGTTCTCGCGGCTGACGACCGCGGCGAGCTCCTCCGCGTGCTCGACGATGTAGTCGCGCATCTTCTGGACGTGACGCCGCCGGTCGGCGAAGGACCGCTTCGCCCAGTCGACCTGGGCGGCGCGAGCGCGCGCGAAGATCGCCGGCATGTCCGCGAGATCCGTGTTCGGGACGCGCCCCACTTCTTCGAGCGTGGCAGGATTGTGAGAGACGGTCTCGCCCGCGGCGCCGGCCGGCCGTGCACCGGAGAGCGGCGCGTTCGACGGACGCGCCACGGCGCTTGAAGTTGCGGTCTCGGACATGGGTCGCTTCCCTTCGACGAGACCCGGGGCCGCCGCAAGACGGGACGACCTCGGGCGCGCGCCCGGCGCGCGGGTGATGTGGCCGCTTCCGCCGTTACCACGGAGCCGCGAATCTTGCCGCGAAAAGCCTCAGTGATTGCGCAAAAAATCAACGATCTCGCGACTCACCTCGGCGGGACGTTCCTGCTGGGTCCAGTGACCAACGCCGTCGAGGAGCCTCACGCCGGCGAGGTTCGGAACGAGGCGGGGCATGCGCTCGAGGGCCCGAGCACCGAAAGCAATCACGGGATCACGCGCTCCCGCCAGGAAGAGGGCGGGTTGCACGACCTTCGCGCCGGCGAGGTGCTCCGTGCGCTCCCAGGTGCGATCCATACTGCGATACCAACCGAGCGGCCCTGCGAAGCCCGATGCCTCGAACGACGCCGTGAAGTGCTGGAGGTCCTCCTCCGAGAGCCAGCCAGGGAGCCCCGGCGGCGCGTCGAGGGTCTCGAGCAGGCGAGCGGTCCGCGGAAAGAAGCGCCTCTCGGGACCGTCTCCGGACGAGGAACGGTAGAAACTGCGTAGCGACTCGCGCACGTTCGCTTCGAGCTCTGCCTCCGCCACCCCCGGCGTCTGGAAGTAGAGCATGTAGAAGAACACGTCGCCGAAGAGCTCCTTGAACGTGGCGATGGGCGGGTCCTTCGAGCGCCCGCCGTACGGCACGCTGAGCGCGACGACGGACGAGATGCGCGCCGGGTGCAGGAGCGCGGCGTTCCACGCGAGCGAGGCGCCCCAGTCGTGCGCGACGAGCGCGGCGCGTTCGGCGCCGATGGCGTCGAGTAGCGCGATCACGTCGAGCGCGAGCTCCACGTGATCGTGGCCCTCCACCCGTACGATCGGCTCGGCGCCGGCATAGCCGCGCTGATCGGGCGCGATGGCGCGAAAGCCCGCGGCGGCGAGCGCCGACACCTGGTGCCGCCACGAATACGCGCCCTCCGGAAACCCGTGCAGCAGGATCACGGGAGGCCCGCTGCCCGCAGCAAGGACGCGGTGGCGGACTCGAGCCGTCTCGATAACGCCGTACGCCGGCCT
>CAYUAW010000224.1:0-3726 GCA_964442485.1 uncultured Polyangiaceae bacterium
TACGTCGAGCGCGCCGCCGGAACGTCCACCACGTCGCCGTCGTGCGCGGGCACCGTGAACGGGACGTAGCGATCCGTCTGCCAGACGACCCAGCGTAGCTTCGGCGAGTCGAGCGGCTCGGCGAAGGTGAAGGTCGTGGAGAGCGGCCGCCCGTCGCTCGTCACGGGGCCCACCGCGATGGAGAGGCCGTCGAGCTCGACCCTGTCGCCCTGCTTCATCGGGTGTCGCTCGTCGCGGTAGAGCCGCTCGGCGAGCGTCGACAGGAGTCCCCCGTCGTAGTTCACCTCGAGTGTGTGCGTGTCGAGACGCCGCGCGCGCAGCGCAATCGGCCCCATGGAGAGCAAGCGGAGCTTCGCCGGCTGCTGCCTCCGCTGCGCGCTCAGGATGAGGCGCGGATAGAGTGCCGTGAAGATCTCCGGCGCCGAGACCAGCACGAGCTCCTGGTGCGGCGCGTCCGTCATGGCGGTCATGGCGCTCGGGACGCCGCGGTCCGCTATCGTGTGCGTGAGGTAGACGATGCACGCCGCGAGCGGCAAGAGAAACGGCGAGACGAAGGCGTGCAGGCCGCCGGAGAGCGCGACGGCGAGCTCGGAGACCTTGCCCGCTGCGCCTTTCGGCAGCCGCGGATCGCCTCGCGCGAATGCATCGGTCAGCGTTGCGAGAAGCGCCATGCCCCCGAGGCTCGGGAAGTAGAGCAGCCGGTTGTGCGGAACGGTCGTGCACACCGTGACGAGCGACACTGCCATCCCCACCGCCCAGAACCGCGAGAGGCGATCGCGACGGATCATCCGCGCGCACGCCACGACGAGCGCCACGGAAAAACACACCGCCCCGACGAACACGGCGCGGCTCATCCCCTTCGTCATGAACGACGCGCCTTCTGCCGGCGGAAGCCCGAACACGCCGAGCAAGAGGAGCGACAACCGCCGCGGCAACGCCGACAGAAAGCCGAGCGGATCATGCCCGGGCTCGACGTAGATCGACGAACCGAACGCGCCGTGCCCCGTTGCGACGTAGAAGACGCGCCACGCGACCGTCACGAGCACGTAAGGCAGCACCGACCGGAGCCGCTCGCGCCACGGCCTTCGGTCGAGCACCGTGACGTGCGCGAGCAGATACCCGAAGGCGCCGAGCGCAATCTCGCCGCTGAGCAAGCCGAACAGCAGACAAGCGACGCCACCGAGCGCCGCTCGCCGTGACGGCGCTCGCGTGCCGCGGTCGTAAACGACGAGCGCGGCCGTCCCGAAGAACGCCGCCATGACGGCGCTGCGATTCGCGATCCAGCCCGCGGGCAGCCCGTGCACGTGATCGACGGCGAACGCGAACGCCGCGGCGCCGCTCAGCAGCCCGACGCCGAACGTCGCGCGGTAGAGGAGCGTCGCGAGGAAGATCGCGCCGCCGAGCCACGCGATGTTCTCCGCGTGCATCAGGACCCCATTGTCGGGCCACAACCTGAAATCGACGAAGTGCGTGAGCGCGCTGAGCGGCCTGAAGAAATCGAGAACGAGGTGATCATAGGCCCAGTAAGGCGCAAATCCCTGCTCGATCATGCGATGTATCAGGTCCGGGCGATCCGTCGCGAGCGTCGCCAGGGAGAGGCTCGACGGACAGAACGTCTCGGCGCCTGGCAGGCGCAGGCTGCAATACCGATAGATGTAGTCGTCGAGCTCGAACCCCGTGAAGAGCGAAGGGGCCACCAATGCCATGCACAAGAACGCGAGGTACAGCGGCAAGCGCTGCGAGACCGCCAGCGTCGACAAGGTTTGCGCGACATTTGTGCGCGGGCGCTCGCTGCCGTGAAAGCGTTCGTGATGACGGGCCACGTTGTCCATTGGTGATGCTCGATGAGTGACGAACCGGCTATTCGGCCAGCCCGGCCGTGTGCGCCGCGATCTCACTTTGCAAAATCCGCCCCGCGTCGCGACGAACGAGCGCGACGAGCGACGACACGGTCGACGGAGGCATGAACGATCGGTCCGCGAACCGCGCGCGGTGTACGACACTTGCACGCGCTGTCCGCTCCGTGCAGCGCGCGTACAGCAAGCGAGCTGCGCGCACTTCGTCGCGAAACCCTCTCGACGCCACGCGAGCGCAGCAGCCCTGCTTTTGCACGAGATTGGCGCCCGCTCAGCGAAGCGACGCGCGAGGTGCTCTGGTATTAGGGCGCCCCGCAGGAACGGGGCGCGGCGTCCGTCACATGAATGGAGGAGCGCAGACTCGAGCTCGTCCCCGGCGTCCCAGCACCGCGCCAGCGCCCCCCAGGAAAGCGAGATTTTACCAGAAAGCGGACGTGGCTCGAGACCCGAGCGTCACAGGTCGGGTATGACGACGAGATGACGACGCCACGAGTTCTGCATCTCCTCGGCGCGCTTTTCATCTACGTTTCGGGCTGCTCCGATTCACACCCGTCGGCGACGACCGAGCCCCCTGAAGCGGGAACCCCGGACGCACACCCGACGCCGGTCGCCGAGTCCGGCGTCGACACCGGAACGGCCACGCCGGTCGCCGATGCCGCGCCGCTCGACGGCGGGACGGGAAGCCTCGGGTGCAGCACGCGCACGACGCTCGTGGGGGGCGTCACGTCCGCCGAGAATCTCCTCTTCCTGAGCGGCACGGGGCGTCTCTTCGTCAGCGGCGACGACGGGATCTTCGAGGTGACGCGCGGGACCGGCGCGTCCGTGTCGCTGACGAAGCTCACGCCGAGCGCGACGTGCAAGTTCGGCGGCATGACGCAGGTCGGAGCCGTCGTGTTCGCCAATTGCTACGATCTGAGCGACTCTCACCTGTACGCCGCCAACGTCGACGAGACGTCCATGTTCGACTCGCTCTACGACCTGCCGGGGGTGCAGCTCGCGAACGGCCTGACCTCGGACAGCCTCGGGCAGCTGTACATCGCGTCGACGTTCGACGGGCGCATCCTGCGGCTCACGTTGTCTGCCAGCGGCCCCCTGAAGATCACCGACGAGACCGACCTCGGCGGTCTGCCGACGCCGTTCGCGCCGAATGGCATCAAGCAGTTCAACGGCAGCATCTATCTCACGAGCGGCGCCGAGCTCTGGAAGGCGGGCATACCGGAAGCCGACGGCGGCAGCGATTTCAAGAAGCTCGTCACCGCGCCGAGCTACCTCGACGATCTCTTCGTCACCGAATCGACGATCTACGTCGCCGACTTCGGCGGCCCCGCGGTCCTCGCCTACGGGCTGGACGGCACCGAGCAAGGAGCGACGCCGAAGGGGCTCCTCGCGAACCCCTCCTCCGTCGTCCCGGCGCTGGGGCGCCTCGGCCTCGGCCAGGACGATCTCGTCGTGACGGAAAAGCCCGCTGACCGCGTCGCGGTCGTGCACCCGTGTGCAAAGTGAATCGATGAATCCGCGGCGACGGCGCGGTTCGCCCTCACCCGAGACGGAACTGCGGCGCGAACGAGGGCTCGCTGAAGGAGAAGGGTAGCGCGTCGTCCATCAGCACGCCGCTCCGGAGCGTCACGCGCACGAGGCGCTGCGCGCCCGCCACGGCGCTCACCTCCGGGCCGTCCCAGATGATCTCCGCGCGGCCGACGAGGCTCAGCAGACTCCCGTGGTCGAAGTCGACGAAGAGCAACCCGACCTGCGGATCGGTCTGGATGTTGCCGAGCGTGTTGAAGAGAAAGTTCCCGACGTAGTCGGGGAACGTGATGACCGTCGCCGGACCGTCGTCGGCGAGCGCGGCGAAACCCGGCAGGCCGCCGCG
>CAYUAW010000224.1:3826-6590 GCA_964442485.1 uncultured Polyangiaceae bacterium
TCGCTATTCCGGTCGACGACGGTGCCGTTCACGCGGTTGCGCCGCCGGGTCTCGAGCTCGATGCCGAGCACGCCGACGGGAGCCCCGGCCACGACGTTCCGCGACAGCGGGTCGCCGGCAGCCATGTTCCCTGCGACCTTCAGCGTGGTCGCGTCCGGCGTCGTCACGAAGCCGGGCAGCCCCCATACCATCGACGCCCAGGGCTGCCCTTCGCCGTCCAGGCTCGCGACGAACACGAAGGGCAGCTCCTCGATGAATTCACGGTGCTGGTCCGGCATGAAGGGCCGGATGCCACGCTCGCCGAACCGCGCGACCTTCTCCTTCACTCCCAGTCGCTCCTGGACGGCGAGCTCACCGCCGTGGAAAGGGGACGCGGCTGCCCCGCTCGTCTCGATCACGCGACGCGGCTCCTCGGCATGGGGACGAAACCATCGAGCTGCTCGATGCGACCGAGCCACGCGCGGACGTTCGGCCACGGCTCGAGTGACACGCCACCTTCCGGCGCGACGGCAGTGTACGAGTCGAGCGCGAGTCCGACGAGCGTCGGCCCGTCGTCTGCCAGATTCGGCGACGTCGCGAGGTGCCGGTCCATCATGTCGTGGAGCGCGCGGGCTGCCTTCTTCGCCTGCTCGTTCGCCATGGGAGGATCGTGCTGCCGTCCGGCGTCGCCGAGAACCCACGGAATTGACAAATCATTATTTCATAGGCTGAAATAGTCCCATGGACCGGCTGGAAACGATGCGGATCTTCGCGGCGGTGGCGGACTCCAGCGGCTTCGCGGCGGCGGCGCGAAAGCTCGGAATGTCGGCCCCCTCGGTGACGCGCGCGGTGGCAGCGCTGGAGGACCGGATCGGAACGGAGCTCCTGAAGCGCACCACCCGCACCGTACGCCTGACGGAAGCCGGCACGCGCTTCCTCGCCGATTCGCGGCGGATCCTCGTCGAGGTGGAGGAGGCGGAGCGCTTCGCCGGCGATCTGCACGGCGAGCTGCGCGGTCGCCTCAGCGTGACCGCGTCGGTGAACTTCGGGCGCATGTTCGTGGCTCCCCTCGTGCTCGAGTTCCTCGCGACCCACGCGCAGGCGTCGGTGCGCACGCTGTTCGTGGACCGGCTCGTCGACCTCGTGGACGAGGGCCTCGACGTCGCGGTGCGCATCGCGGAGCTGCCGGATTCCACGCTCTCGGCCGTCCGCGTCGGGAGCGTGCGGCGCGTGCTGTGCGCGTCACCTGCGTATCTCGAGAAGCGGGGGACCCCGCGCAAGCCCTCCGACATCGACGAGCACGACACCATCACGTTCAGCGGCGGCGTCGCAGAGCCCGAGTGGGGGTTCCAGAAGAACAAGAAGCCCATCGCCGTGCAGCCACACGCGCGACTCGTCGTGAACGCAGTCGACGTCGCGCTCGCCGCTGCCGTGGCCGGCAGGGGGCTCACGCGCTTGCTCTCCTACCAGGTCGACGCCGACCTGCGCGCAGGCCGGCTCGTCACCGTGCTCCGCGACCACGAACCCACGCCGCTCCCCGTGCACGTCGTGCACGCCGGTAGCAAGCGCGCCTCCGCGAAGGTCCGCCGCTTCGTCGATCTCGCCGTGGAGCGGCTGCGAGCGGCGGGGTTTTCTTGACGGACCGCTCAGTTCGACGACGTCGGTTGTCCCGTGCACGTCGAGGCGAGAATGAACGAACACTTGCCGTCATTGCACTTGGAATCCCCGCGACACTCGAGCGTACCCTGGCAAGCCGAGAAGGGCGGCTTCTTCGCCCGGCACTTGCCGCTGCCGGCGTCGCAGTACAGATCGAGCCCGCTGTGGCATCCCGAAGCGGTGGAGCACGGCTCGCCGAGCAGATTCGGGCCGTCCGGATCCGGAACGGCCTGACAGGTGCCATCGCTGCCGCACGCGAGCTCGTCCTCGACGTAGCAGACGAGGCCGTCGGCGCCGGTGAGGCCGTAGCAATCGCTGAACTTGCTGCCACTGTCATGGTTACAGCTGCCGACGCAAGGGTCTCCTTCTTTCCCCGCGGGCGTCGCGAGGCACACACCCGGCGTGTTGGTGCACGTGGCCAGCAGCGCACAGTCGCTCGGCTTCGTGCACGCCTCCCCGGACGCGGCGGTGCCGACCAGCAGATCCGAGTCGCACGAGTGGTCGACCTTCGCACTCGGGCCGCAGTTCGTCGCGGTGGCGGTGAGGAAATTCACGCAGGCACGACCGGCGGCGGGGTCGTAACGACCCGCCCCCGAAGACAGCAGCACCTGGAAACGCGCCGTCGTCGACTGGACGCATTGCGCCGCGTCGAAAGCGACGCCCGCCTGCCCGCAACACGCACCGAAGTGATCGCAGAAAGCGTGCGCGGCGAGGCCCGGAAGCTGGTCCATCGGAACCGGCGCGTTCGACGCCGCGCCCGTCGACGACGTCGTCTTGTTCCCTCCGCACGCGCCGGCGCCGAGGGCGACGACGACGACGAGAACCGAAGCGTCCCTCGCACTCCTCACCATCTCGAAAGGTTCGTCCAGTTCACTGTTCGACGCAACATCGTGCTCCACGAACCGCGGCTTTCGTCGCTCGAGAGCTCCCCTGGCTCTTTCGCGCCCTCCCCCTACTTCCTGCCGCTCTTGTAGCGCGACAGGCGCTCCGTGATTCCGTCGTCCCTGGCGTACTCGTCCAGGAACGCGACCGCGGCGGTCTGGACCTCGATGGCTTCGTCGACGCGCCCGAGGTCGTACAGGGTATTCGCGAGCGTATCGAGGATCGCGGCGTCGAAGGGTTCGAGGGC
>CAYUAW010000224.1:6690-8750 GCA_964442485.1 uncultured Polyangiaceae bacterium
GTACGCACGAAAGTCGCCATCGAGACGCCCCGGCGGCAGATCGCCGAACGCCTCCTGAAACGCCACGTCGAGGCTCCTCCCGGCGACGGCACCGTCGAGAAAGCGCTGGTAACGCTTCTTGTACTGCTGCACGTCGTCGAGAAACATGTGTACGAGCGCCCACGCAGCCACGTAGTTCGTTTCGGCTCTCAAGGCAGCCTTCAAGGTCGGATGCGACGACAGCACTTGCCCGTAGAACTCCGCGGGGCGCATGCGAACGATCTCGCTTGCGGCAGGCATCGCTCGGATCGGAATCGCAAGGGCGCGTGCTCCAGAAACGTCACGGTAGATCCGACACACTGGGTCCTCGGTGAAGGTGATGCGCTGCGGCGCGGCGCCGACGATCACCTTGCCGCCCTCGACTCTCGATGAAGAGTAGTATTCCGCCCACCCCTCCCTGAGCCAGGGCGGCGCCGGACCGAAGTTACGATCGGTGAGCTCGTGCGTGAGCTCGTGCATCAGGACCGTCCGGTTGCTTCCTGCCGTTTCGCTGGAGACGACCAGATATCTCGGACCCTCTGGATCGTTCGGAAGGTGTCTGTAGAAGCGGCCACCGACCAGCCGAGGGTTGAACGCGTGAAAGTCACTCGACTCGCGAAAGAGCACGACTGTCGTGTGCTCGACCGGCGAGCGCGGGTGCTCGAAGGCGACCTGCGTGATCGCATCGAGTCCCTGCTCGAGCTCTCGCGCCGTGGCTTCGCCGTCCTCGCGTGACTGATCGGTCAACACGGTGAGGTGCCGCGACTCGATCCGGAACCAGGGCGACCCGCCTTCCTCTGGACACTTCGGGTGAGCGCCGAACTGTGTGCACCCGGTCGCGCTCGCGACGAGGACGGTTGCCAGGCCGCAACGAAGAATGCGACCCGCGACCGGCGCAACCACCACGCGCGGACTATCGCCCTGGATGCGCCGCTCGGGCAAGGGCGTCCCGGCGGACGGCGAATGACAGAAATGGACGGCGCACCGCCCTCGCGCCGGCCCGGGGTCCGTTACCGGATCGGCTCGTCCCGGAGTGGTCCTTCCTGCGTTCATCGGCGCACCTTCCGCGCCCGTGCTGTGGCAACACGCCCCTCGGAGGTTGATCGTCAATCGGTCGCATCGACGCAACGCGACCCCGACGCGCTCGGCGGTGCGGTGGCTGACCGGACCGGGATCCGTCGCAAGCATCGGTAACACGCCCTCATTACGCAGAGCGGGGTGATGCGAACCGTCGTGCGGCGCTCGGACCGCTGGCACGAGGCTCCTCTTGTCCGCGCAAGCCGTGCACGCGCACGGGCCGACCACGCGAGTTCGAGTCGCGGAACGAGAGATGCATGGGAGACCGAGGTGGAGGTGCACCATGTTCACGGTTCGTCCATATCTGTTGTCAGCGCTCTTGATGGGCGCCGCGGTGCTGGTTCCAGCGAGCGGCGCGCAGGCCGGTCCGAAGGCAGCTCGCGGGCAACGCTCCGCGCCAGTCTCCGACTCGGCGATGACCGACGGCCAGAGCCTGGGTGTGGCGGAGGCTGCGAGTAGCGGAGAAATCTTGCTCGCAACCACCGCCGCGTCGCGGGTTCGCACGGAGGCCGTCCAGCAGCTGGCGCGAGCGACGATCAACGACCACACCGACGCGATCCAGGCCGCGCATGCCGTCGGCGATAGACTCAATCTGCGCGCCGCTCAGAGCGCCGCGAGCAACGAGATCCGGAAGGAGGCCGACGAAGCCACTTCGCACCTCGAGAACGCGACCGCGCCGAGCATCGACCGAACCTACGTGGAAGGGTCGATCCGGTTGCACCAGAAAGTGCTCAATACGATCGACGAGGCGGTCCTCCGGACGCATTCGGAGGAAGTGAAAGCGCTCATGGGTGGTGTGCGGGCCCGTGTCACACACGAGCTCGACACGGCTCGAAGCGTCCTCGCCTCGCTTCACACGCTGGCGTAGACCCCGGCGGGCGAGCGGAAGGAGCGCCGGGCAGCTCGTCTCAGAACGCGTACCCGACGGCGAGGTCGAACGCGGGCAACGTGAGGAGCGTCGTGCT
>CAYUAW010000224.1:8850-10349 GCA_964442485.1 uncultured Polyangiaceae bacterium
AGAACGCGTACCCGACGGCGAGGTCGAACGCGGGCAACGTGAGGAGCGTCGTGCTACCGCAGCTGGGTCCGCCATCGGCTCCCGGGAAACAGGCGACGCTGTTCGAGTCGATGAGCGTGGCGAAGCCGACCGTGAGGCGAATGAGAGTCCCGTGGTGACTCCTGAGCTCGCCGCCCAGCGCGAACTGCGCGAACGTCACCCAGCTTCCCTGGTAGGTCGGCGTGCTGTCGCCCGAGTAGAATGGGACGCGAAACCCGCCCGTCGAGACCCCTCCTTCGACGACGAGCGCGGCCGTCCCCGCGCGCACCGGGCGGAGCCGGACGAGCCCGGCGCCGTGCACGGCGCTGCCGCCTGAGGGTCCGTATCCCCCCAGGCCGATGCCGGCGGCGACGGCGACGAGCGGCGAGAAGCTGTACTCGACTTCCAGACCGAAGATCGACGCTGGCGACCCGAGACCGAAATGAAGCTCCATCGCAACCGGATGTCGCGCCCAGATGTCCCAGTCGTCGTCGGTAGAGCTAGGAGACGCAGTCGCGGTCGGTGTGGGAGCCTCCGCAGCCTGCGCGAGCGTCGGCAACGCGGCGACGAACGCACACACGAAGCAAGCGTGTCGGAGTCTGAATGTCATCGGCAATTGGATTCCGCTGGCGCTTCCGTAGTGTGGCGAGTCCGTAGTTCGCTGGGAAGGCACCGCTCTGACTCCCCAACTGGACTGTCTCATGGACTGTCTCATTTGTCCGCCGAGTCACACACTCGGCGCACTAGCGACGAGCACCGGACCGTCGCCGCGACGCGCAGGCGCGGTGGGCGCGTCGCTCCAGGACGAGACGAGTCTGCGCGAGCGCCGCGAAGCGTCTTGCGCCGCGCTCGTGACCGCGTGGCGACCCCATCACGGCGAAGCTCGGTCGAGCTTGAGCGAGAACTTCGGACGAACGTCGGTCGTGATAGAAGGGCGCAGGTCTCAGGGTGATGTTCGTCAGGTGCGCGTGCATCGCGCTGCTCCTTGCAATGCCGTCCGTGCTACGGGCCGAGCCCCTGCCGCCGCCGTCTGCGGAGGCCGTAGCGAAGGCGACCGCGGCGGAGGAGTCGAGCCCCGTCGTCGGGTGCGTCACGGGTGAGACGACCGTCTACGACGATTCGGATTCGGTGTCCGTCGTCTCGCCGGCGGTCTCCGGCGCCATCGCGGGGCGGGACGGCAAGTGGAGCGCACGCGGCGATTACCTGGTGGACGTCATCTCGGCTGCGTCCATCGATGTGGTCACAGCAGCGTCTCGCGGCGGCGTCGACCGCTGGAACGAGGTCCGGCATCAGGTACGCCTGGAGGGCACCTATCAGCCTTCCCTGATAGGGCTGCGCGCTTCCGGCATCCTGTCGCGCGAGCCCGACGCGGCCACGACGGGCGGCGGCGCCGACGTCCTCGTGAAGCTCTCGGAGCGCGGAGACGGCGCGTTCATCGGGTACGAGCGTGACCAGCTCGTGCTCGGGCGGAGGGGCGTTCC
>CAYUAW010000224.1:10449-12036 GCA_964442485.1 uncultured Polyangiaceae bacterium
GCAGCGACGACGGACGCCCGCTACGTGTGGAGCGTGAGCCCGAGGGCGGACCTCTGGCCATGGGCTCGTTTCCATCTGCAGTCCGCGACGTCGTTCTGGAAACGCGCCTACACGGCCAGCGCACCTGACGGCCAAGCCACCATTCCCCAATACCGGACCGGCGATCGCCAGCTCGGCCCGCTGTCCACCCTGGGAGCCGGCGCCGGCGGCCGCGTGCACCTCGGCCCGACAGAGGATCCCTCGAGCATCGCGGTGAAGCTCGAGGGCGGCATCCTGGAGACGTGGTTCACCGACGACCTGTACGTGACGTCACGCACCGCCGGCCTCGGCACTCTGAGCCTCGAGGGCGCATTCCGCTGAGCGCGGCGCGGTCGATCCGTGGTAAGATGAAGAGTCGTGCCGATAGACCGACAATCGATATCGCTGGCAGAGTCGAGCCTGCGCGGCTGCGTCGCGAAGCTCGGTCTCACCTGCAGCGGGCCCACGCTATCCGGACTCGATGGCTACGTGTGCGAAGCGTGTTTCGGACATGCCGCCCACGCGTTCGACGCGGGTGGCGGCGTCGACGACGTACCTTGCGAGTATTGCGGGGCCAACAGCAAGACGTTCCGTCTCGGTCGACCCATGTGTCGTGCCTGCGTCGAGCGTGCCGTGGCGATGCTGCGTGACTGGCGGACGCGCTCCGAGGGAGCGCGATAGTCCGCGCCCTCGCGCGGTCATGCGCCCTTCGCCGCCGCTCAGGGCGCCTGCAGCGTGCACTTCATGAGCGTCGGAGAGACGTCCATGCAGACGTTCGCGGATGCACACAGCGAACGCGCGCACGTGCAATGCGCGGGCGCGGGCGAGCCCGACGTGCATGCGGCCGGAAGCTTCTCGCAGGTGTAGCTCGGCGCCAGATCGCACGTGGGGCGCGGGCCCGTCGACAGGACGCGACCGTCGGGGCACCGGCCGGCGTCCGGGAGGAAGAGCGCGCCTCCCACCGTCTGATGCTCGACGCAGAGCTCCCCGACACGACACGAAGAGCAGACACCATTTCCTGCATCGCCGCTGGGATTCGTTCCGTCCGTCGCCGCATCCGTGGGGCCGACCATGGCGTCGCGGTCACCGGCGCCGGAGGATCCAGAAGCGCCGCCACTTGCCGCACCCGCGCGCCCGCCGGCAGCTGCGCCCGCAGAACCGCCCGCGCCCGAGCCGGCATGGCCGCCGTTCGAGCCACCGCCCGCGGCTGCGCCGGCGTGGCCGCCGCTCGACGCGCCGCCGTTGCCCGAGCCCGAGCTGCCGCCATCCAACGAGCCGCCGCCCTTGTCGCTCGAACAGGCGAGCAGGATCAGCTGAGAGGTGACGACCAAGGAAGCGATGTGTCGAAGCATGCGCCATTTCAGCATGCTGCTGCGTAGCTCGCAACGTCACGGACGAGACGGCCAGTTGACGAATGAAACCGGTTCGCTAGGCTACTCACGTGCTTCGCGACACACGTCCCACGCGTCTCATTATCATCGGCCTCGGGCTGCGGCCTGGGCCGGTGGAATGCTGACGCACTCCCTGTCGCCCAATCAGAAGGCCGCGGTTACCGCGGCCTTTTTCGTT
>CAYUAW010000225.1:0-12030 GCA_964442485.1 uncultured Polyangiaceae bacterium
TCGCTCTTCAGCCGGTTGGCTTCCTGCATGCGCTGCTCGAGGCTCTTCCGGTCGGTGATGTCGCGGATGGCGCTCGTCACGAGCAGGCCGCTCGCCGTCTCGAGCGGGCTCAGGCTGATCTCGACGGGGAATTCCGTTCCGTCCTTGCGCAGAGCGTGGAGCTCGAGGCCCGCTCCCATCGCGCGGACCCGCGGCCCGGAGAAGAAATCAGCCCGGTTCGACGTGTGCTTCGCTCGATATCGGGACGGGATGAGCGTCTCCACGGGCTTGCCGACGAGCTCTGCGCGCGTGTAGCCGAAGAGCTTCTCCGTCTGCGCATTGACGAGCACGATGTCGCCCGAACCCTCGACGATGACGATGGCGTCCGGTGCGGTGTCGAGCAGTCCGCGGATGGTCGCGTCGTTTAGGCCCTTCTCCGGCGCGGGGCGGCCGTTCGACGCATCCGTCACGATAGCGGCCAGAAACGGCTCATTCGCGGCGTCGATCCGGCGCAACACGATCTCGAGCTGCGCGGTGGAGCCGTCGCCGCGCGCCGCCACGGCGGTGACCTTGGCCGAGCCCACGTCCATTGCCAGCCGCACGGCCCGTCGCACCGCTTCGGTGTCCCCCGTCGGCGCGAGCATCGCGTCGAACGCCATGCCGATCGCTTTGGCCTTCGTCTTGCCGAAGATCGCCTCGGCGGCGCGGTTGAACGCGACGATCATCCCGTCGACCGAGAGGGCAACGAGGCCCACTGGCGATTCGTCCACCAGAGAGGCGGCCAAGCCGTCCACCCCACCGAGTGGGTTACCGAACGACGCCTTCACGACCTGAAAGGGTACACGCCGTCACTACCGAGACATCTGGTTCACTCGGCCTGGTCGAAAGATTTGTATTGGATGCAAGGCGAGCCGGGGTGCGCGCGACCGGACGGCTCCGAACGCCACGTAAACACTCCGTATAAATGGGGTGCTGCTTCGGGTCCGTATTCTTCCTTACGGAGCGTCGCCGGATGCCACGACGTTGAGGCGGCGCGACGGCTGCGCCTGCGCCGCCGGAGCTGCCGTCTCTGTCGGCCGAGCCGGGGCCGGAGGCTCCGGGCGCGGATATTTCGGCGCGAACTTCCGCCACGCCGCGATCAGGCCCGAGCGCCACGCGACGTAGCCGGCCGGGCCCTGGATCGTCGAAAAATCCATGTGGCGCAGGTGATCTTGCGCTCGCTTGGCGAAGTACGCGATGCGGAGGAGCTCGTTCAGGCGAGGGTACTCCGGCTGCGGAGCCGTCGTCGCCCGGGCGCGCTCGAGCAGCCGTTCGAAGAGCCAGCGCGGCGGACGCCAGATGGCGATCAGGTACAGCATCATGTTCGCCCACTTGGGAGGGATGTTGCGGTAGTTCGCCGAGATCTCGTCGAGGTCGATGCCCTGCTCCTTCATCATCCGATCCATCGCGGTGTTCGGGATGACCTTGAGCGAGAACACGTTGAGCGTGAACGGACGTGCGAGCTCGTACAGGAGCTCGAGTGTGGCAACGACGTCCTCGCGCGTCTCTATCGGGTTGTCCGTGATGATGTCGTATGCCGGCGGGATGTGATACTTCGGCGCGAACGGCGCGAGCGCCGCGGCGGCCTCGCGGATCTTCTTCGGCGGCGTAGGCCGCTTGTAGAAGTCGAGGATGCGCTCGCTGCCGGTCTGGATGCCCATGCGGATGCGGTTCATACCCGCCCACGTGAGGACCTCGAGCTTCTCGGGCTTCACGTAGTTCGGGATCACCCCGTAGACGGCGAAGGGGAGCTTCACGTCCCGGTGCCAGAGCTCGGCGAAGTGCGCGAGCTCCTTGTAGGGGATGGCCATGAAGCTGTCGTCGTGGAAGCTCACCTGGGAGAGGTGCGGGTGCTTCGCGAGCGCCGACTTTATCTCCTCGACGCAGTACCTCGCGCTTGGATGGCGGAGTTTCTTGTAGTTACGGTCGTTGGCGATGAACTTCGTGTTGCCGCAGTACGTGCAGTGCAGCGGGCAACCGATGGACCAGATGGCGTTGTAGCCGAGCCCGTTCGTCTGCAGGTAGTCGGACACCGTCGCGGGCACGAAGCCGTGCCCCTTCTTGTAGATCCACTCGCGCTCGCCGTACTTCGGGAAGGGGAGGCGCTCCATTTCTTCGCCCGACATGAGCGGCAGGAACGCGTTCTGAGTGATCTTGCCGTTCTGCTTGAACCAGAAGTTGCGGAGCTTCGTGAAGTCCTTGCCGCTCTTCAGGCAGTCGAGCAGCTCTTCGAACGCGAACTCGCCCTCGCCCGTGCAGATCGCGTCCACGTCCGCCAGGACGGCGTCCTCCGGGTGGATGATCGGATGGATACCGCCCCACACGATGTACGTGCTCTTCGACAGCTCGCGGACACGGCGCGCGATGGCGCGCGTCATCTCGGCGTAGCCGGTCATGCTGGAGAAGCCGACCACGTCTGCGTCCGCGAGCCCGCGCGCGACCTCGTCCACGGCGGCGTCGTCGAAGTCAGCGGCGCTGCCCAGGCTCCCCCGGATGAACTTCAACCCACCGAAGTGATTCGTCGAGACGAAGTAAGAGCGCGTGTCGGGGTTCAGTCGCTCGGTGAACGCCGCGATCTTCCGGAAGCCGCAGGACATGATCCCGTCTTCCAGACACACCATTCGGATCTTCATTGCAGGAGGGCTTTCCGGCGTCTCGGGAAGGAGCGAGCCCTCGCCTCGCCCCGCCGATGGTCGAGAGCGCAGACCGGGCGACGATTCATAGCATGGCGCGCCTTGACGCGATGCGGCGCCACGCGGCAAGGAGCGCGATCCCGGCAAGCCCGGTGAAGGTCAAGGCGACTCCCAGACGGAACGACCCTGGACGATATTCGAAGGTCACCTGGTGACGGCCGGCGTCCAGCTCGACGCCGCGAAGCACGTAGTCAGCGGTAATCCATGGGGTGGAGTGCCCGTCCACGGTGGCTTCCCAGCCCGGGTAAGCGGACTCCGACGCGACGAAGATGCCGGGCTCGGGGAGCTCCACGTCCCAGGTCGCGCGCGTGCTCGAGGTGCGGTGCTCGGCGAGCGGCGGCGTCGCGCTCCGCGTGCCGGGCCACGGCAGGCGAAAGGCGTGAGTAGTCTGTTGCTCGACCACGACCTCGCGGTGCGGGTCGAAGCGCGCGCTGACGCAGTACTCGAGCGCCTGTCGCTCGGAGCGCGCCGTCAGCACCGCGTAGTTCACCCAGGCGTGACCCATCCGCGCGGGGTTCACCATGAACGAGTCCGTCTCCGACCGAGCCGCCTCCATGAACCCGCGCGCCTGCAAGCTCTCCACGACAGAAGGCGGTGCGACTACGAGCTCCACGTTCATGGCGTCGAGGTAGCCCTTGGCGCGCTGTACGGCGACCCAGTCGAGGCGACCGAAGAGCGAGATGTACCCCAGCTTGTCGACGATGCGGCGCTGCCGGGACGGCAAGAAGCTCTGCTCGACGCCGAGCGGGCTCGCCACGCGATCGGTGACCTCGTAGCCGTAGAGCACGTCGTCGGGTGACAGCGCACGACCCGTCAGAAGGTTCCCATCGGCCTGATAGCGCGCGGCGCGACCGGTGGGCAATGGCGGCGTGAAGAGGGCCGTTCGCGCGCCGAACGGGAATGCGTAGAACTGCGCGATGACGGCCAGGCTCATCGCGGTCATCCATGCCGCGGCGGGAACGGTGCGACGTCGCGAGAGCAGCGCAAGCGCCGCCACGCAAGCCACGCCGAGGATGCCGAACGTGGCCGCGGCTCCGTTCTGGACGCTGAGCGAGAAGCTCTTCGCGACGTTTCCAGGAGCAGGACCCTCTGCCCAGCGCAAACCGACGACGTAGAAGGCGACGAGGACCATTGCCGCCACGACGACGCCCCCGACGAAGAGGCGCGCGCGCCTTGCAGAGCCCGTGGGCGCGATGACTTCTTCGGCGCCGAGAGCCGCGAGCCACGCGAAGTAGAACATCGAGAGATAGACCCAGACCAGCGGGAACCTCACGAAGCTGAAGCCGGGAAGGAGCCGAAGGAGCTTCCAGCCGCCGTTGCCGATGAACACGCAGAAGAGGAGGCCTGCGGCCGCGGGAAGGCTCTTCCTCGCGAAGATCCCGAGCGCCGTGAAGCCGATGAGCCCGGGCACGGTGAAGACGACCGCGCCGGGGCCGACGTCCGCGGGAAACGCGAACGCCCCGTGCGGCACCAGCGTCTCGCGGCTCGCGAGACGACCGAGCTCGCCGAGCGGGACGAGCTGCACGGCCGCCGTCAGCGCGCCGAGCACGAAGCCGCCCGCGATGGGGAGGAGCGACCTCCACGGTGGCTCCTTCCACGTTCCCACGACGAAGCTGGTGATCGCGTGGACGCCGAGCAGGATCGCTTCATCCATCGCGAACTCGGGATAGCCCGCGACGAGCTGCACACCGACGACGAGCGCGAGCAGCGCGATGGCGCGGCGCTCGCCGCTGCGCGCCGTCTCCGCGAGCGCGAACACGATCGGCATCCACGACAGGTGTCCGATGCGCGGCGGGTGATAGTTCGACGACAGCACGGGGACCGAGAAGACGAACACGACGACCCCGATGAACACGCCCACGTCGCCGAGCCCCGAGCGCCGCAGGAAGTAGCGCATCGTCCACGCCGCGAAGACGTAGTGCACGACGAGGTACGCCCAGTGCGCCGCCTGGCGTGGCAGGAGGCCGTACAGCAAGATCGTCGGCGGGTAGAACACGGACGGCTGGCCCGTCGCGAGGAACGGGATGCCGGCGAACTCGTACGGGTTCCAGAGCGGCACCTCTCCGTGAAGCAGAGAGAACGCCCCGAACCAGAATCGCGGGATGAAATAGCTCTCCAGATCGAAGCTCGACCACAAGCTCGGGCGCCCGAGGTCGACGAGCTCTCTCTGGATGAAGTGGACGAAGAAGGCCGCGAGCAGCCCGAGGAAGTACAGCGGCGCGAGGAGGTCGGCTGGCTTTCGGCGCATCCGGGCTTGGGGCGGGAACGTATCTCAGCCGGCGCGGGCGCAGCGCCGCGACCAAGAGAGATGCTGTTGGTGCTGCAAAATTGCCGTGATAGTGCGTCTTTTGTGTCGAAAGTCGCCTCGCATCGGACGGATTCGACCTCGGCAGCCGTAGGGCGGCGTCGGTCCCCCACGTCGAAGCGCGGTCGACCCGGCCGCCCGTACGAGGAGCGCGAGGACTCACCGTGAGAGCCAGAAGAATGGAAGTACCCCGCCTTCCACGCGGGTGTTCTGGTAGCGGCATGCGCCTTCACGTCGCGTTCGCGTCACTGCTCTCGGTTGCCCTGTGCGTGGACCTGGCATGCGCCGCACCCTTCTCCCTGACCGAGGCGGTGCAGCTCGCGCTGTCGAGGAACGAGCGCAGCAAGATCGCCGCGCTCGACGTCGTGTCCGCGGAAGCGTCGGTCCATCGCGCGCGGGCGGGCTTCTTGCCGACCCTGTCGCTCGGCGCCTCGGAGGCGTTGAAGCCCATCGACGCCACGGAAAATCGCAAGTGGAACTCCGCGAACGGCACCCTCACACTGAATCAACCGATCGTGGCAGTGACGGCCTTCCCCCTCTACGCGAGCGCCAAGCACAGCTACGACGCGACTCGCTACAGCGAGATCGACCAGCGCCGCCAGCTCGCGTCCGACGCAGCGCGCTCCTTCTTTGCCGTCGTGACACAGCAGCGGATCCTCGTCGCGGCAAGGAGCCGCCTCGATCGCGCCGACGCGACGTTCAAGGATACGCAGGCACGTGCGGCGGCCGGTCTCGTCAGCTCGAACGACGTCACGCGCTCCGCCGTCGACCGAGCTTCCTCCGTGCAGAGCCTCGCATCGGCGGAGAGCGCGCTCGAGCGGGCGCGGCTCGACCTCGGGTACATGCTCGACATGGAGGTGTCCGACGAGCTCGAGTCGCCTCCGACGACGCTCGCGCCCTTCACTCTGGACATCGCGACGCTCCTCCGGCTCGCCGTCGCTCAGCGACCGGATCTGCTCGCCGCGGGCCGGTCCACCATGGCGGCGTCGGCATCGGCGGACGAGCCGGAGCTCCGGTTCGTCCCGACGCTGAACGCGTCGGCGCAGGCACGCCTGCAGGATCAGCAGGTCGCGCCGAACCGGTACGTCGACTCGACGGTGACGTTCAACCTGAACTGGGCCCTCTGGGACGCCGGCCTCCGAGACGCCGATTCCGATTCGCGCCACGCCGCGCTACGCACTGCGGAGCTTTCGGAGCGCGCGCTGCTCCGCCGCGTACAGACCGACGTGCGCTCTGCGGTATCCGAGCTCGTCGCGGCCCGCAGCGCACTGGATGCGGCGAAGGACGGCCTCGAGCAGGCCGAGAAGAGCGTGGAGGAGACGAACGTGCTCTACAAGCAAGGACTGGCGAAGGCGATCGAGCTGGTGGATTCCAACGCCTCCCGGTTCGACGCCGAGGTTGCGCTGGCAGCGGCGCAGCTCGACGTGCGCCGCTCGGAGCTCGATCTACGTGACGCCCTCGGCCTCTTTCCCGTGGACGGCGTGAAGTGAGCACCGTCCTGTCCAAATTCGTGGGTCTCGTCCTCCTCGTCGCGGCCCTTCCGGGCTGCAGCAAGAAGGCGGAGTCCACGCCCATCTCGAAGCGGGGGCTGAAGGCCGTCGCGTTCCCGGTGGAGACGCTGAAGGTCGACGCCAAGCCGCATGAGCTCACCGTCACCGCGCCCGGCGTCGTCGACGCGTTCGAGCACGTGCAGGTCACCGCGCGCGTTGCGGGCGTCGTCGACAAGGTGATGTTCACCGAGGGGCAAGAGGTGAAGCAAGGCGCGCCGCTGGCGCTCATCGACAGCCGGAGATACGCGCTCGCCGTGAGCTCGGCCCGGGCCGCACTGGAGAAGGCCAAGGCGACCGCGGCCGACTCCGAGACGGGTTTGAAGCGCCGTCAGGACGCCGTCGCGCAGAACCCCGGCCTCATCCCCGGCGAAGAGATGGCGACGTACGAGACGCACCTGCAGACGGCGAACGCCGACGTGAGCTCCGCGAACGAGGCGCTGAAGCTCGCGCAGCTGAACATGGACGATTCGGCGGTGAAGGCCGCGACGGCCGGCGTCATCCAGACGCGCACCGTCCAGACGGGGCAATACGTCAGCGCCGGCACCGTCATCGCGACTTTGCTCCAGCGCGATCCGATGTTGCTTCGCTTCAACGTGACGACGGCGGAGGCGCCGCGGCTGAAGGTCGACATGGTGGCGCCGTTCACGCTGAAGGAGAGCCACGACACTTACACCTCGAAGATCACCCTGGTCGGTGGCGCCGCCGACCCGGACTCACGGCTCGTGCCCATCACGGCGGAGATCGTCGCCGACCACAAGTTCTGGCTCCGCCCCGGCTCCTTCGCAGAGGTGCACATCGTCCTGACGTCGCAGCGGCAATACCCGATGATCCCCGAGGCCTCCGCGCGCCCGAGCGACCGTGGGTTTCTCGCGTACGTCGTGGAAGGCGACAAGGTGAGCGAGCGAAAGCTAGAGCTCGGGCTCCACACGACCGACGGCTTCGTGGAGGCGAAGTCAGGCGTGAACGCAGGCGACGTCATCGTGACGAAGGGGATCGAAGCGCTCTCGGACGGAGCGAAGATTCGACTCGGGCCGGTTCCGGGCACCGGCGCGCCCGGAGCCTCCGGCTCCGCCGCGATGGGCGCGCCAGCCGGTTCCGGCGCTCCGCACGAGGGAGGCGGCGGCAAGCACAAGAAGCCGGGCGCGGCGCCGAGCGGCGCCCCCGAGACGGCGGCCGCGCCGTGAACTTCACCGAAGTCTGCATCCGCCGTCCGGTCCTCGCCTGGATGATCATGGCGTCGACGATCCTGTTCGGGCTCGTGTCGGCCCTGCGGATCGGCGTGAGTCAGATGCCCGACGTGGATTCGCCGAACGTCACCGTGAGCCTCGGGTGGCCGGGCGCCGCTCCGGAGGAGATCGAGCACGGCATCGTCGAACCGCTCGAAGAGTCGCTCGCGCAGGTGGAGGGCATCCAGCGGATCGAGGCGAAGGCGAGCCTCGGCAGCGCGCGGCTCACGGCCATCTTCGACCTCGGGCGGAACATCGACCTCGCGCTCCAGGACGTGCAGGCGAAGGTGGCGCAGGCTCAGCGCTCTCTGCCGAAGGACGTGCAGCAGCCGACGGTATCCAAGAGCAACCCCGACGACCAGCCGCTCCTCACCGTGGGAGTGCGCGGGCCGTTCTCGCGGCAGATGCTCGCGGACGTCGCGCGCTACCAGGTGCAGCAGAAGCTGCAGACGCTCCAGGGCGTCGGGCAGATCACGACCAGCGGCTACGTCGACCGTCAGATAAGGCTGTGGATCGACGCGCAGAAGCTCGTGGAGCGCGGCGTCACGGTGTCGGACATCACCGGCGCTCTCGCCCGACAGCACGTCGTCGTGCCGGGCGGGCAGCTGCAGACGCCGGGACGCGACGTCACCGTACAGGTGCTCGGCGAAGCCGCGGACCTCGATACACTGAAGCACATCGTCGTCATCGAGAAGGCCGACGCGCCCATCTACCTGCAGGACGTCGCGCTCGTCGAGGACGGCTTCGCCGACGTCCGCACCATGGCGCGCATCGACGGGCAGCCGCTCCAGGCGCTGAGCGTCCTGAAGCAGCGCGGCGCAAACGCCGTCTCCGTCGCCACCCTGGTTCGAGCGGCGGTCGACGAGGTGAGGGCGACGCTGCCCGCCGGCATGGAGGTCGACGTCCTGTACGACGCGACGACGTTCATCAAGGAATCCGTCCACGAGATCGAGACGGAGCTCGTGCTCGCGGTGTTCCTGACGTCGCTCGTCTGTTACCTGTTCCTCGGCTCGTTCTCGGCGACGATCAACGTGCTCCTCGCGATCCCCATGTCGCTCATGGGCACCATCGCGGTCATCTGGGCGGTCGGGTTCACGCTGAACACCTTCACGCTGCTCGGGCTCTCTCTGGCGATCGGCCTCGTCGTCGACGATGCCGTCATGGTGATGGAGAACATCTACCGCCACGGCGAGATGGGAAAGGACGGCTTCACCGCCGCACGCGAGGGCACCGGGGAGATCACCTTCGCGGCGCTCGCCGCGACGGCGGCGGTCATCGCCATCTTCATGCCGGTGGTCTTCATGTCGGGGATCGTCGGCAAGTACTTCTTTCAGTTCGGCGTGACCCTGTCCGTCGCCGTCGCCATCTCCTACGTGGAGGCCGTCACCCTGGCGCCCGCCCGCTGTGCACGGCTCCTGACGCACGGCCACGCGGCGAGCACCGGCCTCGCCCGCGTCGTCGACGGGGCGTTCAAGCGGCTCTCCGCCGCGTACGCGCGCGTGCTCGCACTGGCGCTCAGGCATCCTTGGAAGGTGCTGGCGATCTCGACGACGGTGATGCTCGCGTCGTTCGGCGTCGGCATGCTCTTGCCGAGCGAATTCACGCCGCCGCAGGATCAATCGAACTTCAGCGTCCGCATCACGGCGCCGCTCGGCAGCGACGTGAACGAGGCCGACGACTACGCGAAGAAGGTCGAGAAGGTGCTCGACCAGCGCCCGGAGGTCGACAGCGTGATCTCCAACGTGAGCCCCGGTTCGGCGAGCCTCACGGTGAACCTGGTGCCGCCGCGCGAGCGGACGATGACGCAGCAGGAGTTCGCCGCCGATCTCAGGAAGAAGCTCCAGTTCGCCGGCGCCCGCATCTCCATCTCCGACCCGTCACAGCAGGGCATCGGCTCGTCGAAGGGGTCGCCGATCCAGGTGTCGGTGCGCGGCCCGGACTGGAACACGCTGGTGGCGCAGGCCCTGCGCGTCCGGGACGAGCTCTCGTCGAGCGGCGTCGCGACGGACGTCGATACCGACTACCAGGTCGGCTTGCCCGAGGTGCTCATCACGCCGGATCGCGCCCGCACCGCCGATCTCGGGGTGAGCATCCAGGACCTCGCGACGACCATCAACGCTCTCGTGGGCGGCACGACGGTCGGCAAGTATTCGTCCGGCGGGCGACGTCTGGACGTCAACCTGCGCATGCTCCTCGGCGAGCGCCTCCGGCAGGAGGACATCGGGCAGATCTACGTGCGCAGCTCGGCAGGGAAGATGGTCCCCATCTCGTCGATGACCGACGTCAGCGAGCAGCCGGTGCTCCAGGCCATCAATCACATCGATCGAGAGCGCTCCGTCACCGTGACCGGCAACGTCGCTCCCGGCCATTCGCAGAACGAGGCGCTCAGCTACGTTCAGGCCCGCGCCTCGGAGTTTCCGATCGGCTATCACGCGATACTCGGCGGCCAGAGCAGCGACTTCATGGACTCGATCAAGAGTCTGCTCTTCGCGCTCGTGTTCGGCATCGCCGTCGCCTACATGGTACTCGCCGCGCAGTTCGATTCGTTCATGCATCCGGTGACGGTGCTCACCGTCCTCCCCCTGTCCGTCGCGGGCGCGTTCGTCGGTCTGTGGGCGGGCGGCAAGTCGCTCAGCATCTACAGCATGATCGGCATCCTGCTCCTCATGGGCATCACGAAGAAGAACTCCATCATCCTTGTCGACTATGCGAACTCGGCGCGCGAGCGTGGGCTCGGCGCGCTCGACGCGATGCTCGAGGCTGGCCCCACCCGTCTTCGTCCCATCCTGATGACCACCGTCGCGACGATGATGGCAGCCGTGCCCTCCGCGCTCGGCCTCGGCGCAGGCGCCGAGACGCGCGGGCCCATGGCCATCGCGGTGCTGGGCGGTCTGACGCTGTCGACGGCGCTCAGCTTGCTGGTCGTTCCGTCCTTCTACGTGGTCTCGTCACGGATTAGCGACCGCGTCACGAAGGGCGGCTCGGGCAGGAAGCCGGATCGCGAAGCGCAAGCTCACGCCGACCTCGCTCTCGGCCCCTGACCGGGAGCGTGGAGATCTGCAGGCGGGCACCGTGGGAACGGCGCTCGAGGCGTCCGGGTTAAGGCGGGGCGGCCCAGGCTTAAGATTCCCGGGGGATCCGTCGTTTGCAGCAGCAAGCATGACTCTCCCGCGCGTCCTATGCGTCGACGACGAGCCCAACGTGCTCGACGGCCTCCAGCGCGTCCTGCGCAAGAAATTCGACGTGGCGACCGCCATCGGCGGAGAGGCCGCGCTTTCGCGCCTCGCGGCGGGGGAACGCTTCCAGGTCGTTGTGTGCGATATGCGCATGCCTTCCATGAACGGCGCGACGCTGCTCGCTCGTTTCCACGAGAAGGCACCCGACACGGTGAGGCTCCTGCTCACCGGCTATGCCGAGGTGGAGTCCGCGATCGCTGCCGTGAACCAGGGGCAGATATTCCGCTTCCTGACGAAGCCTTGCCCTCCCGAGGTGCTCATCCCGGCCATCGAGGCGGCGGTCGAGCAGCACCGGCTGATCACCGCCGAGCGCGAGCTCCTGGAACAGACGCTGGTGGGCAGCATGCGCGCCCTCACCGAGGCGCTGGCCCTCGCCCGCCCGGAAGCCTTCGCCGGTCAAGCACTGCAGCACGATAGAGCCCGCAAGATGGCCGAGCGCCTCGGGGTGCCGGACGCCTGGCACGTCGAGGTCGCGTCGATGCTGAGCTCCGTCGGGTACGTGATCCTGCCCGCCGAGGTCGTCGCGAAGTTGCACGCTGGAGCTTCGCTCGACGCAGCGGAGCTCGAGATGGTGAAGCGGTTGCCCGACGTCGCCGAGCGCGTTCTCACGCACATCCCACGGCTGGAGACCGTGCGAGCGGTGCTGAAGTACCAGGCCGCGCCGAACGCCGAACGCAGGGGCCCTCCACCGCCCATCGGCGCCAGCATCCTGAGCGCGCTGCGCGAGCTCGCCGCGGCGGAGGCAAAGCATCGCGACACTCACCTCGCCGTCGAGGACGTGAAGGCGCGCACCGATCGCTACGATCCGGAATTGCTCGCGGCGCTTGCCGAGGTGTGCGAGCACGCGCCCGAGGTGCAGTCCTTCGGCGTCGAGGATCTTCAGCCGGGGATGGTGTTCGCGGAGGACGTCAAGGCAATCACGGGGCTCCTCCTCGTCGCGCGAGGGCAGCGTGCGACGCCGGCGCTCCTCGAACGGCTGCGGAACTTCCAGGTCCGGGTGGG
>CAYUAW010000226.1:0-8938 GCA_964442485.1 uncultured Polyangiaceae bacterium
CGCCCGCGCGCCCGCGCGCCCCGCCCGCCCCCGCGCGCGGCCCCCCCCCCCCCGCCCCGGCGGGGGGGGGGGCGGGTGGCGGCTCTGTCACTTCGGGTGGCGGTGCGCTCGCTGTATCCGGTGCGGGGCTGAGGGGAAGCGGCTCGAGGGGGACGTCGGGTGGGGCGGGCCCGGGGCGGCGCAGGAGGATGACGGCGATTGCGGCGAGGGCGAGGGCGCCGATGACGCCGGCGGCGGTGTAGCGGCGGGTGCGGGCGCTCGGGTCGACCTCGCCGCGGCTCATGCGATCGAGCAGGCGGCGCGCGCGGGCGTCGGTCGGGTCGAGCTCGAGGGCGCGACGCACCAGCGTCTGGTCGGCGATGTGGCGCGACATCAGATCCTCGGCCTGGAGGACGAGGAGCAGGCTCTCCGCGCGCTTCGCCCCGGCGTCGCCGTCAGGGGAGAGGCGCTGCACGCGGCGGAGCGCTTGCGAGGCGAGTGTCGGAGCGTCGTCCAGGTGCGCGTTCGCGTAGGCGGCGTAGCCGGGCACCATCTCGACGGCGCGGGCGAACACGGGGCTCTGCGCGAGCACTTGATCGAAGAGCGCGGCCATGTCGTCGAGCTTGCCGGCGCGCTGGGCGGCGAGGCCGTCCTCGAACTCACGGTCGACGACCGACAGCCGCGCCCGGTCGTACTCGGCGAAGAGCTCGCGCGCCGTCCGATCCCACGACCACTCACGCGACGGCTTCTTCCCCACGACGTTCTCGTATGTATCGCGGAGCTGCCAGTTCGCGACCTCGCCCATGAGCACCACGGCCTGCCGCGCAGCTTCGCGGATCTGCGTGCGCTCGCTGTTCGCGAAGGAGATGACGAGCCGCGCGGCGTCGGGATCGCGCGCGCGCCCGTAGGCCCGCAGCACGTCGGCGAGCACCTCGGGATCGCTCGTCCGCACCGCTTCCCCCGGGATGGCCTTGCCCAGTGCGTCGAGCTGCCGCTCCGCCCAGTGCGCGATCTTCGGCGCAGGGTGCCGCTCCGCCTCGATCAGCGCGGCGATGGCGCCTTCACCCATCTTCTCGAGCGACAGCTGGGTGTCCACCCGGAGAAATTCCCCGAAGCGCGCGTAGATGCCGATGAGCTCGCGCGCGGCCCCGACGGTGCCGATGTGCCGCAGCATCCGGCTCATGCCGACGACCTGCACGAGGTCGCGGAACGTCTTGGATTCCGGGCGCGCGTGGGCCTCGAGCATCTCGAGATAGTCAGGCGGCGGGCCCTTCTTCTCCTCGTGTGCCTTGTCACGAATGGTGCCGAGCAGCTCCTTCATCGCGGCGTGGTCGCTCGACTCCGCGATGCTGCCGAGCCGTCGGTGGATCGCCGGCAGGCGATCGCGCTCCACCTCGAGGACCTCTGCAGCCGCCGTGTCGCGCTCGCCGGCGTCGCGCGACACGAGCCGGGCGAGCAGCGCGTCGAGACCTTCGAGGGCGGCTCCCGTCGGCGGCGGTATCTCCAGTGTCGGGGGCCGGGGCAGAGGGCCGAGGGAAGCCGGCTCCGCGGCAGACGCGGTCGCCCCGACGAGCGCGGCCGCGAGCACCACCCGGCCCGGCCACGTCCTCCACGCGCGCCCGAGGCGGGAGCGCCTGCGCGCTTCGGGAAGCATCAATCCACGATGCGAAAGTCCGGGAAGTCCCCCGTGAAGCTCCGCCAGCGGGTGTCGACACGGTCGACGCGCGCGGCTCCGGGCCCCTTCTGGGCCCAGCCGTAGAGCTCGCGGATCGCTTCCTCTTCACCCTCCGCGAGAATTTCCATCGAGCCGTCGGCTCGATTCTTCACCCAGCCGCCGAGCCCGAGGCGCTTCGCCTCGCGCTGGGTGGAAGCGCGGAAGTAAACGCCCTGGACACGGCCCCGGATGATCAGCTGCAGCTGCTTCAAGGCCATTCGTTTCCCTAGTACTACAAGCGCGGTTGCGGCGCGCCGCCACAAAAATCGCCGAAAGGTGGCGCGCTCGGACGCCCAGAAACGTTGCGGTTTTCGCCGCCATCCGCGCCGGCCGATGCTTTTCCGGCAGCCGCCACCGTCGTCCGTTCGCAAAATCCCGGTGACCGCGCATTCGACGAGTGCGCTGGAAGGCGGTCCATGGTTCGATCCGGCCGTGGCGCGCCGCGGTGCCGATTCGGCCGACAGCAGTGAGCTCACCGAGCTGCGCCATGCGCTCGCGCGCGAGGAGCGCATCGCCCGCGCGCTCCGCGAGGTCGGCAATGCGCTCGGCACCACGCTCGAGATCGACGATCTCCTCGAGCTCATCCTCGGCCGTCTGACGGACCTGCTGGAAGCCGACCGGTCCACCCTGTATCTACTGGACGAGGCCGCGGGGGAGCTGGTCAGCCGCATCGTCGTCGGTCACGAGGTGCGGTCCATCCGGCTGAAGGTGGGCCACGGCATCGCCGGGATCGTCGCCAAGACCGGCAAGCCAATCCGCCTCCGCGAAGCCTACAAGGACCCGCGGTTCGAGCCGGAGTGGGATCTTCTCAGCGGGTTCCGGACCACGACGATGCTCGCGGCGCCGCTGAAGAACCACCTCGGCCGCACCATCGGGGTCATCCAGGTCCTGAACAAGCGGACGGCGAACGAGTTCACCTTCGAGGACGAGGCCATCCTGTCGGCGCTCTCGACGCAAGCCGCGGTCGCCATCGACAACTCGCGTCTCTTCCTCTCGCTCACGCAGAAGAACAGGCAGCTCCTCGAGACGAAGGTCCAGCTCGAGCACCGGGTGAAGGACCTCGAGATCCTGTTCGAGCTCGAGCGCTCGACGGCGCGGGCCGCTTCGGTCGAGGAGCTCTGCACCGCTGCCCTCATGGCCGCAGCGAAGGCCACGGAGGCGCGCGGCGCATCCATCCTGCTCGCCGAGGAGGGCGGTGGTGATCTCGTGCAGTACGTGTGCGACGCGGAGTCGTCGGGCAAGCTCGATCGATTCGGTATCAAGAAGGGTGAGGGCTTCCTCGCGCACGCGATGGTCAGCGACACGCCGCTTCGCATCACGAACGCGCGGCTGAGCCCGGACTTCAACGAGGGGATCGAGGGACGCTTCCCCTTCCCGGTGGAGTCGGTGGCGGCCCTCTCGCTGGAGGGCGACGGCGCTCCGCTCGGCGCGCTCGGCGTGTTCACCAAGCGCGGCGGAAGGCTCTTCAGCGATCAGGACGCCTCCCTGCTCGCGCTGGTCACGGCGAACGTCTCCACCGCGGTTCGGCTGTTCAACGCCAGCGCCGCGCGCGAGCGCGGGGAGCGCCTCACCTCGATCGGGCGTCTCCTCTCCCAGGTCATCCACGACTTCAAGACGCCGATGACCGTCATCAGCGGCTACGTGCAGCTCCTCGCCGGAATCGACGACAAGAAGCAGCGAGACGAATACGCCCGTCAGATCCTGAAACAGTTCGACGTGCTCAGTGCCATGCAGCGCGAGGTGCTCGAGTTCGCCCGCGGCGAGCGCACCGTCTTCGTTCGCAGGGTGTACCTGAACAAGTTCTTCAACGACATCCGCCAGCAGCTGGGCCACGAGGTGGACGGGCGCGCCATCGAGCTCGAGATGGACGTCGACTCGAAGCTCGTCGCGCGCTTCGACGAGGCGAAGATGGCGCGGGCCATTCACAACCTTGCGCGCAATGCGGTCGAGGCAATGGCCGAGCACGGGGGGCGCCTGACGCTCAAGGCCGGCATGCAGGGCTCCGATCTGGTCATAGCCGTCTCCGACACCGGCCCGGGCGTTCCGCCGGAGATCGAGGGGCGCTTGTTCCAGTCCTTCGTGACCGCGGGCAAGGAAGGCGGCACCGGCCTCGGTCTCGCCATCGTGAAGAAGATCGCGGAGGAGCACGGCGGCGCCGTCAGTGTGCATTCGAGCAGCCGCGGCGCGACGTTCGAGATCCGGATCCCGCAACAAGCTTCGCCGGACGTCACGCCCGCTCCGGAGCGCGTGACGCCTACCGCGATCCGCGTGGCTCCCGCAGCGGCGCGCGCGGCGCCCACGGCGGTACGCGTCGCGCCCGTCGCGGGAGCGAGGGCGGCGGAGCAAGCGACGCCGACCAAGCCGAAGTCCGCCAAGCGACGCCGTCCGACACGAAAGGCCTCGGTCCCGAAGAGCCCGCAATGACCGAGGCCCCGCCCGAGCTCGAGCACGCCTCGACGTCGCCTGGCCGTGCGTCGCGTGCCCCCGAGCCGCTCCGTAGCAGGCCGCCGGAGCCGTCGCGTGTCTGGCCCACCCGGCGAAAGCGGACCGTCGCGACCCGGGTGCTGCTCTCCTTCGCGCTGGCGACCCTCGCGTTCTCCATCGTCGTCGGATGGTCGGCGATCGCCCTGCGGAATGCCTTCAGCGAAGCCGAGTTGATGCGGTCGGGATACCTGCCGCTCGCCCTGGCATTGCGTGACGCCGTCTCGAGACAGGACGTCTGGGACACCCAGCTGAATCACGTCACCACCGCGAAGAACCCGGCCGATCAGCGGGACTACTTCGACCTCGAGCTCAGGGGAGGGCGTCCGCAGACCTTCCGGAGGTTGCGTGCGGCGCTGCACCAGGCGTTCAAGTCGAACGAACACGTTCGCGGCATCGGTGCGGATCTCTCGCGCGACGCGACGCAGATCGAGGATTTTCTCGAGCTCGATCGCGAGCTCGTACAGCGCCTGTTTCAGGCCCTGAACGCACGCGATGAGGAGCGCGCCGAGCAGCTGCGCGAGCAGCTGGTGACACGCGGCAACGAGGCGAAGAGGCGCCTGAATCAGCTCGAGCTGAACGTCCAGAATCTCGTGGACAAGCTGACCTCCGACGCATACCAGAGGGAGATCTGGGCGAAGCGATTGCTGGCGGCGCTGGCCGCCTTCACGCTCATCGTCGGTGTGCTCATGGCGCTCTACGCGCGGCGAGTCCTTTCGCCCCTCGCGGCCGTCACGGCGCGAGCAAAGGCGGTGGCGGCCGGCGACCTGACGCCGCATCCCCTCCTCGGTTCCAACGACGAGATCGGCGAGCTGGCGGCGACCTTCGAGAACATGGTGGCGGCCATCGCGCGGGCGAACGCCGAGCTGTTGACCGCCGAGCGCCTCGCGACGATCGGGAAGATGGCCGCCCACGTCACCCACGAGATACGAAACCCCTTGTCGTCACTGGCGCTGAACGTGGAGCTCCTGGAAGAGGAGCTTCCCGACAGCGCCGAGGCGCGCACCCTGCTCCGCGCCGTGAAGAACGAGGTGGACCGGCTCACCTCGCTCAGCGAGCGCTATCTCTCCGTCGCGCGGCGCAGGCCGCTCCAGGTCGAGAAGGAGGAAATCGGGCAGGTGTGCCGGGATGCGCTGGATTTCATGAAGGCCGATCTGTCACGCCAGGGAATCACCGCGGAGCTGAACGTCGAGAGCGGCTTGCCGCCCATCAGCGTCGATGAAGGCCAGATCCGGCAAGCGCTGTACAACCTGGTGCGCAACGCGCGCGAAGCGATGCCCTCGGGCGGTCGCGTCGTGCTCTCTGCGCGCCGCCACGGCGACGGTGTCGAGCTCACCGTCGACGACGAGGGCGGCGGCATGCCCGAGGCGACGCGCGAACGCCTCTTCGAGCCGTTCTTCACGACGAAAGGCCACGGCACGGGTCTCGGCCTCGTCATCACGCGCGAGATCGTCGAGGCGCACGGCGGCAGGATCCGTTGCGAGGCGCGGCCCACGGGGGGCACGCGCTTCGCCATCGAGCTGCCCGCTGCGCGTCCCGAAGACCCGGTCGCGCCGCGGTAGTGTGAGCAGCTGAACGCCCGGGTCTCGAGGCGCTCAGAACACGTCGGCGTGGCCGCCGAGCTGGAAGGTCAGGGTGCCGTATTCGCCGTTCTCGTCGAACGGCGTGAGCGCATTGCCCGAGGCGCCAGGTCCGGACCAGTGGGCGCTGTCGAAGCTGCCTCCGCCGAGCACGATCATCGGCGAGAGGGAAAGCCAGCGGTTCACGCGGATGTCCGCGCCAAGTCCGATGTGGCCGTCGAGCCATCCATCCGAGAGCGTGAGACGCGTGCCGTCGTTCCAGTACGCCCGAAAATCGCGATAGCCGAGGCCCACTTCCATGAGGAAGCCGATGCCGCTCGGATCGGTCGAGAACCGCACGCCGACGCCGTAAAGGTTGGTCGCGCCGTGCTCCTGGCCACCGAAGGACGAGCCGTCGAGGCTTCCGCTGCCGAGCGAAGCATGCTCCCACATGGCGAAGACGTTGTAGTGACGTGCGACGCGAGCCCCGACGTCGACCTGGAACATCGCGCCGGGTGACGCGTAGTCGCGGAACGTTCGCTGCCGGTAGAAGCCGTTGAAGCCGTCCACCCAGAGCGAGCCGAACGGGAGCATCGCGCCGACGCGCACGCCCGCCCAGAAGGCGTTCCTCGGCGGCGCTCGTCGCGACACCGGCGGAGGTGGCGGAGGTTCGTACACGTACATCGGGGGCGCCGGTTCGTAGACCGGCCCTTGCTCGGCGGGTTCGCCGCCCTGCTCGGCGCCGCCCTGCGGTTCGACGTAGTAGAGCGGCGGCGCGCTGGTGTCCGCGGGCGGCGGCCCGCTCGCGTTGCTGGTCGCGGGCGGCGCACTGCCGGCTGCGCCGCTCGCTGGTGACGTCGCCGGTGACGTCGACGGTGACGGTGTCGGTGCGCTCGACGCCGGCTTCGTGGCGCTCGTGGCTGCGGGTGCAGCAGCCGCTGCCGGAGTTTGTTTCGCCGTCGGTGTCCTGGGTGTTGCTGGTGCTTTGGGCGCGGAGGGTGCGCTCGATGAGGGCGCGCCGGGCGAAGCAGCACTCGATCCGGTGCTTTCGTCAGCGAGCGACGCGCGCGCGAGCGCGGTCAGCCCCAGAGCCAGAGCGACACCGTAAGTTCGCATGTGCGAGAGGCTAGCACTGCCCCGAGCGCACGAGTCTGCGAGCACCAGCGCGCTACCATGCGCTAGTGCCCACGTATTTGGAGCCGTCAGAGATGCGCCACCGCCGCATTGACCCCCCAACGCGATGCGTGGTAAGTGAGCGCCGCCTTTTTTACAGTATCGGTGAATAACAGCTGGAAAGGGATTGGCAAGTACTCGACGGTCGGGCTCGACCTCGCGCTAAGTGTCCTCGTCGGTCTCCTCGGAGGCCGCTGGTTGGATCGAAAGCTCGGCACGGGTCACTGGCTGACGATGGTCGGTCTCGGTTTCGGCATCGCGGCAGGCGCACGAGCGGTTTGGCGCGCACTGCAATCAGCGAATCGCGAAGCCGAAGAACAAGACCGAGCGGAGCGACGTAAGCGGGACGAGTTTCATGAAGACGAAGATCGTTGAGCGAGATCCGAGCCTGAGTGCTGCGTACTTTTGCGTGGCGGGAAGCGGCGTCATGCTCCTCCTGGCTTCCGCGGTTTGTTTCGGGCCGCGTCCATCGGCGGGCGTCGCCCTCGGCGTCGTGCTCGCCGTGTCCAACCTGTGGGTGCTCGAGCGCGTCGTGCGGGTATACCTGCAGTCCGAAGGCGGCCGCTGGGCTGCGATGGCACTGGTCAAATCTACCGCCTTGTTCGCGACCGTAGGGTTGCTACTCAAGACCGGCGCAATCGACGTGTTGCCGCTCGTCGCGGGCTTCGGAGCGCTGCCCGTCGGTGTCGTGATCGCCGGGTTGTGGCCCGTCGCACGCGCCCGCGAGGAGGGCTCCTGAAATGCCCGAGCATACGAGTTTTCTCACCCACCTGGTCCTGGCTCACATCAAGGACACGCTTTCGCAGAATGCGGAGGCGCTGGGGCAGACGTTCGTCGCGCACCATCCGGTGACCTGGCACAACTTCGAGCCGATCGCGACGTCCATCATGATCGCGCTGATCCTCGTCCTGGTCGGCCTCTCCGTGCGCTCGCGGCTGAGCAAGACGGACACCGCCGTCGTTCCCGACGAGAGCCTCACGCTTCGCACCTTCGTCGAGGTGTTCCTCGACTACTTCTACACGCTCGCGAAGGACGTGATGGACGCGAAGCGCGCGAAGAAGTACTTCCCGCTCATCGCGACGTCCGCATGCTTCGTCTTCTGCGCCAACGTGATGGCGCTCTTGCCGGGCTTCCCAATCGCGACGACGAGCCTCAGCATCACGCTCGGTTCGGCGCTCGTCGTCTTCATCCTGTTCAACCTGTACGGCTTGAAGGAAAACGGCTTCGGCTACATCAAGCACCTCGCGGGGCCCGTCTGGTACCTCGCGCCGCTGGTGTTCCCGATCGAGCTCATCTCCCTGTTCGTGAGGCCCATCACGCTCGCTCTGCGCCTCATGCTGAACATGTCGGTCGACCACCTGCTACTGGCCATTTTCATGGGCTTCCTCACGGTGCTGGTCCCGATCCCCGTCATGATCCTCGGCTGCATCGTCGTGCTCGTGCAGACGCTGGTCTTTACGTTGCTCACTTGCATCTACATCGGGCTCGCTACGGAGCACGAGGAGCACCATTGATTTAGCGGCCGGCGCGTGAAGGCTGGCCGTTCGGGTTCAAGTTAAGGAGACAAGAATGCTCGACAAGAAGAAGCTGGCCCTCGCCGTCAGCTCGGTAACCGCACTACTTTCTTCCACCGCTTTCGCGCAGGAGAGCGCGGGAGGCGGAGCCAACGCGTTCAACGTGCAGGCCGCCGCAGCCCTCGGCGCTGGCCTCGCGATCGCGCTGGCAGCTCTCGGCGGCGCGCTCGGCCAGGGCAGGGCCGCCGCCGCGGCGCTCGAAGGCATCAGCCGGAACCCCGGCGCGGCGCCCCGTATCCAGACGCCGATGATTCTCGGTCTGGCGCTCATCGAGTCGCTCGTGCTCTTCGCATTTGCCGTCTCGTTCTTGCTCTACAGCAAGATCCCCTGAGCCATCCGCAGCGCGCGTTCTCGCGCGCTCTCTCTCGTCGACAGGACGCGATCCCGCGGGGCTTTTGCCCCGCGGACGCCACGACTTTTCGGTCTTGGCAGACCAGATCACGATCCGCCAATGAGAG
>CAYUAW010000226.1:9038-12026 GCA_964442485.1 uncultured Polyangiaceae bacterium
ACCCGTTTCTACTTTTGCCGCCAGTTCTTGATGGCATCTCGGACGGTGTGTCCGAAGAGCCAGAGTGCGGCTACTGCGAACAGCGCGCCGGCCGCGTAAGGCTGCCTGGACGACAGCGAGTAGGTGCCTGAAACGATCAGCGCGCTGCCGATCAATCCCGAGTAGACGCGCCGCCCGAGCCTGTCGGTGGCGCCGTCTCCGGTGGGGTCGTTCGTCCGCACGGTGAGGCGGCCGAAGCGCAGGTCGTCGAGCACGTCTCGGATCTGTTCCGGGAGGTGCTGCGTCGCCCCGCTGAGGCGCTCGAGGCGGCGGAGGAGCTCGTTGCCGAGGCGCTCCGGCGAGTAACGCTTCTTCACGAGGTCGAGGAAGAAGGGCCTCGCCTCCTCCAGCACGTCGAACTCGGGCGCGATGGCCTTGCCGACGCCCTCCGTCGTCATCAGCGCCTTGCCGACCAGCAAGAAGTCGGTCGGGATCTCCACTCCGAACTTCATCGCCCCCTGGGCGATGTCGCGCATGAGCGCGGGTAGCTCGACGTCCTTCAGCTGCTTCCCCAGGTAGCGCTCGGCGAGCATCGCCACCTCGGCGCGGTAGGCGTTCATGTCGATCTTCTTCGTCGGCGTCCCGATGGCGTAGAGGACATCCGCGATGGAGTCCGTGTCCCTGCGAACGGCCGCGACCATCAGATCCACCGCGAGGTCGCGAAGCCGGGGGCTGAGACGGCCGACCATGCCGAGATCGACCATTGCGATGGTCGGATCTTCTGGCGACCCCAGGACGAGGACGTTGCCCGGGTGTGGATCGGCGTGGAAGAAGCCGTCCTCGAAGACCTGCTTGACCAGGATGTCCATCGCCAGCCGGGCGAGCTTCTTCCCCGAGTGGCCGGCGGCGACGGCGTCGAAGACCTTCTTGCCGTCGAGGAACTCCAGGGTGAGGACGTGCTTGCTGGTCGCCTGCCGGTAAACGGCGGGGAACTTCACGTTCTTGAAGCCGCCGAAGTTCTGCGCGAAGCGCGCCGCGTTCTCGGCCTCCGTGGCGAAGTCCAGCTCGCTCGTGATCGCGCGATCGAACTGGTGGACGAGGCCGGCGGGGGCATAGATCCGGCTCTCCGGCACCGCGCGCTCGAGGAGCGCCGCGAACGTGTGCAGGATGTCGAGATCGCTCGAGATGGTCTCGCTGATGCCGGGCCGCTGCACCTTCACGACCACGTCCATCAAGCCTTCGTCGGTCTGGAGCTTCGCGCGGTGCACCTGCGCGATGCTGGCGGCGGCGAGCGGCTTCTCGTCGAACTCGGTGTAGATCTCCTCGAGATTCGCCCCGAGCGACCGCTCGACCTGATCCTTGATCTCGGCGAACGTCACCGGCGGCACCGAGTCCTGAAGCTTGATGAGCTCGGCGATGAGCTCCGGCGGGAGCACGTCGGCCCTCGTGGACATGATCTGCCCGAGCTTCACGAACGACGGCCCGAGCTCCTCCAGCGCGAGACGCAGGCGCGTCGCCCACGAGCGTTCGGGGCTCACGTTCTCGAGTGCGCCGGTCCGCTTCGGTCCGAAGCCCATACGGCCGAGCACCTCGCCGAAGCCGTGACGCGCGAGCACCCCGGAGATGTCCCGCACCCGACCGATGTCGCGCGCCGCGTGAACTATCGAGACCAACGTTTACTCCACCACCATCATCGCACCCGCACCAGCGTACCGCGGTCGTAATCGGTCGGCAGGACGGCCGTCCACCCCGCCGGCAGATGCGGGGAAGCCCAGTCGAACAATCGCTCCGCATCGAGAGGCGTCAGGTTCACGCACCCGTGGCTCCTGACATGGCCGAACGACGAGTGCCAGAAAGCGCCGTGCACCCCGAAGCCCTTCTCGAAGAAGAGGACCCAGGGAACGTCCAGCATCGCGTAGTACTTCCTTGCCTCGACGTCCTCCAGGTTGTCCATGTCGCTCGTCAGGAGCTTCACCCAGATGCGGTGGACGCCGGGCGGCGTCGCCGTCGGCTCTCGCCCCTTGCCCATCCCGGTGGAGGCGAGCGTCGTGAACACCGGAGTCCTGCCCTCGTACGCTGTCACGACCTGAGCGGCGAGATCGACGTCGAGCCAGCGCTCGCCGTCGCGTGCCTCCAGGGGAGGCTCGCTCGGCGTGGGAGCGCGCACGTCGCTCGCGTCGAGCCAGGTTGCGTCCGCGATGCGGACCCATTGCCGGCCCTTTGCGTCGCGTCGTTCGAGCAGCGGTACCAGGTCGAAGCGGCGCTTCGCGCCCGGCTCGGTGCGCTTGCGGCCCGGTTCCGAGTACACGGTCGCCGAGTCCGCGACGACCCAGCCGCGATCGAGCAAGCCGTGCGAGGGTTCGTAACCCTGGAAGACCGTGGGCCGCGCCGGCCGCAGATCGGTCATGGGAAGCCAGAAGCCCTTGCTGGTGAGGCCGAACGGATCGCCCCGCGGACCGCTACCGGTCGCCGCGATCGAGATCGCGTAGCCGGGCTGCAGCTCCGCGACCGGCGCCGAGTCGCCCGCGGCGCCGAGCGCGCCGTAGCCGAGCGCGCCGTCGGGCCCCACGAAATAGTACGCACGTGGCAATCCGTCGGCCGTCCGCGCCCGCGCGACCGACGCACCGAGGGGAGGCTCCGACGAGATGCGCACGACGTCACCGCAGACCCACGCCGTGGGCCCGACCAGGAGCCACTCGCTCCGGCACCCGGCCCCCGCGACCGCGCCGTACAGCGGCAGCCGCGCCCCGAGCGCAGCCGCCCCACGTCGCGCCGCCGTCGGGTTCGCCAGCGTGAACAGCGGCTCGTCATTGCGCCGGATCTCGACGCTCCGCGCATCATCACCGAGCGGCAAGGACCCCCGGGCGACCCAGGGCGGCACCCCCTGCGCCCCCGCCGAGCCCGCGAAGCTCAAGATCGCAAAAAAGCCGCACCCAGTCCGCACCAGGTCATCTTACGCCCATGCCGACAGACGCCAGTGCGTCCGTTGCGAGCGAAGCAAGCAAGCCC
>CAYUAW010000227.1:0-2567 GCA_964442485.1 uncultured Polyangiaceae bacterium
GAAAGGCCGTACAGCGCGTTCGTCTGCTCCTCGCGCGAGCGCGCCTCCTGCTCCTGCCGCCGGATGCGCAGCGTGAACCCGCTGATCACGAGACCGACGCCGAACATCATCAAGAACGTGAGCGTGTGACGGGTGTCGGAGACGGCGAAGGTGTAGAACGGCGGAACGAAGAAGAAGTCGTAGGAGCCGACGGAGAGCGCGGCCGCGAGCACGGAAGCTCCGCGGCCGAAGCGCGCAGCGACCACCATGATCGTCAGAAGGTACAGCATCGCCTCGTCCGGCAGGGCGAAGACCTTGCGCCCAAGAAACGACACCGTGGTCGCCGCCGCGACGAGCCCGACCGCCGCGGCATAGCCGATGAGGTCGATGGCCGCCTTCGATGCCTCGGTGGACGGTACCGGCGCCGGAGCAGCGGTGGCGTCGCCGGAGATGACATGGACGTCGATCTCGCCGCTGCCGCGCACGACCTCGTCCAGCAGCGACCCGCGGAGCAGATCCCGGATGCGCGAATGCGTCGGCTTGCCGATCACGATGCGCGTGAAGTTCTGGCGCCGCGCGTGCTCCACGAGCGCGCGAGCGATCGTCGTTCCGGTGAGCCGCGCGACGTCGCCGCCGAGCGACTCCGCGAGCCGCAGGTGGGCCTCGAGGCGCTGCCGGTTGCTCTCCGTCATCATGGGGCCGGTGACGGCCTCCACGTAGGCCGCGACGAGCGGCGCATGAAGCCGCACCGCCATCCGCGCCGCGGCGCGGATGAGGCGAGCCGACGCCGGCGAGGGCCCGACGCAGACGAGGATCCGCTCCTGCGTCGGCCAGGTCAGGGAGATCGCGTTCTCTTCGCGGTGAGCGAGGATGTCGAGATCGACGCGATCGGCCGCGCGCCGCAGCGCGAGCTCCCGCAAGGCGAGCAGATTCCCGCGGCGGAAGAAGTTGTCGACGGCACGGCTCGCTTGCTCCGTGAGGTACACCTTGCCGTCGCGCAGGCGAGCGAGCAGCTCGTCAGGCGGGACGTCGACGAGCTCCACCTCGTCGGCGCGAGCGAGGATCGAATCCGGGACCGTCTCGCGCACGCGCACCGTCGTGATCTGCGCGACGACGTCGTTCAGGCTCTCGATGTGCTGGATGTTCACCGTCGTGTGAACGTCGATTCCAGCATCGAGCAGGTCGAGCACGTCCTGCCAGCGCTTCGCGTGGCGCGCGCCGGGGGCGTTGGTGTGTGCGAGCTCGTCGAGCAGCAGCACCTTGGGCTTGCGTGCGAGCGCGGCGTCGAGGTCGAACTCGTCGAGCTTCCGGCCCTTGTACTCGATCTGCCGGCGCGGCAGCATCTCGAGCCCGAGCACGAGAGCTGCCGTGTCGTAGCGGGCGTGCGTCTCGACCAGACCGATGACGACGTCCTTGCCCGTCTCCCGGAGCTCTCGCGCCGCGGAGAGCATTGCGAAGGTCTTGCCGACGCCAGGCGCGTAGCCGAGGTAGATCCTAAGCTTCGCTCGTTCGGCTCGCGCCGCCTCGGTTTGAATGCGAGCGAGCAGCGTGTCGGGGTCGGGGCGAGAATCCGGCTCCGTCATTCAATTCACTGCGCAATCCTCACCCCCGTCACTTGGCGCTGTCGAGCGCCAAGTTCAGCTCGAGCACGTTGACGCGCGGCTCGCCGAAGATGCCGAGGGTGCGACCGCTCGTGTGGTCGGCCAGGATCTGCCGAACTTTATCCACGCCGAGCCCGCGGGCCTTCGCCACGCGCGCGACCTGGAGCTCGGCGTTGGCCGGGCTGATGTCGGGGTCGAGCCCGCTCGCCGACCGCGTCGCGGCGTCCGCAGGGATCACCGCGTCGGGGGCCAGGCCGTTCTCTTCACGATAGGCCTTCGCGAGATCCTTGAACCCCGGGTACGTCTCGTCGACGTCCTTGGTGGCGGGGTCGTCCTTGATGCCGTTGATGAGCTTGTCGCTCGTCGGACCGAGGTTCGTGCCGCTCGAGTTCGCGGCGTCGTAGCCGGCACCGGCGGCGGAGGGCCGCGGGTGGAAGTATTCGGGCTTCGTGAAGTTCTGCCCGAGCAGGGACGAACCGACGACGTTGCCCTTCGCGTCCTTGATGAGGCTGCCGTGAGCCTGGCTCGGGAAGGCGACGTTGCCGACCGCCCAGACCGCCACCGGAAATCCGATGCCGAACAGGACGACGAAGAACAGAGTGAGCAGGATGGCGGGACGTAGGTGTTTCATGTTCAGGCGAGCCCCAGTGCAACGATGATTCGGTCGATGAGCCATATGGCCGGGAACGGCGCAATCACGCCCCCGACGCCGTAGATGAGGAGATTCCGACGCAGCGTGGAGACCGCGTTGGACGGCCGGTACGTCACGCCACGCAGCGAGAGCGGGATGAGCGCGACGATGATCAGCGCGTTGAAGATGACGGCCGCGAGGACCGCAGACTGCGGATTGGTGAGGTGCATGAAGTTCAGCTGCCCGAGCGCCGGGTAGGTCACCAGGAACATCGCGGGGATGATCGCGAAGTACTTCGCGACGTCGTTGGCGATGCTGAACGTGGTGAGCGCGCCGCGCGTCATGAGCATCTGCTT
>CAYUAW010000227.1:2667-5899 GCA_964442485.1 uncultured Polyangiaceae bacterium
GCAGACCAGCAGCGCGACCAGCACGGTGATGGTCGGCACGGCGTCCGTGCCACCTGCCGCGTACTTCGCGAACGGCAGCAGGGTCACGGTGGCGAACATGAAGATGAGGGTCAGACCCGCGAGCAAGATCGACAGCGCGATCTCGTTCGGCGTCTTCTGCCGCTTCGCGCCCTCGACCAGGGCGATCATCCGATCGAGGAAGCTGTGCCCTGGGTCCTGCGTGACGCGGATGACGATCCGGTCCGACAGCACCTTGGTTCCGCCCGTCACGGCGCTGCGATCGCCGCCGCTCTCGCGGATGACCGGCGCGGATTCGCCGGTGATGGCAGACTCGTCCACGCTGGCTACGCCCTCGATGATCTCGCCGTCCGCGGCGATGACGTCGCCCGCCTCGCAGACGAACAGATCGCCCTTCGCGAGCAGGGGGGCCGCGACGCGCTCCTCGACGCCCTCGACGAGGCGGCGCGCCAGGGTGTCGGTCTTCGTCTTGCGCATGGCGTCGGCCTGAGCCTTGCCGCGCCCCTCGGCCATCGCCTCGGCGAAGTTCGCGAAGACGACCGTGAACCACAGCCAGAGGCTGACCTGGCCCACGAAGAGGGTGTCGGCCGCGTGAGTCATCGCGCCGCGGATCCAGAAGTACGTGGTGATCGCGCTGCCGACCTCGACCACGAACATCACCGGGTTCTTCGCGACGACGCGCGGGTCGAGCTTGACGAAGGCTTCCTTGATGGCGCGCTTGACGATGGTGCCCTCGAACAGCGCGCGCGGCGCGTTCTTCGGGCGGACGCTGTGTTGCACGTGGATATCGTCGGGGATCGCACCCGGAACGGGCATTTCTAGCTGTTTCTGGATGGCCATGGTCGGTATTCCCGTCAGTGAGTCGCGAGCGCTTGCATCTGGAAGTGTTCGACGATCGGCCCGAGCGCGAGCCCGGGGAAGTACGTCAGCGCGCCGACGATGACGACGACGCCGACGAGGAGCGCTGTGAAGGTGGGCGTGTCGGTGGGGAAGGTCCCCGAAGAGGCGGGAATGTGGACCTTGCCCGCCAGCGCACCCGCCATCGCGAGGAGCGGCACGATCATCAGGAAGCGACCGATGAGCATCGCGAGCCCGATGGTGCCGTTGTACCAGGGAGTGTTCGCCGTGATGCCCGCGAAGGCCGAGCCGTTGTTCCCGGTGCCGGAGGCGTAGGTGTAGAAGATCTCGCTGAAGCCGTGCGGCCCGGCGTTGTTCAGGTTGCCCGTCGCAGCGCCATACACGCTGTCGGCGCCGCCATAGGCGCTGCCGGGCCAGGTGTTGAGCGCAGCCATCGCGCCTTCCTTCGGCAGGTCGATGGTGCTGGAGAGAGCGGTGAACCCGAGCACGCTCGCTGCGAGAACGAGCGTGGCGAGCATCGCCATCTGCACCTCGAACTTCTCGATCTTCTTGCCGAGGTACTCGGGAGTTCTACCGACCATCAGCCCGGCGATGAACACCGCCAGCACCGCGAACATCAGCATGCCGTAGAGCCCCGCACCCACGCCGCCGAAGATCACTTCACCGGTGAGCATGTTGAAGAGGGGCACCATGCCTCCGATGGGCGTGAAGCTGTCGTGCATCGCGTTCACGGCGCCACAGGACGCACCGGTCGTCACCGTCGCGAACAAGGCAGAGGCCGGAATGCCGAAGCGGACTTCTTTGCCCTCCATGTTGCCGCCCGACTGCATCGCCGTCGCCGCGGTCTCGATGTGGGCGCTTGCGAGGTGCGGAGTGCCCGCCTGCTCGCCGACCGTGCAGATGATCATGCCGGCAAGCGCCAGAGCCGCCATCGCGCCGAAGACCGCCCAGCCCTGCTTCGTGTTCCCCACCATCTTGCCGAACGTGTGCGTGATGGCGCCCGGGATGCTCCAGATCAGGACCACGGTGAAGAAGCTGGAGAATGCACTCGGGTTCTCGAAGGGGTGCGCGGAGTTGGCGTTGAAGAAGCCGCCGCCGTTGGTGCCGAGCTGCTTGATGATCTCCTGCGAGGCGACGGGGCCGAGCGCGATCGTCTGCTTGGCGCCCTCGAGCGTCGTGATGGTCGTGTAGGGGTCGAAGTTCTGAGGGACGCCCATCGCGATGTAGACGAGAGCTCCGACGAACGAGAGCGGCAGGAGCACGTAGAGCGTGCACCGGACGACATCGGCCCAGAAATTCCCGATCCCGCTCGCGCTCTTGCGAGCGAAGCCGCGAATCAGCGCGATCGCGATCGCGATACCCACGGCAGCCGATGCCCAGTTATGGATGGCGAGCGCCACCATGTTCGAGAAGTAGGACATCGTCACTTCTGGCGAGTAACTCTGCCAGTTGGTGTTGCTCGTGAAGGACGCCGCGGTATTGAACGCGAGATGCGCCGGCATCTGCGCAGTGCCGAAGTGCTGCGGGTTCAGCGGCAGGATGCCCTGCAGGCGGAGCGCGCCGTACGAGAACAGCAGCGACGCGAGCGAGAACATGAGCATGGCGATGGAGTATTCCGTCCACTTCATGTTCTTGTCCGGGTCGACGCCGAGCACGCGGTAGGTGCCGCGCTCGAGCCAGCCGAGGGGACGGTGGAGGAAGATCTTCTCGCCTTCGAACACCCGGGCCATGTACGAGCCCAGGGGCTTGGTGATCAGGAGCAGAATGCCGAAGTACAGGGCAATCTGGAGTATCGCTAGAGGGGTCATGGGTCAGAACTTCTCCGGCACGAGCAACGCGTAAAGCAGGTAGCCGCACACCAGGACCGTCACGGCCCCGATCCACACGATGTCGGTCATGGTTGTCTCCCGCGAAGCTTCTCGCAGCCGTGCGTGTAGGCGATGGAGATTGCAAAAAACCCGATGGTGAGGGCGATGAATAGAAAATCGGACATTGTCTCTTGCTCTATCTAGCGAGCTCGGCTCGCTCTGAACTTCGATGAGGGGACGACCGTCCCGGCGGTCGTGTCGGAGACGGAGGTCACACCCCGCCGAGGCCCGAGAGGCCCCTCACTGGTGCGCGCTCGTAAACGCACGATGTGTGCCACCAGGAGTGCGCGTAGTGCGAAGACGCAGAACAAGGCCCCGATGGTCGGCGCGACGCCCCAGATGCCGCCACGCCACACGGCGACGATGACGGGAATGATGCCGACGGCGAGCATGAGCCAGTACAGCGACGCATCGGTCTCCGGGCGCAGTGGCTCGCGCCCTGGTCCACCTGAATGTCGTCGTGTCTTGGACCTGGCCCACGGAGCCTC
>CAYUAW010000227.1:5999-12019 GCA_964442485.1 uncultured Polyangiaceae bacterium
GTAGTACGCCACGTGTCCGGGATGACGAGTGCTGCGCGGCTCATTCCCGGAAGCTAGGCCCGCAGCGATCACCAGGCCGTCAAGCTTCGACCGTGCGGGGTCAAGAAAGCATTACCGGCGTTGTTTCAGCGCGCGGTCCCGCGTTCGTTGCCACCTAAACGACCACGTAGCGTGCGCAGTCGCTCCGCTTGCCCCCTGAATGCTCGCACCTCGGAGCCAGCGGTCGCGAGGGCCCAGACCGCTGCGCCGACCCACGCGGCGAGGAACATGCGCACGGTGAGGAGTGAAAGCAGCCCGGGAAACGCGACCTGCAGGCCGAGCGGCCCGCTCAAGGCAGCGACGAGGTGGACGAGACGCAACCGGCTGACCCGCAGCCGTTCGCACTCCAGATGGGCGGCAAGGACATCCGTCGTCAACGGGCGATCCGCCGCAAGGTCCGCGCCATCGAGGGTGGTGAACTCACCGGCTTGCTGCATGACGTTCACGCCCGGCGTGTCGCCGGGCGCTGTGACGGCGCGAGTCTAGCGCCGGTGGATCGTCGAGCGCGTTCTCCTCACGAAATCTTGACGTCTTCTTGATCCCGTCACCCGTCGGAGAGCCGCGGACGGCGAGCGCCTATCTCGACGGCACGGCGATGTACCGTCTCGCCAGCGCCACGCAAACTGCATCGCATTCCGGAAATTCCATGATGAACTCCGCCTGCTCCCGGCAAAAGGCGTCGAGGCCGCTCGCCCGCTTGCTCGGAAGGCACGGATCCTGGAGCGTGCGAAGCGTCCTGTCGTAGAGAGTACGGCGCTCCTCAGCCGGCAGATGGCGCACCGCTCGCTCTTCCGCGCTGCGATTCCACACCCACGCGCCGAAAACGAGAAGCGCTACCGCCGCGAGCGCCAATCCGGTCCAGGCGTACTTGAACCGCGATTCCGAAGACATTCGGGAACCCGAGACGAGGGTGAGAGCCATGTTTCAAACTCAGCATCTTTCGTGCCGCGCTCGCGCGCCTTCCCGGACGGTACGGTCCGGGTGGGACTCGTCACGCGACGTTCAGCGTCTCGCTTCCTCGGCGATTCGCCGAGCTGACGTCACTTCGTGCACCGGGTGACCAAATGATGGCCCTCCCACGAGCCCGAGTCCTCCGCCCTCGTCCAGATGGTACCCGGCCTCGCCGTGATCGCTCTGGTCGAGTCCTTCTTCTTCGCTGTCTGCATCGGGACGGAGTCCGATGACCGCCTTGATGGCCAGGGCGAGCACCGTCGTGCCCGCGATGGCGAGGACCAGGGTCAGGCCCATCGCCTTCAGCTGCTCGAGCCAGAGCGTCTTGCCGACGATGCCGACCAGGTTGGTGTTCAGGTTCGCGTTTGCGACGGGCGTCGCCAGAAAGCCCGTCACCAGCGCGCCGAGCGTGCCGCCGACTCCGTGAACGCCGAACGTATCGAGCGCGTCGTCGTAGCCCAGCGCGGACTTCAGCTTCGTGCACGCAAAATAAGGTACGGCGCCGGCGAGCAGCCCGATGATCACCGCCCCGTTCGCCGTGACGAATCCGGACGCGGGAGTGATCACGACGAGGCCACCCACCGCGCCCGAGCAGAAGCCGAGCACCGTCGGCTTGCCCCGCAACAGCCATTCGAGGGCGGGCCAGACGACGGAAGCGACGGCAGTGGCGATGGTCGTCGCCATGAACGCCGTCGCCGCGATCCCGTCCGCGCCGATCGCGCTGCCGGCGTTGAACCCGTACCACCCGACCCACAGCATCCCGGTGCCGATGACGGTGAGCACCAGGCTGTGCGGATAGAACGCGCGCTGTCCGAAGCCTGACCGCTTGCCGAGGATCAAGCAGAGCACGAGCGCCGACCAGCCCGATGACATGTGCACGACGGTGCCGCCCGCGAAGTCGATCGCGTGGATGGAGGCCTTCGCGTTCCAGACCCCGTTCATCAACCCGTCGATGCCCCACACCATGTGAGCCAGGGGAAAGTAGACGACGAACATCCAGCAGAGGATGAACGCCATGATCGCCGAGTATTTCATGCGCTCGGCGATCGCTCCGACGATGAGGGCCGGCGTGATGATCGCGAACATGAGCTGGTACATGCAGAACACGCTCTGCGAGACCCAGGGCGCGTAGTCGCCATTGGGAGCCGGCCCGACGCCGTTCAAGAACGCAAACTTCAGCCCACCCAGGAGCGGTGAACCGGGGGCAAAGGTGAGGCTATATCCGACGAGCCACCACAGAACCGTGACCAGGCCGGCGCAGCCGAAGCATTGCGCCATCACCGAGAGCACGTTCTTCCGGCGCATCAGCCCGCCGTAGAAGAGCGCGAGCCCGGGCAAGGTCATGAACAGCACGAGCGCCGCGGACGTCATCATCCAGGCGTTGTGACCGGGCCCTGGACCGGCCAAGGCTTTGGGCTGCGTGTTGGCGATGTAGGCTTCGAGATCCGCGACGCGTGCCGCGAGAGCAGAATCGGTCGAGCTTTGAGCGATTTCGACGAACATTTCAGTAGCCGACGCTAGGCGTGGATTCCGAAAGAGGCGCTAAAGATGACGGTGGCGAACGTTAGGATTCTCTCACCGAGGCACAGGAAGCGCTGACGTCCGAGGACTGCTCGGCAGATGACATTTCCTTGAGGTTTCACGCTGTCGACTTGACGGCAGCGTGACGGCGAGAAGCGCATGTTTCCCTTTGGCGGTGCGTGAGTCGCGCAGCCGTCGTCCCTTCCAGCGCCCGCTGAAGCGGCTCTACCGAAGGGAGAAGGGAAGAGCTCCGATGAACCCCGTCCTGTGGATCGTCTTCTACCTCACGGTGTGGGCCACCCTGGCCGTCTGGACCGTCCTCCGGTCACGCGGCAACGGGAGGCCCTTCGAGAGTGTGCAGCCAGCAACCGTACCCGTTCGAGTCGCCGCGGCGAGGAACGCCGCGAGCTCGCGTCGAACGACGCTGCACGCCTGAAGATTCTCGGCTACGAAAACGGACAACGCCGCGTCTCGAAATGGGGCGCGGCGTTGTCTCATTTCCCGCCTCTTCGGGCGGCAACCTGCGTGACTAGAAGCGGCCGCCCGAGGGCTTGTCGGCCGTGCGCACGTCGCGGTCCAGAAGCGCCAGGCTCTGGTGCAGCACGTGCTCTGCGCCCTCGCTACCTTGCTCCGACCGGACCGAAACGACGAAGCTCGTCGGAGCCTCTGCGACGCGGAACCTCACCGCTCCGCTCGAGAACGGGCAGGGCTTTCCGTCGTCGACGCTCGGACCGAGGCTCGCGTGGCGCGCGGCGTGGCATTCGGCGAGGCGCGTGAACCATTGCTTCGTGACGCCTGGGCCCGCCAGAACGGTGATCTTCGAGCCGACGACGGTGGGATAGAACACCTTGCCGACCCGGAGGGATTCGCTGAGCGGCTCGACCTTGATCACTTCTCCGGCGGTGGGGAAGGGCCCTGCATTGCGCTCCGTCGCGGGAACGCCGGCGCAGGCCCACTCCTCTGCCGACCGCAGTTCCTGCGCCGCAACACGATGCTCGTTCGCCTCCACGGCGCCGCCTTCACCTCGCGACGCCGCTTGCGCGGCGAGCGCGTCGTGTTCGGCCGCGCTGAGGCGAGGCGCAGCTTCTCGAGCCGCGCAGCCGGACATAGCGACACCACACAGCAGCGCCGCTCCCGAAACGATTACGACCGTGGCTGTGCCATTTCGCGATTGGGACATGATTGTTCTCCGGCCAGTCAAAGCTGGCTTGATTGTGAAAATGTCAAATCTCTGCTCCTGACTTTCGCGTCAGGAGCAGATGCCACCACCCGGACGGGTGCAGCGAGAGCGGGTGCGACAGGCGCGCGGGGGCACGGATCGAACGACAGGACGCCTCGCACGTCCTCCGCCTGGAAATCGTCGAGCGCTCTCTTCAAGCCTCTCACATCGCCGGAATAGTCGACGATGACGCCGTGGCTTTTTCCCGGCGCCACCCGGCTCACTCGCGCGATCGCGGTGAGCCAGGTCTGACGCAGCGGGGCGTCGAGATAGACGACCTGTTCGACGGAAGAGTCCGAGCTCGTCAGGCTCGGATCACAGACGATGAGGAGCACGAGCGGGTCCAGTGGGTCCCTGAACCGCCGCAGAAGACGCTGATGCTCATGACGGGCGCGCTCGGAGCGCCGCTCCGTCTCGGAACAGGTCGAAATGGCGACCGCCGCTTCCGGTCCCCCGAGAACGTCGAGCGTGCTCTTGAACACCTTCGCTGCCGCTCTGTTTCGAACGATCAGACGAGCCTTCATCCCGTTCGGGCGCACGTGCTGCTCGAAGTGCAGAATCAGATCCCTGCAAACACGCAGCGTACGATCCGGAGCCGCCGATTCCGCGACTTCCCGGGCCTCGTAGTGTACGGGGACACGCGCGCGATCGCAGAGAGCACGCTCGACGGGATACCTGTCGATGTAGGGGCCCATCGATTCGAAGACGAATCGCCCCTTGGTCTCTATGGGCGATCCCGTCACGCCGAGCAGGCACGCATCCGGCAGAGCTTGTCGCACGACGAGCGGCATCCGACGCTGTCGACAGCGAAAGCCCTCGTCCACGATGACGAAGACGTCCGTGAAGCCGCTCGCAATCGGGCGTCGCGCCGTGATCGCCTTCTGGAACTGGACGGCGGAGACCACCGCCGCTCTTCCGTGCCCTTGCGACAGGAAAGCGCGAAAGCCCTCGGCCGTATCGAGTCGAACGGGACTCACGTGACCGCGCTGCACCAGCGCCTCCGCGACGCGATCGTCGACCTGTCCGCGCTCCGAGACGACGATCAGCGCGCCTCCCACGTTTTCGACATGCCGACGAAGCTTCGCAGCCAGGAAGAGCAGGACGAGCGACTTACCCGCGCCCTCGGCGTGCCAGACGATGCCACTACGAGCGGCAGGCTGACGCGCTCGTCGGATGTGCGCGAGGACCCGTATCACTGCGTCGTATTGCGCGCGGCGCGCGACCTTCTTTTCCCGACGCGACCCTTCTCCCTCGAAGAGCACGAAGTCGCGCGTCAGCTCGAGCAGGGTGGCGGGTGTCAGGAAGCCCCAGTCTTCGAGGTCGGTGCCCTGCCCTTGTCGAGTACATTCGGCCGAACGCCATTCGCTGAAGAGCCGAGCCGGAGTTCCGACGGTTCCATACCGGACGCTCGAGCCGCACGCGGCGACCAGGAGCTGAATCGTCGAGAGCCGCACCGACCACGCCAGGGAGCCGTGCGCGCGCTGGAGCGAAGCGATCGTCGTATCGACCGAGGCGGCCCCGCCGTCCGCACGATGCTCGATCACGGCAAGCGCGATCCCGTTCACGAAGATCACGGTGTCCGTGATCGCAGCGCCCGTCGTCTTGTCCGTCCGGTATCGACGTGTGAACGCGAAGTCGTTGGCGTCGACGTCGTCGAAATCGATGAAGCGGACACGCGCTGGAGAAACGCCACCCGTTAGCTGCATCCCGGCGACGAGCAGCCGGTGGGCATTCTCGTTCGCCTGGATCTGCGTGACGGTCGACGCTCCGCGGAGCGTTTGAACGACCTGACGAATCGTCGTCCTGTCGAGCCACGGGTTCAAGCGCTGCAGCGCCGCGCCGAACCTGTTCGGGAGGATCGGACCGGCCATGTCCAGGCCGCCGGCCTCTGCCGCGTGGGAGGAGACGTACTCGTATCCGAGCGAATCGAAAGGCGAATCCTGCTCGTCGCCGAGCACGGCGATGTGTTGGATCATGACGTCTGACCAACGCGCTCCGAGGACGGAGCGCGGCTCATTGCTAATGGTCTCAGGCTAGGTTCTTCGACCTAAAGAGACTCCAAAAAATCCACGCCCGCGCCTAACGATTGGCTAACTGTTCGCGGTTCCGGGAAGCGTCGAACGCAGACCGCAGGCGCTCAAGACGCCCCTCCTCGCCCCTCCCTGGCCGCCACCAAGTACGCTATTGGGCGACAAAGTCACGCTGGTGCGCAAGCATACGGCGTGGAACGTGTCTGCCTGGTCGTACGGGATCTCACGATCACCGGCTGCTGACAGCAACCACGAAGGTC
>CAYUAW010000228.1:0-10102 GCA_964442485.1 uncultured Polyangiaceae bacterium
ATGACGTCGGCGCCGGCGCGCCGCATTCCGAGGAGGCTCTCGAGGAGGCACCGGTCGTAGTCGACCCAGCCGTTCTGCGCGGCGGCCTTGAGCATCGCGTACTCACCGCTCACGTGATAGACGGACACGGGAAGGCTCGTGTGGTCGCGCACGTAGCGAACGACGTCGAGGTAGGGCAGCCCCGGCTTCACCATGAGCATGTCGGCGCCCTCGGCTTCGTCGAGCCGGATCTCTCGCAGCGCCTCGCGCACGTTCGCGGGGTCCATCTGGTACGTCTTCTTGTCGCCGCTCTTCGGCGCGGAATCGAGGGCCTCGCGGAAGGGGCCGTAGAAGGCCGACGCGTACTTCACTGCATAGCTGCAGATCCCGACGTTCGTGAAGCCGGCCTCGTCCAGGGCGGTGCGGATGGCGCCGACGCGTCCGTCCATCATGTCGCTGGGTGCGACCATGTCTGCTCCTGCACGCGCCTGAGCCACCGCCATCGCCGCGAGGATCGGCACCGTTCTCTCGTTGTCGATGCGGCCGTCCACCACCACGCCGTCGTGACCGTCCGAGCTGTACGGATCGAGCGCGACATCCGTGATGACGAGCAGCTCGCGAACGCTCTCCTTCAGGGCATGCACCGCGCGTTGCAGCAAGCCGTCCGGGTTCGTGCTCTCGCGGCCCTCGGGGTCCTTCAGCGACTCGACCAGGGCGGGGAACAGCGCGACGGCCGGCACGCCGACGTCTCGCGCCGCGCGAGCGCGCTCCACGAGCAGGTCGATGCTGAGCCGTGACTGACCGGGCATCGACGCGATCTTCGTCTCGTTTCGCTGGCCTTCCTGCACGAAGAGCGGCCAGACGAGGTGCTCGGCCGAGAGCGTGGTCTCGCGCACCAGGCCACGGATCATCGGCGTCGTTCGGTTGCGTCGCGGTCGCACGAGCATGATGCCGCGAGAGTAGCGCCGGGGATCGGCCAGGTCGACCCCTCCCTCGTCCCGACCCTACCCCAGCGTGAACTCCGACCGCGCCGGTTCAATGTCCACCACCTGGCCGTCCCGCCCTGGTGGCGTGAACGGGACGTAATGGTCCTTCTGCCACACCACCCACCGCAGCTTCGGTGAGTCCAGCGGCTCGGCGAACGTGAAAGTGGCGATTGCCGGGCGCCCGTCTTCCGTCACGCGGGTCACGACGATGGTGAGGCCTTCGAGGCGTATCGTGTCGCCCGCCGCCATGGGGTGGGCGGGGTCACGATAGAGCCAGAGGGGCATCGACTCGAGCATGCCGTGCTCGTAGGTGAGCTCGAGCTGGTGCGCGTCGATGCGGCGCGCGTGCATCGCCACCGAGCCGAGCGAAAGGATGCGGAGCTTCTCCGGCTCGGGCTTGCCCTGCGCGCGGCGGATGAGCCGCAGGTATTCGCTGGCGTAGAACTCGGGTGCGGAGACGAGCACGAGCTCCTGGTGAGTGACGTCGGTCATGCTCGCGAGCGCGCTCGGGATCGCGCGGTCGGCGACGGTGTGCGTCAGCGAGACCGTGCACGCCGCGAAGGGCAGGAGCAGAGGCGACACGAAGGCGTGGAGGCCGCCCGAAAGGCCGACGACGCCCTGCGACACCTTTCTCGAAAGGCCGGTCGGCAGTAGCGGATCGTTCCGCGTGAAGGCGTCGATGACGTACGCGAGCAGCCCGATGCCGCCCAGGCTCGGGAAGAACAGCAGGCGATTGTGCGGCACCGCCGTGCACACGGACAGCAACGCGAGTAACGAGCCCACCGCCCAGAAGCGCGCAACGCGATCCAGGCGAACGAACTTCCCGAATGCGACGACGAGGGAGAGCGAGAACACTCCGGCACCCGCGAGCATCAGACGCGCGAGCCCCGGGGTCGTGAAGTAGGCGCCCTCAGCGGGCGGGAAACCGAAGACCCCCTGGAGCAGCAGCGGCACGCGCTCTGGCAAGACCCGCAGGAAGGCGAGCGGCTCGCGCACCGGATCGACGTAGAGGCCCGAGGCGAAGGCACCGTGACCGGTGATGGAGTAGACGACGCGCCACGCGATCGTCGCGGCTATGTACGGACCGAGCCCGAGGAGCCGCTCTCGAACCGGGCGGCGGTCGAGCACGAGAGCGTGCGCGAGCAGGTAGCCCCAGGCGCCGAGCGCCATCTCGCCGCTGAGGAGCCCGAGTACGAGCGAGGTGACGCCGAGCAGAGCCCAGCGGAGGCTCGGGCCGCGGGTGCCGCGCTCGTAGGCGACGAGCGCGGCCATGCCGAACAGCGCTCCCATCACGGCATTCCTGTTCGCGATCCAGCCGACGGGTACTCCATGCACGTGATCGACGGCGAACGCGAAAGCCGCCGCGCCGCTCACGAGACCCGCGCCCAGGACCGAACGGTAGAAGAGGGTTGCAAGGAAGATGGCTCCCGCGAGCCACGCGATGCTCTCTGCGTGCATGAGGACCGCGCTGTTCGGAAACAGACGGTAATCGATGAGGTGACTCAGGCCGGAGATGGGCCGCAGGAAGTCGATCACGAGGCCGCCGTAGGCCCAGAACGGCGCGAGGCCGTACTCGACGGCGCGGTGAATCAGCTCCGGCTTTCCAGTCGCGATTGTGAACGGTCCGACTATCGACGGGCACAGGGCATCGGCGCCCGTGCTCCGCAGGCTGCAGAAGCGCTGCGCGTAGTCATCGAGCTGAAACCCGACGAAGAGCGAGGGCGCCACCAGCGTCGCAGTCAGCAGCGCGAGGTACAGCGGCAGGTGTCGCGAGACGGTAAATGCCGACCATGTTTGCGCGACATTTGCGCGAAACCGATCGAGCTCCGCCGGTCGCTGTTCGTGCGCCTCGACTTCGGGCGCGTGTGCGCGACGATGAAAAACAAAACGGCTATCCGGCCAAACCGATCGCATCTGCCTCGGCGAATACGTTGCAAGATCCGCCCCGCGTCGCCCTCGCGCGCATGCGCTAGCTCAGAAGGTCAAGTGGACCGATCTGTTCTCGAGCGAACGGCTAGTGCTGCGACGACCAACGTGTCTCTCTCGCGAGGTCATCCGTCGTCCTCAGTCGGGGGACTCGGTCGAGGCGCGCGCGCGGTCGTGCCGCTGTGCTCGCGGCGCTTTGTCGCTGCCCACCCCGCGAGGCGCGGTCGTCCGTCGCGCCAGTCGTCACGTCGCCCATCGAACGAAGACGTCGCGTCGTGGCGAGCACGCACATGGCGTGGGTGCGGTGTACACGCGTTGCACAGCGTGCACGCCGCCCGTGCAGAGCGCGTACACATGACGCAGGTCACCGTGCGCCGAGGGGTTGCCAGTTTCTTGAAGCCGCCCGCGCAGGCTTGTTTGGCGGTGGATTGGCCCTCGATTGCCTTGCGTTTCGCGAGGCGCTAGGACGGCGGCAGATGCTTTACGCCATCCTTTGCTACGACTCCGAACGCGTCGTCTCGGCCTGGACCAAGGAGCAGGACGACCGAGCGATGACCAGGCTCGGCGCCGTACAGGACGAATGGGCGAAGGCCGGCAAGCTCGGGCCCGTCGCCCGGCTCGGGCCGACGGGGTCGGCGGTCACATTGCGCAAGGGGCAGTCGTCGTTCGTGGTGGACGGTCCCTTCGCCGAGACGAAGGAGCAGCTGCTCGGCTTCTTCGTCGTCGACTGCGGCTCGCGCGAGGAAGCCGTGGAGCGTGCCCGCGAGCTCGCTCTCGCCAGCAGCTCGAACGGCGCGTACGAGATCCGGCCGGTCTCGTTTTATGCGCCAGGCGTCAGATAGTTACCCGGAGCTGTCACGCGCGATCCAGCGTGCCCGACCGATAGTCGTCCCACGCTTTCGCGATCTCGGCGTCGGTGTTCATCACGAACGGGCCGCTCTGCACGATGGGCTCGTGAAGAGGTCGGCCCGCGGCGACGATGAGCCCCGATCTCTCGCCGGCGGCCCGAACGCGGATGCGGTTGCCGGGTGACAGCACGGCGAGCGTCCCCGCCGCGACGCGCTCGCTCGTGCGCTCGGGCCCCACGTGGACCGCGCCCGTATGGACGAAGACGAACGCCGTGTGGTCGCGAGGCACGTCCATGACGAACGGCGCGTCGTCCTCGAGGAGGAGCGTCGCGAGCGTCGCCTGGGTGGGCCGCGGTAGCACCGGCCCGGTGAGCCCGCTCACGTCGCCCGAGATCACCCGCACCGTGTTCCCCGACGGCGACAGCCGCGCCTCCGAGAGACGCGACGGTGCGAGATCCTGGTAGAGCTGCGAGCAGAGCTTCTCGCTCGCCGGCAGGTTCACCCAGAGCTGAAACCCGTGCAAGAGGCCCTGCTCCTGCTCGGGCATCTCGGAGTGAACGATGCCGCGGCCGGCCGTCATCCACTGCGCGCCGCCGCCGGTGATGAGCCCGTGATTGCCGCGGCTGTCGTGGTGGCGCATCCGCCCGTCGAGCATGACGGACACCGTCTCGAACCCGCGATGCGGATGATCCGGAAAGCCCCGGATGTACGCGCCCGGGTCGTCCGAGTGGATCCGGTCGAGAAGGATGAACGGATCGAGGTGGCGGAGGGCGGGCTGGCCGATGACGCGCAAGAGCCGCACGCCCGCGCCGTCCGTCGTCGGCATTCCGGCGAGGGCGAGCGCCACTCGCCGTTCCGAGGTCACGAGCACGCTGGGCCCGGCGACCACCGTCGGCGCCCCTTCGCACCCGAAGAGCCCGGCGCCCGCGAGCGCGCCCGCCTGAGCGAGGAAGAGCCGCCTTTCTATGCGCATTGGCGAGGGAAAACATAGCACGGATCCTGGCGTGCTCTATGTTCCTCCCATGGGTTACACGGAACGCGCACTGCTAGTGCTGACGGCCCAGGGCGCCGAGCAGAGCTTCGCCCGGTCGCTCCTTTCCGCGCTCGACGCCGCCGGGATACGGCTCGCCGACGAGCAGCACGGAGAGCTCGTCGTGCGCTGGGTCAACGTCGTCGAACGCGCGGTGCCGCCCGACGCCGACACCATCATTCGCACGATCACGCGCACCGTGGACGCTCACTCCACCAGCACGACACACTGGCTCGACGGGCTCCGCGGTCCGCCCGATATCGCTCGGTAGCCGCGCCTATCACTGCTTCGGCGCGCCTTCGCAGATCCAGCGAGCGATCTCCGCGACGTGCGCGGGGGTGATGGAGCCGGAGAGCGGCATCTGTCTGCCCGCGCAGAGCCCCACGCCGCGGAGCTTCTGGAGGAGATAGCTCTTGTCGGGGTGGACCGGGTCCACTCGCAAGCGTCCGTCGCAGCACTCCGGCGTCGGCGTGCGCACGAGGTCCTCGTATTCGTGGGATGACGCTGCCCACGTCATCTCGTGACAGGCTTCCCCGGTGCAGTTGGAAGCGAGCAGGGGCTGGATGTCGCTGACGAACGAGACGCGCGGCGCGGCGCCGCAGTCGCGGTCCGGTATGGGACCGGCGTCGACGCGTGCAGTGCTCGGTGCTCCGAGCGGGCAGCTCGGCATGCCGGCGTCGAAGTGAAAGAGCTGGCCGCTCGTGGGTGCTGCACCGGCGGAGCCGTCGACGCTCACACTGCCGTCCCGTGAGGCGGGTTTTGAGGGCTGGGCGCAGGCGACGGCCGCGGCGCAAAGCGATGACCAAGCTGCAACGAGACGCATCCCGCTCGTGAGTGTCGCATGGGGAGAGTCGCGTCTCATGCGTGTGATGTTTTCTTCACGCGTCGGCGTGACGCGCAAGGCGTGCGCGAGATGCTGCGTCGCGTCCACGCTTCAGGCGAGGAGAAGCTCGCGCCGTCGGCGGATTCGTGGCAAGAAGAGGCGTTCGTCGCAGTGGGTAGGCGTCACTCGGTAGGGACCAGCGGCGCTACCAGGGGTCCGGTGTGCGGGGTCAGAAAAGATGGCGTTCGTGCTGAAATGGATGACGGTCGTGTTGTGCGCGATCGGGTCGATTGCCTGCGGCCCGGACGCCGGTTTGGCGCCTTCGCGGCCGCGCAAGGAGAAGCATTCGAACCCCGCCAATCCGATCGTCGTGGAGAACCGGAAGCCCGGAACGAGCGCGTGGCTCATCGGGCAGCCGAGCCAGCACCGCGAGATCGAGGGCTATGCGAGCACGACCTCGGCGGCGCCGGGCGAGCAAGTGCAGTTCTTCGTCTCCTCGAACCAGCCGGCGACCTTCCACTGGGCGGTGTACCGGCTCGGCTATTACGGCGGGATGGGCGCCCGCACCGTGGTGGAAGGTGGGTCGCTCGCCATCGCGCCGCAGGCGGATTGCCCGGTGGATGCGGGGACCGGGCTCATCGAATGTCAGTGGCAGCCGACCTTCCAGATCTTCGTGGACGGCTTCTTCGTCACCGGTCAGTACCTCGTGAAGCTGTCGAGGGACGACGGCTACGAGTCGTACGTTCCCTTCGTCGTTCGTGAACCAGAGCAGCGGGCGCCCATCCTCTATCAATCGAGCGTGAACACGTGGCAGGCGTACAACGCCTGGGGAGGTGCGAGCCTCTACGCGAACCAGCTGCCCAAGAGCGTGGGCTTCACCGATCGGCACGCGCATCGCGTCAGCTTCGACAGGCCCTACGGCGGCACCGGCGAGGGCCAGCTCATGATCTCCGAGCGCTGGTTCCTCCAGTGGATGGAAAAGGAGGGCTTCGACGCGGCTTACGTCACGAACGTCGACGTCGAGACGCACCCGGCGCTGCTCGAAGGGCGACAGATCTTCCTCGACGTCGGGCACGACGAGTACTGGAGCGAAGCCGAGCGCGGCGGGGTCGAGCTCGCGCGGAATTCAGGGACGGCCCTCGCGTTCTTCTCCGCCAACGACGCCTACTGGCGGGTTCGCGTGGATCCGTCGTCGACCGGTACGCCGTCGCGCGTCATCACCTGCTACAAGGACGCCAGCCTCGATCCGAAGAAAGACGAGCACGACACCACGGCAGAGTGGCGCCAGTCGCCCGATCCGCGGCCCGAGGACGCTCTCGTCGGGCAGATGTACGAGCTCTTCACCCGCGTCGACGGCTTTCCCCTCGTGGTGACCAGGGCCGACCACTGGGTATACGAGGGCACGCTCCTTTCGAACGACGACGCCGTCGGTCACGTGATCGGGATCGAGTACGATCACGCCTGGCACGACGCCTCGACGCCCCAGGGCCTCGAGGTACTGGCGAACTCCGACGCGTTCGGCACCTACGGCTCGGACGTGCCCGCGAACATGACGGTGTACCCGACGAACGACGGCTTCGTCTTCTCCGCGGGCTCCATCCAGTGGTCGTACGGCCTCGGTAAGCCCGGCTACGAAGACACGCGAATCGAACGCATCTCGGAGAACGTCCTGGCTGGTGCCGGCGTCGCGCCCGTCTTTCCCACAGTGGTCGAGCCGCCGCTTCCGCCCACCGACGTCGGCGATGCCGCGCTCGTCCAGGTGGTCGCGGGAACGGGCGAGCCGGGGTACGTCGACGGGCCTGCAGCGAGCGCACAGTTCGACGCCCCCGCAGGGGTCGCCGTCGACCTGAGCGGGAACATCTACGTGACGGAGGCCCGCAATCATCGCCTCCGGAAGATCACCCCGGACGGCATGGTCTCGACCCTCGCGGGCGGCGGTCCCAGCGGCGTCACGACGGGGCCCCGTTACTCGGACGGTAAAGGCGACCACGCTGGCTTCAGCGTACCCACCGGCATCGCGGTCGCCCTCGACGGGACCATCTACGTCAGCGATTCACACAACAACAGCATTCGTAAAGTCACGCCGGATGGTCACGTGTCCAACCTGGCTGGGGACGGCGACACGGGCTTCGAGGACAGCACGGTTCCGACCGACGCAACCTTCGCCTATCCGCGCGGGCTCGCCATCGGCGCGGACGGAGCCCTGTACGTCGCGGACGCTTACAACAGCGCGATCCGCCGGATCGATGCGAAGGGCGTGACGACGGTCGCGCAGGGCAAGACGGAGCTATCCGGGGTCGCGGTGGCGCCGGACGGCACGGTCTACGCCCTCGATACCGAGGGCAACGGCATCGACGTCGTGCAGAACGGCCAGCTCGTGCGGATCGTGAACCTTGCGGGCACCGGCGGCGACCAGCCCGGGCTCGGCGCCACGGCCATGCTCCGCCCCGCGGACGGCATCGTCGTCGCAGGTGGGTCGCTCATCGTCGCTGACAGCGCCAACTACAAGGTTCGCCGCGTCTCGCTGACGCCGGAGCACACCGTCACGACGCTGGTCGGCAGCGGTCGCGCGGGGCTCGCCGTAGGTTCGGGCGCCGAGGCGCGCGTGGTCAATCCGCGTGGCATCGCTCGCATGGGGAACGGGTTCCTGGTCGCGGACTCCGGCAATCACCGGATCCTCCGCGTCATACCGTGAAGCGCGCGGCGGCGCGCCGCGTCGAGCGCGGGCGGGACTGGTACTGGACGGCATTGGCCTGGACGTGCGAGCGTTCGGTCTTGGTGTGTACGTCGTGAGCCCGCGCGGCTTCCGGTGCGACTTCCGTTGCGCCCTCGTGCTCGTGGCGTCCCTGGGCACGGCCCTCTACAAGCTGCTGATCGTCGGCCTTCATCCTCTCGAGCTGTTCCTCGCCTGCTCGGTGGACGTGCTCGTGTGGGCATGGCTGCTCGTCGCGAACGAGGCCGCGGCGGAGCGCGCGGAAGGGACGCTTCGCCGCGTCACCGCGGGCGCCTTCCTTCCGCTGTTCTATCTCCTGCTCGTGTGCGATCTCGCGCACGCGAGCTTCTACGAAGTCGCGACGGAGCGGCGCTTCTCGCTCTTCGACGTCGGTCCGACCGAGTTCGCGTACTTCTTCCGTCACGTCGCCTCCACGCGCTGGGTCCTCGGTGCCGCTCTGTTCGCCGTGGTCCTCCATGCCGCCGCGTGGGCCCTTCGTTCGAGGCGCCTCGTGTACCCTGTACGCCCCGTTCTTCTCGGTCTCGGCGCCCTCACGGCGCTCGTGGCGGTGGCTTCCGTGTTCGCGCCTCGCGTCCCGTCGCCCCTCTTCGACACCGCCCGCGACGTCTACGACCTGGCCACGCTGGAGCGGGTGGTCCCGGTCCCTCCGCAGCGGCCCGATGAGATGCTCGCCGTCCTCGATCGATCGTCGACCGTCGGTGCGGTCCGAGCTCCGGCGTTCTCGCGGATCCTCGTCTTCGTCATGGAGACGGTGCCCACGCGCGACTTCGAGGCCGAGCGGGCTCTTCTCCCGAAGGGGACGTTCTTCAGGACGATGGACGAGCACAGCCATCGATACGACAGGTACTACGCGACGAACCAGGACAGCCGTACCGGGATGCTCGACATGCTCGGCTCCCGTCTGGTCCCTTACGAGGCCTACACAGAGTACGGCCTCGGCCACTACGCGTTCCTCTCGCAGAAAACGTCCCTCGTACATCGCTTCGACGAGCTCGGCTATGCGACGGCCTACGCGGTCTCCCACGCCGACCACGAAGCCGTGATCCGAGACCTGCCCTGGACCCGGATGTTGACGTTCCCCGAGGCGCGGATTGCCGCGACGAGCTCCAAATACCTCTGCGTGACCCGCTACGAGTTCGAGCACGGGTGCGAGGACCGCGTGCTGTTACCCGAAGTCTTCGACTTCATCGACCAGCACCCGCACGTCTTTCTGTACCAGGAGTTCATCTGGGGTCATGACTCCGAGTACAACGAAGCGTCCGGCAGGACCAACGCCGACTACTACTCGTCCTATCTCGACCAGGTCGTTGGTCATCTGCGCGAGCGGAACCAGCTCGACGACACCCTGATCGTGCTCACCTCCGATCACGGATACCGGAGCCGTAAGCGTCTCAATCGGGCGGACTCGTACGAGCTCCCTCTCCTGTTCTTTTCCACGCGTTTCTCCGCGGCGCACGACAAGGATCTCCGGTCGCACCTCGACTTCAAGGATCTGCTCCTCCACGAGGCAGGGTCGCGCCCGGCACCGACCAACAAGAACCCGTTCGTCATGAACGTGGGTCCCACCGGAGCGGGGACGCTCGCCGTCATCGGGGACGACGGGCGATTCCTGCTCCTCAGAACCAGGGAGACCCAGGCGTTCATCCTCGCGGAGCACGGCGGAGCCGCGCGCACCGAGGACAGCGCGTCCTCCATGCTCGGAGTATTTCAGGAGTACCGGCGTCGATTCGACCTGTTCGGGCAGGGAGGGCCGTCACCTTCGCCATCGATTGACGC
>CAYUAW010000228.1:10202-12012 GCA_964442485.1 uncultured Polyangiaceae bacterium
GTCCCGGCGAGAGCTTCATCTCGTCCGTGTCCCACGACGACGCCGCGAGCGCCGTGCTTTCGGCACTGAGTCTCCCCGCGGGGATCTACAACGTGGCCGACGACGAACCGGTGAGTCATCGCGACTACGTCGACGCCCTCGCCGACGCGCTCGGCGTGCGGCATCCGAAGCTGCCGCCGCGCTGGGCGACGCCGCTCGCGGGGTCAGTTGGGAGATTGCTCGCGCGCTCGCTCAGGATCTCCAATCTGAAGCTGAGAAACGCGGCGGGGTGGGCGCCGCGATACCGGAGCGTGCGCGAGGGATTTCACGACGCCGTGTCGGCGATGCTCGCGCCGGACGTTGCGCGCGTGCGAGCCGCGTAGTCCCCTTCAGGACCTCACGCGCGGTCGCTGGCGCGTGGGCCGCGAGGCCGGCCGGGGTTTTCCTGCACGCCGCGGCCTGGCCGGTGCCGTGGCCAGCGGCCCACCTCGCTCGAGTGCAGACGAGAGAGCCACCGCGACGTTGCGCACGACGGCGGGCCGCAAGCTCGCCACCCGCGCGGCAAGCTCCTCGATGGCATCCGCCGGCAGCCCCCGGCGCTCGAGCTTGGCCACGACGTGTTCCTGAAACCGTACGCGAAACCGGTGGGCCATCATCGAGAGCTCCGCGCGGAGGTCTCCAAGGTCGGTGAGCTGGACGCCGAGCGGGATGCCGACGTCCGCGAGGGCACGCACCGTCTCGACGAGCTCGGCGTTCGGCGCGAACAGCGTGCCCGTCGCAGCCTTGCAGACGAGGCCCGTCGCTTCTGCCTGGGCGCGAAGCCGCGAGTTGCCGCGAAGCTCCGGCAGGAGCGCGAAGAGCTCGTCCTCGCCTAGCTGTCGGTCCGCCGACAGGCCGGGCGTCGCGAAGTCGTCCTCGATGCCCATCACGCCGAGAGGTCCGAGCGCGCCGTGCCATCGCTCGAGGAGATCCGCGATTGCAGCGAGGGAGTAGCCACGGTCCTGCAGCGTCCTCACGAGGGTGACGCGCGCGACGTGCCGCTGCGTGTAGAGCCCTTTTCGCCCCTCGAGCTCGGGCGACTCCAGGAGCCCCCGTGTCGTGAGTTCGCGCAAATTACGTACGGTCACGTTCGTGCGGCGCGAGAGCTCTTCGATGGGGATTCGAAGTCGCTGTTCGCTCGGCTGCGCGTCGTGACGCGCTGCAGAAATTGCGGGAGCTCGTGAGCGGTGCATCGCGCCTTTGACCGTAACATTGCGAACCGCCGCCATCCAAGCGCCGCAGATCGATGCGATCGGATATTGACGGAATGAACGTGCCATATAACTATGTAACATAGTGAAGCGCGCCTCCGGCGCCGCGACGTTCATGGCCAGCGGTCCCCCTCGAAACGAGGAGGGCGCGGCAGCGCCCGGTGTCCCTGCTCGCCCACGGCAACTGAATGCGTCAGCAAAGACGAACGCCGAGCGCGGCCGTTCTCCGGCAACCAACGAATATTGACTGCGCGTCACGAAATTCGAGGAGACCGATCCGGCGCCTGGCTACCACGTGAAGTCACCCGATTTCGCCGCTTCGATAATGGAGAAACGTATGAAGAAGATCGATTTCATCGCCTTGTCCGGGGTCGCCTTGGCACTTGCTACGACGGCCTGCAGCAGTGACAGCACGAACGGCACTCCGTCGGCTGGAGGTGCTCCGAACGGAGGAGGCCTATCCGCAGGCGGCGCGCTCGTCGGCGCGGGCGGTGTGACGATGGGAGCAGGCGGCACCACGATGGGCGGCTCATCGAGTGGTGGCGTCTCGGTGGGCGGAACCGGGGCCGGCGGCGTGTCGG
>CAYUAW010000229.1:0-10785 GCA_964442485.1 uncultured Polyangiaceae bacterium
GGTACTGGTCTCCAGCAGGAGACTCGGGCCATGGACAGACCACAGCTTCTTCGCGCGATCCCGCTCTTCGAGGGGCTCGCCGACAGCGACCTCGGCGTGCTCTCGGAGCGACTGTCGGAGCGGACGGCGCGAGCCGGCGAGATGATCTTCAACCAGGGGGACGCGGCGACGTCGATGTTCATCGTCGCCGAGGGTCATGTGAACATCCACCTGCCCGGGGAAGAGTCGCGGCGCATCTCGCTGAAGGATCTCGCGCGCGGCGAGTTCTTCGGCGAGCTGTCGCTCTTCGACGACAAGCCTCGCTCGGCCAGCGCGCTCGCGACCACCGACGTCACGCTACTCGAGCTCAGCGCCGCGACGCTGTCGTCCTATCTCGAGACACGCCCCGCTGCGGCGCTCTCCATCCTGCGAGTGATGACCCAGCGCCTGCGCGAGACGAACACGCTGCTGTCGGAGCGCGCCGCGAAGAACGTCGTGGAGGAGATGGACAAGGCCCTGACCTGGAAGGACCGTCTGGCCGACAGGGTCGCGGAGCTGAACGGGAGCTGGACGTTCATCGTCGCGCTGCTCGCCCTGACGGTCGTCTGGGCCCTGCTGAACCTGGACCTGAAGAAGCCGTTCGACGCCTATCCGTTCGTCTTCTACAACCTGGTGCTGGCCGTCCTGGTCTCGCTGCAGGGGCCGCTCATCGTGATGAGCCAGAACCGCCAGTCCCTGAAGGACCGGGCGCAATCCGAGACGGATTTTCAGGTGAACCTGAAGAACGAAACGAACATCGAGGTGATCATGCGCGAGCTCGGCGAGTTCCGCCTGGAGGTCATGGACCGGCTGGAGAAGCTCGAAGCTCCGCGTTGACCGCGCGGTCCGCGGGTCGAACTCGAACGCTGCGGCGTGGGTCCCGTCCCGCGCTACCATGCCGCGCATGAAGGACATCGCGGTCGTCTCGTATTGCCGCACCGGCATTGCGCGCGCTCAGCGCGGCGCGCTGAACCAGACCCACGGGATCCCCATGGCAGCGCACGTGCTCGAGCACGCCGTGCGGCGCGCGGGGATCGAGCCCGGCGAGGTCGAGGACGTCGTCATGGGGTGCGGCCTGCCGGAGGGAGCGACCGGGCACAACGTCGCTCGCAACGCCGCGATCGGCGCCCGCTTCCCGATGGAAGTGCCGGGCATGACCATCAACCGGTACTGCGGCTCGGGGATCAGCGCGGTCTCGATCGCCGCGAACCGGATCGCGGCAGGGGAGGCGAGCTGCGTGGTCGCGGGAGGCGTCGAGAGCATCTCCCTCGTACAGTTCAACCTGAACCTGACGCACTTCTTCTACGAACCCCTGCGCGCGCGGGTGCCGAGCGTGTGGTGGACGATGATCCAGACGGCGGACTTCGTGTCGGAGAAGTACGGCATCAGCCGCGAGGCGCAGGACGAGTACGCGTTCCGGAGCCAAGAGCGGGTTGCCGCCGCGGCCGCCGCAGGAAGATACGCCGAGGAGATCGTCCCCTTCACGGCCGTAATGAAGGTGACCGACAAGGCGACTGGCCAGACGACGGACCGCGAGGTCGTCCTCGATCGCGACGAGGGGCCGCGACCGGATACCACAGTGGAGAAGCTCGCCGCGCTCAAACCGGTGAACCCCGGCGGGTACATCACCGCCGGCAACGCCTCGCAGCTCTCGGACGGAGCGGCCGCCGTCGTGCTGATGGACGCAGATCTCGCCTCGAAGCGCGGCCTGCCGATCCTCGGCCTCTTCCTTGGCATGCAGCTCGCGGCCGTGCCGCCGGAGGAGATGAGCATCGCCATCACGCCGGCGATCGAGCGGCTCATGAAGCACCACGCCGTCGCGAAGGCCTCCGTTGATCTGTGGGAGCTCCACGAGGCGTTCGCCGTCACCACCCTGTACAACCAGAAGAAGCTCGACACGCCGTGGGACATCACCAATGTGAACGGAGGCGCCGTCCCGCTCGGCCACCCCTACGGCATGAGCGGGATCCGCTACGTGGGCAGCACGCTGCTCGAGCTGGGACGCCGGAAAGCGAAGCGCGCCGTCATCGCGGTGTGCACGGCCGGCGGCATGTCCACGGCCGCGCTGCTCGAGCGTGCGTAACGAGCCGGACGACGGCCGCGATCGTGTAACCCGGCTCGACATCGCCACCACCGAGGCAGCTCGACAACCTGTCGACGACTGCTCGCTGGGGGACAATCTCGTTTCGAAACCGCATCTGACGCGCCCCGCCTGGGCACCTGGTCAGCAAATGGTCAGGCGACGGTCAGTAACTTCAGAGGGGCAGTTGGGCCACGTTTCCCGCGTGAGCGAGCTGATTTCGGGGGTTTCGGGACTGTTAAGAACAACGGCGGGGCCGTGGGTGGCCCCAGCCGCACGCACGGTCGCCTTCCTCCTCGTCCTCCAGTGGACGCTGCGGTTTCTCAGGCGGTCCGGGCGGATCTTCGGGGTGACGAGTCCGTCTCGTCGCAGTCTGCTGACCGACCTGGTCTATCTGACCATCGCGCCCATCATGGAGATGTTTTCGCAGACCCTGATAACGCTCGCGGTCATCGTCGCCGCATGCATCGGCGGTCGCGAGCTGAGCCCGGGGCTGTTATCCGGCTTTGGCCCGGTGATCCGGCAGCCCTGGTGGCTGATCGTCGTCGAGCTCGTCGTCTTCTCCGACTTCGCCTACTACTGGGTTCACCGGCTGGCTCACACTGTTCCGGCGCTGTGGCGCTTCCACGCCGTCCATCACTCGACCGAGCACCTGCGCTGGACGTCCGCGTTGCGAGCTCACCCCGTCGAGCTGTACCTGCACCCCTTGGTCGCGCTGCCGCTTTTGCTGGTGGGCTTTCCCCCTGGCGCGCTCGCGGCGGCATTGTTCGTGAGCGGGCTCTATTCGTTCTGGATTCACGCCAACGTGAACGTGTCGGCGCGCCGCCTGAGCTACGTCTTCAATAGCCCGAGGTACCACGCGTGGCACCACGCGCGAGACGTGCAAGACGGTACCGTGAACTACGCCGGGTTGTTTCCGATCTTCGACGTGCTGTTCGGCACGTCCAAGCATCCGGATGGTCTACCGCCTGAGTTCGGGCTGGACGACCCGGCGACTGGCAAGGTACCCGAGGATTTCCTGGGACAGCTCAAGTTCCCATTCCAGCGGCGCCCCGAAGCGTCGCGTTCGGACCAGGCGGGGCTCTCGAGCGCGCAACTTGACCGTCAAGAGCTCCCGGGTTAGCGCGGGTCGTGTCCCTTGTAGGAGTCTTCACGCGCAAGGGCCCGAGCGGCTACGGGTACAACTCGACCGCCGAGGATGTCACGGCATCGCTCGACTTGCGTGGCCGCACCGTGATGGTGACCGGTGGCAATTCGGGCCTCGGTCTCGAGACGGTGCGCGTCCTCGCCCTGCGTGGCGCGCGCGTCATCGCGACCGGGCGCGCCGAAGACAAGGTACGGAGCGCGACCAGCGGAATGGCAGGGGAGATCGTCCCGCTCGCCTGCGAGCTGACCGACCCTCGCTCGGTGCACGCTTGTGCCGAAGCGGTGAGGGCAAGCACGGGAAAGCTCGACGCGATCATCTGCAATGCAGGCATCATCGCGCCGTCCAAGCTCGAGCGCGTGCTCGGCTATGAGCTCGTATTCTTCACCAATCACATCGGCCACTTCCTGCTCGTGACGAGCCTCCTCGGGCATCTTGCAGAGGGTGCGCGTGTCGTCATGGTGAGTAGCGGCGCGCATCGAGCAACTCGAAAAGCGGGAATCGAGTTCGACGACCTCTCCGGAGAAAAGCACTACAGCCGCTGGACGGCCTATGGGCAATCGAAGCTCGCGAACCTTCTCTTCGCGAAGGAGCTCGCCCGACGCATCGGCGCTCGCGGTCAGTCGGCGAATGCGGTGGATCCCGGCGCGATCGACACGAACCTCGCGCGCCACACGTCGGCGGCCATCAAGGCCGGGATGTTCCTGGCGTCGCCGTTCCTCTTCAAGAGCATCGCTCAAGGGGCGGCGACCCAGTGCTACGTCGCCACGAGCCCCACCCTCGCGGGCGTTTCCGGCGAATACTTCAGCGACTGCAACATCGCAAAGTCGAGCGCGCTCGCAAACGATGCCGAGCTGGCGGCTCGGCTCTGGGCCGAATCGGAAAGAATCGTCGGAACCTTGCACTGACTTCGCCGCGGCCCGACCCCGGCGCCCGGGTCACGGCCGCGAATGCGCGGGGCGCGACGGCGTCGACTCGCGAAGCCCGGAGTCGATGGCCGCCGCCAGGCGCTCGACTCCGTGCATTCCGAGCTCGCGGCTCAGCGAGAGCGCGCGCTCGGCTGCGTCAGCGGCGCGCCCGCGATCACCGGCGGCGGCACGGCGCACGAAGCTCTCGGCAAGATGCAGGTAGGCGCGCGCAGTGGTCGGGCGCGCGCCGAGCCGAGTGCTTTCGGCGAGCGCTCGTTGGCCCCAGTCGATGGCTTCCTCGTAGTGCGAGCGCGCGCGCGCACACAATCCGAGGTAGAGGGAGACTGGTCCCAGGTAGACCACCGCCGGGCCGAGCACCACGTGGAGCGCAGCGTAGGGCGCAAGGAGCTCCTCGACCTGCGCCGCGCGGGTTACGTCGCCGACCAGAGCGCATGCGGCCGCGACGTGCGCCAGCGCCGGGAGCCATGACCAATCACGGGGCAAGTCGCCGAAGGTGCCCTTTGCGATCTTCTCCAGAAGCTCGAGCGTCCCCGCCTCGTCGCCGGCCTCGCAGCGAAGCCGCAGCCGTTCGTTGTGCGTCAAGAGACCGCGTTCACTCTTCGCCTGTTCGAGCTCCCTCGGCCGACCCTCTTCACAGCGGAGCCAGAACAGCTGGGCCATGAAGTAGATCCGCGCGTTGAGCTCGTGGATCTTGAGACCGATCTGCAGCGTCTCGCGCGCGCTCGTTTCGGCTTCGGCGAATCGGCCTTCGAGCAACGACTGCATGCCGTGGATCACGCGCGCGTTCCACATTGCGAGCGGATCGCGTAGCTTTCCTGCGAGATCGTCGTACGCGCCGATCGCGCGGCCCAGCGCCTCGCGCCGGCCGAGCTCGAGCAGATCGAAGATGTGGCACAGGCGTGCTTCCGGGATCGCCGGACTTCTGCCCTGACGTTCGAGCTCGATCAGCTCGTTCGAGATGGAAAGACGCTCGGCTGCCTGGCTCGGATGCCACAGCACCCAATGTCGCATCAACAGCGACTGCGAGAGCGTCGCGGGCTCTCCGAGCGCCCGCCCCAGCGTCAGCGACTCTCGCGTCAGCCGTTCTGCCTCCGCAGTGCGCAGCGCGAACCACAAGCACACACCGAGCCGCGCCAGAGCGAGCGTCCGTAGCTCGCGATGCACGGGCAACGCAGTGTCCGGACCGAGCCGCAGCGCCTCTACCGCTTCTTGCAGGCGCTCGATCACGTCCTTGTTCACCGTGCCCATTTCCGGCTTCACCTGGGCGAAACCGAGTGCGGCCTTGGCCAGCGCGATCGGATCGGCGATCTTGCGCGCGCTCGCCAGGGCGCGATCGAAGCTCTGCGCAGCGGCCGTGTAGTCGCCGGACAGGCGCTGTGCGTGGCCGAGCGACAAACAGCACTCGCCGACGAGTCCCTCCGAGCCACGCCCGTACCGCAAGGCATCGAGCGCGCGCTCGAAGTGCAGCGCCGCCTCCTCGAAGGCGAAGGATGCCAGCGCTTGCTTGCCGGCGACCAGCGAGTACTGCGCTCCCTCGCGCGAGCCGCCACCGAGCGCGGCTCGCAGGTGGTGGTGAGCCAGGATCGCGGCGGGCGGCTCGTCGGCGCCGGACACGAAGCTTTCGATCAGCGCGGCCACCTTGCCGTGAAGCTCGGCTCGGCGACCGATGTCGATGCCTTCATAGAACACGTCACGGAAAAGGATGTGCGTGAACTGGAAAACGCCGCGGCTCCCGGCAACGGGAGCGACGATCTTGCGCTCGAACGCGGGCTGCAGCCGCTCGAGCAGCCCGCGCTCCTCGAGAGCGCACAGCGCGCGCAGGAGTGGGAGCTCGAATTGCCGGCCCATCACCGCGGCGCTGGCCAGGAGCTCTCGGGTGGAAGCAGGCAAGGACTCGAAGCGCCCGCGGAGCGCCTCGACGATGCGTTCGGGAACCCTGAGCTCCTCTGCGCCGTCGCGGCTCTGCGAGAGGTCGCCCGCCAAGAGCCGCACCAGTTCCGAAACGAACAGCGGATTGCCCTCGGTGACGCGATGCACCTGAGCGATGATCTTCGCGTCGGCGTGCCGGCCCGGGGACGCGCTTTCGATCAGCTGCCGGGTGCCTGACTCGGACAACCCCGACAACTCGATGACCGTGGCCTCGCGCAGGAGCTTGCCGAAGAGCCCGGGAGTCGAGGCTTCGCGATGGAGCTCCGCCGGGCGGTATGTACCGACTACGAGAAGTGGCGCGCCACGGATCTCGCGGAGCAAAAAGTGCGCGAGGAGCAGCGAGGCCGCGTCCGCGGCGTGCAGGTCTTCGAGGATCAAGACCAGCGGAGTGCGTCCCGCGGCTCGCTGCAAATATTGGGCGATGGCATCGAAGGCGCGGAAGCGTTCGGGCTCGGTTCTGAGCAGCGGCCATGCGACGTCGTCGGAACGGCCGCGCTCCGGGAACAGGCCCGCCAACGGCTCGTGTCGCGTGACCTCGTCGGAGCCGGTCTCGAGCTGCAGCAAGCGCTCCAGGATCTGGATCCATGGCCTGAGCTCCGGTGCTCCACCTTCCTCGCAGCAGCGGCCCCACAGCACGCTCATGCCGCGCGCCTCGGCGCTCACGGCGAGCTCCTCGGCAAGGCGCGTCTTGCCGATCCCGGCATCTCCACCGATCAAGACCCCCCGCGTCTGTCCGGCGACAGCTCGCTCGAGCGTCGTCTCGAGCTCGCCGAGCTCTCGCCCCCGATCGAGTAGTGGCTCCCTCGGGGGCGAAGGCTCACCCGGCTGGACCGGAGCGGCACTCGGCGGCGGCGCGACTGCTTGCTCCTTCGTCTGCACCGGAGCGACGAAGCGATATCCGCGTCCGCGGATCGTCTTGATCACACGCTGTGCATCGCCGTCGTCACCGAGGATCCGGCGCACGATGCGGATCGCCTTCATCAGCGAAGCGTCGGTGACGCTGACGTCCGGCCAGAGCTCGGCGAGGAGCTCCTCCTTCTGAACGACGCGTTGCCGGTGCCGAACCAGGAACGCCAGTGTCTCCATCACCTTGGGCGGCACTTCGACGACGCGGCCTCGCCGCCTGAGCTCCCACCGCTCTTCATCGAGCTCGAAATCACCGAATTTGTAAGTCATTTCACCGCGCACGCCGCGCCTGCAATCATACCACGCGCGCGGCCTCTCGGCTTCGCGCGATGGGCGCCGCCGTCGCAAGGGCGTCGCGATCAATTTTGTCCGCGCACGGTCAGCTCCTTCGCAGCTTGGACGAAGACCGAGACTGCCGGCGGTTACGCTCGCGTGGACCGGCGCTGCCGGCGTTATCCCGCACAACCGAGCGCGCCGAGGCCTCCCGCGCAACTCAACGACTTCCCAGACACGATCCCGGAAACGGTGTTCGCCTTGTTCGCTGCATCGACCTTGCTAGACACGGCACCGAGGGCGCCGGTCACGCCGTCGGTAGCGGCGTTGCACGCGAGGCTGCTCGCGATGCCTTTTTGAAGCGCGTCCGCGTCGTAGGTGAAGTTCGGGTCGGAAGCGCCCTCCAGGATGATCGCGGTGGCGACGAAGACGGACGCGACGGCTTTGCCGAGCGCGCCGTACGGGCCGAGGTCGTCCAGGAGCCCGAGAGCGTCCAGCGCATTGCTCGCGTCGCCGAGGTCTGCGCACGCCGCGGGAGCGGCGGCGCCGCCGCTCCCGTCCGAGAGCACGGCCATCACCGTGCCGGTGTCGGCGCTGATCGCCCAGAAGGCCGTGAGCGAGCCTTTCGCGGGGATCAGCTTGTAGAAGTCCTTGTACTGGTTCAAGATCTCCGCCGCGGCGCGCTGCTCGTTCGCGGGAATCGTCGTCAGTTCGGCGCCGAAGACGCTGACGGCGTCGAGAAATTGCAGCTTCTGTCCCGCGAGGATCCGCGCGGCGCTTTGCGCGGTGTCTCCGAGGACGTGGTTTTCGATGACCGCGGCGCGTGCGCTGCGAGCGACGGTCGCCGCGAACGACGCTTTCGCGTCGGTCCCGAAGGTGAGCCAGCCCGGAAAATTCAGAACGTCCACTTTGCGGATGCGACCCTTGCCGAGTTGCACGTGCTCCGTGCACGCTACGACGCGAAGCCCGGACTGGTACGTCAGGGGCTCTGGTGCGCTCGCTCCTGCGTCGGCGCCCGTTCCACCGGTGGTAAGCGGACACTGAAGGACCGCGAGCTCGGGCGGCAAATAGTTACGTGTCGCGCCGCGCGCGGCGCGAATGGCCGTGACGTCGCCGCTCTTCGCCGCGTCCCACAGCGGCTGCACGGCGAGCTTCGTCGTGAGCACGTCGTCGAGCCACGCCGAGAGGGTCGGCGCGGCGCCCTCGAACGACAAGATCGTCGCACCGAACATCGCGCCTCTCACTTCGTCGAGCTCCGCCTGCGTCAGCGGTTCGTCGCTCGCGGGTGCGGCCCCGCCGCGATAGCCAGCGAGCGTGCGCGTCACCGTGCGCGTGTCCACCGTGACGGCCAGATGAACGCCGCAGAGTGCCGCCGGGATCGCGCCGGCCGTCGCCACGGGGACCTTGTACTTGCCCGTCGCGGATTGCTTGCCGTTCGCAGTCGTCACCGTGACGGTCCGCGTCGCCGGACCCGTGACGGGCGCGGAGTAGGTCAGCGTGTAGGTCCCGGCTTTGGTGCGCGCGTCGAAGAACGATTTCACCGCGGCGAGCGTGTCCGCGATGCCTGCTCCCGGCAGCGACTGGCCGCCCGTCGCTGCGACCATCGCCGTCACTTCGTCCGGCACGGTCACCGTCCCTCCCGCGTCCGGGACGCCGACCGCGATGATCGGCGGCCCTGCATACACGGTCGTCTGATACGGCGTGCCGTCCACGCCCGCGAATCCGCCGAAGTCGCTGACGAACACGGTGAGCACCGCGCCGGTTCCGGCGGTGGCGGCGACGTCCGGCCAGCAATCGTCGTCGTCGGCGTCTCCGAGCGCCGCCACGACGGCGGCCGGATCGGTGAACGGGCCGCTCGCGAGGCCGGCGTAGATCGTGGTCACGTCGCCTCCCGCCGCAACGACCTGCGTCGTGAGCTGGCGCGCGAGGTCGAGCGCGAGGTCGCCGTTCTTGAGTGGATAGTCGACGTCGACGATGAGCGCGACGGACGGCGGCTGCATGGGGCTGCTCGTCTCGACGAAGTTCATGGGCACTCCGCCTTCCGCGACGGCGAACGCCGAAGCGGGCAAGCCCGCCACGGTCTTGCCGTTCGCGTCGACGGCAGACACCTGGACGGAGACGCTCGGGAATCCCGAAGCGTTGACGGAGACGACCTTCAACGTCGCGACCTTCGACTGATTGGATGGGTTGGTTGCTGCGCCTTTGCCGACGACGGACTTGCCGTTGAACGTGACGGTGCCGTCCGCTGCCGTCGCGACGATATCCCCCCGCAGAGTGACATCCGCTCCGACGACGAGGTTCTTCGAGAACGTCGCCTCGTCCACGTCCGCCCCGCGGAGCGCGATGACCGGACGGAACGCGTGCAGGTCCTGGACCCGGAGCGCGAGCAGAGCGTCGGGGTCGTCGACGCGCGGCAGAAACTGCACCGCGACCTGTCGTCCGACGACCTGGTCCGCCGAGAATGTCGCCTTCGCGACGGAAGTGCGAAGGGCAGGGTTCGCCGTGGACGACACGAAGAGCTCGACCGCGACGGGGAGCGCCGGAGTCGCAGGCGGCGCCGCGATGGGCGTGTCGGTCGTGTACGGTTTGCCGAACACGGCGGTCGACAAGAGCGGGTTCGCGTAGCTGGTCGCGCCGTTCACGTGAACCGCCACGAGCGGAATCTCATATATGAGGAGCGACTCCACAGTGGGCGGCGTGCCGTCCAGGGACGCCCTGGCGGTCGCGGGGAGCAGCGCGGAGATGGCCTGGACCATGGATTGACGCTCCGTATCGTCGGGGTCGATCGGAGCCTGTGCCACGGGGGGACCCGCAACGGACATCTGCGCGTTCCATTCGTCGAGGGTCGCCTGATCCACCGTGGGCGCGAACGAGCGCTGCACGTTCTGACCGTAGATCGTCGCCGTCTCGTCGTCGGGCGTCGAGATGGCGCCCGTCACGACGCTTGCGGTGAGCCCTGCTTGCTCGTAGAGCAGCACCAGCAGCTCCGCTTTCTCACGTGGCGTCCCCATCCCGGACCGAAGCGCGGCCCGCGCCCCCCACCGGATGCCGGTCACTTCCGTCGCGTGAGAAGCTGGCGGACACGTGACGATCTGGTCACGCACGAATTCGAAGATTGCCGCCGGGTCGCCCTTCGCCGCCAATGCGTTCGCGACTTGCACCAGGTGATCGGGGCTTCCGCGCACCGCGTCGCGAAGGCTCTGCCAGATCCCGAAGGGCACCGAATCCGAAGCACCCGCCTCCACGGCCGCGTCGACTCCCGCCTCCGGAGCCGGCGGCGCCCCGCCATCCGTCCCCGCGTCCGCGTGATGACCCGCCGGCGCGCCGCCAGACGACGAACACGCCCAGGCCGTCCCTCCGAGCGCCAACGCCAGCTGCAGAAAGTCGCGTCGGGTCACGCTGCGCGAGATGGGCTCCGGGACGGTTCGCTTCATCATCCGACGAAGTTAGCTCAGGTTCGAGAGTTCGTGTTGGGCTCCCGTCGTGGCCTCCTCTCGTACGCGGCA
>CAYUAW010000229.1:10885-11984 GCA_964442485.1 uncultured Polyangiaceae bacterium
TTCGTCGGGGTGCATACGGTTCAGCGGCGATCGGGAATGGCTCCGGTCGCGCGCCTTTCAGGTCGGGAGAACGAATCATGCATCTCAAGCAATCATCCATCTTCGTCGCGGTGGCATCCGCCGCTCTGGCGGTCGTCAGCGGAACCGCACAGGCGAGGACTCCGGTCAGCGCACAGATCTGCTCGCTGGGTTCCGCCGCCGTCGGCAACCAGGGCACCCTCATCTGCAAGAATGTTCTCACGGGAGCGACAACGCAATCGATCGCGCTCGGGCTCACGGTTGCGGACGCGGGCGGAATCGGAGGGAGCCTCAAGAGCCACGGCGACCGCGTCCTCGTCACGAATCAAGTGGGCGGCGCCGTGCTATTTCGTGTGAGCGACGGCTACCTGCGCTCGCCGGTCATCCTTCAGACGAACGAGGAGGGCTCGCTGTCAGGGGCCCTGAGCGACCGCGGCGCCTACGTGCTGACCGGCACTTCGGTTCGGTTCTATCGGAACGGGCAGCTCACGCCGAGCAGCGGCCAGCCGCTCTTGCGTGGCGACGGTTCTGCCGCGGAGGTGACATTGACGGATCACTACGCGTACGTCTCCGAGAAGAACGGCTCGCTCGAAGCGTTTCCGCTCGGGCGAGACGGCAGTCTGGTGGGCGGAGCCACGGCAGTTGCCGGCATCGATCCCGGCGTGATCGTGGGCATTGCGGGCCACGACGACCTCGTCATTGCGCCGATTGCGCACCTTGCGAGCAATCCCGGCCAGTCGGAGATTTCGGTGGTCGTGGGCCTCGGTCAGGCGCAGAGGGTCCCGACGAAAGAGGTAGCGGCTTGCTGGACGAACAATGACGACGGCGAAGAATGCGTGAGCAATCCTGGCAGCATGACCGTGTCGTGCGGTCAGCTCGGTGCGAACGGCTTCGCGAGCTACACGAGCGCAGCGGCCAGCCTGGTCGGAGAGTCGATGTTCGACATCGACATGCGAGACGGGCTCGTCGGCGTTCAGGCGATCCACGGTGGAGCTCCGGTGATGGTCATTCTTGGACGGACCAGCGGCGATTTCTTGACCTTCATGAGCGAAGTCCCGGTGGGGACGGCGAAGGCAGCGGG
>CAYUAW010000230.1:0-8604 GCA_964442485.1 uncultured Polyangiaceae bacterium
AGCTCCTCGTTGGTCGACTGGAGCTCCTCGTTGGTGCTCTTCAGCTCCTCGTTCGAGGTCTCGAGCTCCTCGATCGTACCCTGCAGGTTCTCCCGGGTCCTCTCGAGCTCCTTCTCGAGGGTCGTGAGGCGCTCGCCGACAACGCCGGGCTGCTTGGCCTCGCGCCGTGAGGGCTGCTTCCCGTCCTCCGTGGCGAGCTCGAACGTCGCGAGGAAGGCGCCGCGCAGCGCCTCGGGCTCGCGGAGCTTGCGCACGCTGAGACGCACGGCGGAAAAGCCGCCGTTGGTCTTCACCTGCAGCCCGCGCCGGACGACGGGCTCGTCCGTGGCTGCTGCCTGCCGGACGGCCGCGGGGAGCTCGAGCCTCAGTCCCTCGCGGGCCATGTGGAACACGTTGTTGCTCGGCTCGCCGGGCGCCGGTTCCAGGAAGGGCCCGGTGCGGCCATGCAGGTAGATGAGCTCGCCGCGCTCGCTGAGGATCGCGCTCGGTGGAACGAAGCTCGAGATGAGGATGCGTTCGGCGACGGTTGCGACCCCCGGGGTCAGCCGCGGGCTACTCCGAGCAACATGACCGTCGGCGCCGTGAAGGAGCGAGGTTCTGAGCTTGGCTTGCAGCTCGGGGAGCCGACCCTTCGCTGATTCCCTGATCTGGAAGAGCTTCCATTTCTTGTCGACGGCGATGAAGACATCGTCGAAGCCCGACACGCTCTCGGAGGTGCCGAGCAGGAGGAGCCCTGCGGGCCGTAGCGAGTAGCGGAAGATCCAGAGGAGCCGCTTCTGGAGCTCGGGCTCGAGGTAGATGAGGACGTTGCGGCATGACAGTAGGTCGAGCTTGGTGAAGGGCGGATCCTTGATGAGGTTCTGCGGAGCGAAGACGATGAGCTCACGGATCTCCTTCGTGACCCGATACCCGTGGTCGTCCTTGATGAAGAAGCGCTGGAGCCGCACCGGGCTGACGTCGGCGGCGATGCCCTCCGGATACTTCCCGGCGCGGGCGACCTCGACGGCCTGCGAATCCAGGTCCGTCGCGAAGATCTGGACGGTGAGGTTCTTGCCGTGCTTCGAGAGGAGCTCCTTGATCAGGATCGCGAGCGAGTAAGCCTCCTCGCCCGTTGCGCATCCCGGCACCCATGCACGCAGCGCCTCGTCGTCGTCCTTCATCGCGATCAGCCGGCCGAGCTCGCTCTCGACGGCGGCGAACGCGTCCGGATCGCGGAAGAAGCTCGTGACGCTGATCAGCAGATCCCGGAACAGCGCGTCGAGCTCGTGGGGCGTTCGCTCGAGGAACTTGGCGTACTCGACGATCGAACGCAGGCCGTGGACCGCCATGCGCCGCTCGATGCGGCGGCGCACGGTCGACCGCTTGTACTCGCCGAAGTCGCTCCCGGTCCTGGCTCGCAGGAGAGAGAGGACGCGGCCCAGCGCGGAGTCAGGCGCGGGCGAACTCTTCGCGCCGCCGTGCTCGGGCAGGAGCCGCTTCCCCTGGACGTACAGGACCAGCTGAGCGGGCATCTCGCCTGGGGGAAGCACGTAGTCGACGAGCTGCGTCGCGATCGCGCTGCTGGGCATCCCGACGTAGCGCGCGGAGGTCGGCTCCTGCGCCATCACCATGCCGAAGTTGCCCTTGATCTCCGTGATGCCGAGGGTGCCGTCGCTGCCGTTGCCCGACAGCACGATGGCGATCGCGTTGTCGCCGTCGTTGCGTGCGAGCGAACGGAAGAAGTGATCCACGGGCGGGTGCCGGATCGTGACGTCCAGCATTTCGACGCTCAGGGTCTCGTCGTGAATGGAAAGACAGCCACCGGGCGGGCAGACGTACGCGTGATTCGGCTCGAGCCGCATCCCGTCTTCCGCGGTCGTGATCGCGACGCTCGACTTCTTGGCGAGCAGCTCGCCGAGGAGGCTCGTCCGGCCTGGCGCCTGATGAGTGACGATGACGTAAGCCATGCCGGACGCGGGCCCGACCGCTCCGAAGAACTGCTCGAGCGCCTCGAGCCCTCCCGCCGACGCCCCGATGCCCACGACGGGGAAGGGGGCGGGATCGAGCCCCGTCCGATGCTGGAGGTCCGGCGGGGGCGTGGATTCTGGCGGCGTGGACGCTCGCGCAGGGGGCTTGCGTCGGACCTTCTGTGCTTTGGTCTTGCGCGGAGGACGCGCTGACGGCGTCGTCGGCTTTTTGGGCTTGCGCTTTGAGACCCTTGGCATGGCACCCGTTCGTCGAAGCAGCGAAGCGTGGACGCTACCCCACCCGCACGAGGCGAGCCGTCTTTTTTGCTGCATGCAGCGGCGGGGGGCCAAGGCCTGGCTAAGGCCCCCCCTGTATCAGTAGCCCACGCAGAGGCGCACCGTCACCAGCGCACTCGGTCCCACGCCGATGTCGACGAGCCAGTTGCCCTCCATGTTGAAGATCATCGGGGTCGCCTCGTACTGTCCTTCGCCCAGCTCTCTGACGGTGATGTTCGCGGGGCAGCCATGTGCATAGCCGTCATGCGGCATCGTGCAGACCACGCTGACGTTCGTGCCCGCCGCGACGGGTTCGCCGGCGCCGTCCTTCACGTCGAGCGACCAGGTCGCGAGCTCACCGACGCTCGGCTTCGGGGGGTCCGCCTGGACGACCACCGAAGCGCCCGTCGAGCTGGCGATCGGAGTGCCGAACGGCGTCGGTGTCGACGAACACGTATCGAGGTACAGATCGGCGTCCGGCAGGGCATGGAGCGGATCAGGCTCCCGGAGCACCCGGACGTCGTTCGTGCAGCCGACCGCGAAGAGAGCGCACACGAGGCCAGGGCTCCACGTCCGCCACTCCGTCATGCGGGTGAGAGTCGCTGCAAGCATTCGATGGCTCAGCATTTCGGCGTGAAATCGATGGGGTGAGCCGCCTGGACGGCCCCATGGTACTCACCCTCGAATATGCTCCTTTCGGTGCTCCGGGGGAGAAATCCCACCGCGGAGTCGAAGCCTCGAGCCCCAGAGCGAGCGCTGCGCCTCCCGGCGGAGGCATCGGACGAGCTCCTGGTGGCGAGGGCACGCAAGGGGGACGAGCGCGCGGCAAGCGAGCTGTACCGGCGTCACGTGGGATACGTCTTCGGGCTGTCCGCACGCATGCTGGGCCATCGCTCGGAAGCGGAGGACATCACTCAGGAAGTATTCGCGATCGCGCTGGAGCGTCTCGGCACCTTGCATGACGCGGGTGCTTTCCGGGCCTGGGCCGCGCAGATCGCCGTCAATCTCGTGCGCAAGCGCATCCGGCGGCTTCGCCTCGGCCGCGTCCTCGGCATCGAGCACACTGCCACGGACGCGACTCTCGAGCAGCTCGCGCAGACCATTGGCGACGGGGAAGCTCGCGCGGAGCTCGCCCTGCTGGACGCCGCCCTCGCGAGGCTGCCCGTCGAGCACAGGATCGCCTGGATGCTGCGCCACGTGGAGGGCGAAGAGCTTGGCATGGTGGCGCGCATCTGCCGTTGCTCCCTGGCGACCGCCAAGCGGCGCATCGCACGCGCGGCAAAGCTCGTCGCGGAGCACATCGGCTCTCTCGACGCCTTCGTCGACTCGGAGGGCTGCGAATGACGGCGTCCCTCCGCCATCCGCTTCGCCGTGAGGCGCCCGCCCCGGTCGACGACGTGGCCGCCCAGCGGCTCTGGAGGGGCGTCCAGGCGCGTCGCGCGCGCCTTCGTCGCTCGGTGACGCGCGGAACCTTCCTCTGGCTCGCAGCAGTAGGAGCGCTGCTCGGGACACTGCTGACGGTGGCGGTGGAGCTCTCGCTACGGAATCCGTTCCGCCCGGAAGCACCGGTGTCGGGTCCGCTCACGCTGCGGAACGGTAAGCCGTGGGGCGTCACGACGGCCCCTCCGGCGGCGCCGGACACCGCGGCGCTCGCCGACGGCTCGAGCATCGTGCTCGACCCCGGCGCGCGGCTCGAGCCGCTCGAGAACACCGGTCGCGCCATCTCGCTCCTGTTCGTGAAAGGGCGAGCGACGTTCGACGTGCATCCCGGCGGGCCGCGGCGGTGGTCCTTCGAATGCGGCCTCGCGACGGTCGAGGTCGTCGGCACGCGGCTCTCCATCGACAGGACGTCGGAGCGGCTCGTCGTGCAGGTGGAGCATGGTGTCGTGCTGGTGCGGGGCGAGCGCGTTCCCGACCGCGTGCAGCGGCTTCGCGCCGGCGATCGGCTGGAGGTCCACGCCGACGTGGCGACGGCACCGAGCGCCGTCCCCGTCGGGCAGGTCGATACTTCTCCTGGAGTGACGGGCAGCGCGACGGAGCGCGACATCGCGTCCTCGCGGGCTGCTCCGGGTCGGGCGCGAGCCCCGTGGCGCGAGCTCTCGACGCGCGGTGACTACGTGGGGGCGTACCGGGCGCTCGGACCAAGCGGCCTCGGCGTGGCGAGCACGGCCTCGGAGCACGTGGACGAGTTGATGGCGCTGGCCGACGTCGCGCGTCTCTCGGGGCACGCGTCGGATGCAGTGGCGCCGCTCGGTCGCGTCGTGCGCGAGTTCGGGAGGGACCCGCGTGCGTCGCTAGCGGCGTTCACCCTCGGGAAGATTCACATGTCCGAGGGCGGCGGCGGACGTCTGGCCGGGCGCGACTTCACGGATGCGCTGCGCCTCGGCCTGCCGTCGAGCTTGACGGAAGACGCCTACGCGAACGCGGTGGAGGCGTTCCGTCGCGCGGGAGACACCGCGCAGGCGTGCTCGATGGCCGCGGAGTATCTGGCGCGGTTTCCCGCGAGCCCGCGAGCCGCGTCGCTCGCCGCCTGGGCCAGCAGCCGGTGAAGGCGCGGAGGCGGCTCCTCGTCGCCGCGACGATCCTCCTTTCACCGGCGTTCGCGAAGGCTCAGGTGACCGCGGTCGTTGCTTCGGCCGTGAACGTTCGTTCGCCGTCGTGCACAGCGCGCCCCGTCGAGTGGGACGCCTTCGTCGCTGCGTTGCGCGTCGAGCTCGGAGCAGAAGGGGTGCGCGTCGATCAGGACGACGCATCGAGCGCGCCGATGGATCTCTCCATCGAGGCGAGCCCTTGCCTCCCGGACGCCACCGACGTGGAGGTCGTCGTGAACGGGCCGCCGGCAGGGCGTCTCGCGCGCACGGTCTCGCTCGCGGACGTCGCGCCGGCGCTCCGAGCACGAACCGCGGCGATCGCCAGCGCGCAGCTCGTGCTCTGGTCGCGGCAACCGACGACGCTCGATGGCTCGTCCGCTGCGCCCATCGCTCCGGACGCGCCCGCTCCGCCGGAAGCGCCGTCGGCCGTGACGCCCGAGGCAGCCGTGCCGCCGAGCCCGCCAGTGGCACCGGTGGTCGTGATCGTCGCTCCGCCTGCTCCTGTGCAGCCCGTCGTTCTCCTCGCGCCCCGCACGAAGCACCCCTCGCTCGTGCGCCGCGTCGGGGTCGCGGGCGAATTCACGCGCTACACGGGTCCCGGCAGCTCGCTCTACGGCGGTCGCGCGCTCTCCGAGTGGCGTCTGCCGTGGGACGCGCTCGCTGCGCGCTTCGACGTCGCAGGTGCCACGGGGGGCTTCGACACGACGCTCGGTCACGTGACGCTCTGGTCGGTGGTCGCGGTCCTCGGCGGCGAATGGTTCAGCGAAGGAGACGGCATCGAGCTCGCGCTCGGGCCCATGCTCGAGGTCGGGTACACGCGCGTCATCGGGCGGGCGAGCGGCGGCGCGGACCAGGGTTCCGGCGGCGGCTCGACGCTCGCGACCGTGCTGCTGGGGTCCGGGCGTCTCAGGCTCGCCGGCGATTTCTGGGCGGCCCTGGAGGTCGACGGAGGCGCAGAGCTCTGGGGCATCCGCGCGCTCGCGAACAACCAAACGGTCGGCAGCACCGCAGGTGCGCTCTTCGCCGCGCGCCTCGGTATCGCCTACGCGCCGTAGCTCGACCGACGACTTTGGCGCTAGAGTGGCCCCATCGTGAGCAAGCCACGCCCCGTCGCCGCTCGAGCACGCGATTCCGCGCGGCCCCGTGAAGCGTCCGGCCGAGAGCCTCCCGAGGACAGCTCGAGAGAGCGCATTCACCAGAGTGCCCTCAAGCTCTTCAGTCGTTACGGCTACGACGGGGTCAGCTTGCAGATGATCGCGGACGACGTCGGCCTTCACAAGAGCAGCCTCTTCCATCACTACTCCGGCAAGCTCGAGCTCATGACCGGGGCCGTGCGTGCCGTCATCACTCGGCTGCTCGAGATCCTGAAGCCGCTCCTCGCGCAGGAAGACCCGTCGCTCGAGACACTCTTCGAGGGCGTCCTGCGCCTCGTGGAGCACTTCTCGGAGGCGCCCGACTCGGCGCGGCTGCTGGTGACCATCATGACGGCGCCAAGGGACAGCGAGCTCGCAAAGCTCGCCGAGAACGAGCACTCCCTGAACTTTTACCTGCAGCTTTCGCGATGGCTCGAGCGCGCACGTCGACACGGCATCATCCGCAGGACCAGCATCCGCCAGGCCATCCCCAACCTCATGGGCGTGGTGCTCTTCTATCCGGCGGTCGCCAACGACCTGCGTGAGCTGGTCGGGCCGGACGCCTTCGGGCCGCGCGCGCGACAGATCCGCAAGGACGAAGTGATCCGGCTCGTGCGAGCGATGTTCGCGCCGTAGGCGCCTCCGGGACGGCGGTAAGGTACCCGCGCGTGGTCCGGCAGCGCTCCCCGTGGATGGTCCGGCTCCGGGGGCCATGGCTCGCGGTGACGGTCGCTCCGTTCGTAGCGCAGGTTGCGCGCGCCGAGCCCGGCGCACGCCCGGGCGCGCTCGCCGACGCGCTCGCCGTGTTCGACGGAGAAGGAGCGGGGGATCGCGACGGCCGCGTCGAGTGGCCCGACCTGGATCCCGACACGCTTGCCGCGCACCTTTCCGAAGGCAACACGGGGCGGCTCCGCGCTGCCTTCACGTCGGTCGAGACGGCGCTCGGGGGCGCTTGCTCGCGAGGCGTCGCCGCGGTCACGGGAGATGAAGTGCGCTGTGCGCTCCACGCGCTCGCCGGGGCCGCCCCGGGGCTCGTCCAGGTCGAGCGGCTCGGCGACGAGGTCGGGGCAGTGCGCACCGATAGCCTGCGCGGTATCCATGACGGCGCGGACCCTCCCGCGAGCGAGCCGTGGCTGTGGGCGCACCTCGTCCTGAACGGGCTCGGCGTTGCACCGAACGAACGGCTGCAGACGGGGTTCGAGCAGGGATTTCCCGTCGACCCGGACGAGGTCGCTAGCTGGTCCCCCAGCTACTTCTCCGTCGGTGGCGAGCTCGTGGGGCACCTGCTGCGAACCCCGGGTGTCGTGGACCGTGGGCCTCGGGATGCGCGCGTATCAATCCGTGGGCGAACCTCGGCGACGCTCCACGAAGCCGTGTCCACGCCCGCCGAGCTCGAAGCGGAGGGGTTCCGCTCGCCGGGCATGCTGTTCCTTCGCGGCGAGCGTCTCAATCCGTCCACCAGCCTCGTCGATACCGGCGTCCGCCACGTCGTACGCCGGATTGATGCCGGTGGCGCCCCGCGCGGCGGGTTCTTTCTCGTGACCTTCGGCGCCAACGACCTCTTCTCGTTTCGCCAGATCCTCATCGGCGCGCGGCAGGTCGAGCCCTGCGAGTTCGAGGCCGACCTGCGACGGCTCGATCAACGGACGGCAACCCTGGTGGGGCGCGGCGTCCGGCGCATCTACGTCCTGCCGCCCCCCGTGGACGCGCTGTTCACCGGGCACGTGCTCCCCGTGGGCGCGCGGTTCACCGACGGGAGCCCTGTGCCCGCCGGCAGCACCGCGCTTCATCAGTGGTGGCTCGCCGCCTCGGACGGCCGGCGATTGCCGAGACAGGACGTGCTGCTCCCGTCGGAGCTCCGTGCGCTGCGCGAACGTCAGGATGAATTCACGCGGAGCGCGGAGCGCGTCCTCGGGCGCGCGAGCAACTGGCTCGTCGTCGATACGCGGGAGCTATTCCGTCTCGCTCTCGCCCGCGTCGCCAGCGATGGCGTGCTGGTCGACGACGTGCCGGGTTACGGCGCTGTTCGCTATCGCGGCGCGCCGTCGGTGCTCAGCACGGACGGCGTCCATCCGACTCGCTTCGGCTACCTGCTGTGGTCGGAGATGGTGCTCGAGGCGCTTCGCGCGCGCGGCGTCGCGCTGCGGCATGCACCACCGCTCGACCCGTTCATGAACAGGGCTTCAGGCGAAGCCCTCCGCGCCGTCCTCGAGCGCGCCGCCGGGCAGGTCCGGCGCTCCCCGTCGTTCTTTCGCCCCTCCGGGTTTCCCTTCGATCCGACCCACACCGAGCCGCTCGATTCAGTCCTCGACGACGCGACCGTCTTCGAAGCCGGGGATCTTGCCTCTTGCACCGCTGCGTATGCGCGGACGGCCTTCGTCTGGCCTTTCGTGCCCGACGCGATGCTCGCGGAAATCGCTCCGGAAATCGACGAGTCGCTCCGGGGCACCAGGCTATTGCACCATGAGGTCGTGGGTCGGCTCCGCGGCGTGCTGGAGGCGAGCCCCGCGGCGTGGACCCGCGCGCGGCGCGCCGCGTACGGAAAGCTGCTCCGCTCATTCGTGGAAGAAGGCAGGCTCGAGACGACGCGGCACGCGCGCCTGTCGCGGATCTCGCTCGCGGCGGTCGGCATGCCCGACGATCGTCTCGACCGGGGCT
>CAYUAW010000230.1:8704-11912 GCA_964442485.1 uncultured Polyangiaceae bacterium
TCGCGGATCTCGCTCGCGGCGGTCGGCATGCCCGACGATCGTCTCGACCGGGGCTTTCGCGAAGGGCACACGCCGGGATTATTTTCCGGAGAGCGTGTGTTCCGGCTCGGAGTGGAAGCAGTGGCGAGGGCCGACACGCGTTCCAGGGGGGCGTCGCTCTGGGCGCGAGCCTTCGTCGACGACGTCCCGTATCGAACTCCGCCCTCCTTCCTGCCGCTCGGGCTCACCGACTTCATGTCGCTCGAGGGCCGCGTGGGCGTCGCTGCGACGCGGCCCGTGTCCACGGCGGACCACGACGCGGCGATTCACTTGGAGGGGTGGTACACGCCGCTCGCGTTCACCTCGTACGCCGATTCATTGCCGGATCTGGCGATCACCCTCGAGCTGCCCTCGTGGCGGCCGGCTTTCGGTATGGGCGACGGCTGCGCTGCATTCTCCCGTCGCTGCACCGTGCTGTCGCGCTTCTCCGAGGGGCTCGAGGTGGCGTTCTGGCCGCTCCGCGATCCCGCGTTTCGCGCGGGGGGCTGGCCCGAGCCGGCGCTCTACGCCGCCGTTCGAGGCACGTACGCCTTCACGCGCCGCGAGTCCCGGGAGGGCGGCGCTTCACTCGAGGGGTCGGCGGGTTTCGCCGTCGGCTTTTGAGGGGTTTCATGAACGACGTCATTCCCAGCCTGCTGCGTTCATCGCGGTGGGCGCTGCCCGCCGTCGCCGCGCTGGCGCTCTCTGGTTGCTTCTACGGTTACGGCACCGACACGGCCGTCACGCGCGTCACGGCCGCTCAGTATCCGCCGACGGACTCCGTGACCCTCTACTACCGGCCACCCAGCAAGGATGAACAGTGCGTGCCCATCGCGTTCATCGAGATTGCGAGCGCGCGCTTCGAGGAAACGGCGAGCATCTTGCCGCACCTTTGCGAGCAGGCGATGGTCGTCGGCGCCGATACGCTCTTCTCCGTCGGCGTCGGGCAGACGGCACGCTCGCAGGGTGAGCTGCTGTCCGAGCTCGATCCGAAGAACAAGCCGACCGTCTATTCCTCGCATGTCGTCACGGGGCTGGCCGCGCGCTGCGATCTCAGGACGACTGCCCTCACGGCGCCGCCCGGAGAGGCTTACGGGTATCCCTTCGGCGACAGCAAGGCGAGCGTCGCCGCGCGGTGTGTGGCGCAAGGGGGCCAGTGGCAGCCCGCTCCCCAGATTTGCGTCGCGGCCCCCGGCTCGCGCGAGGCCACGATCGCCTTCGGTTTCTGCGGGGACGCCCTCTGCCGCGTCGAAGTCAGGACGGAGCTCGATCCGTGGCGTGCCGACGATCTGCCCCTGCCGAGCGCTCTGACGCACGCCTCCGTTTCGCTCGTTCGAAGCTACGGCCTCGCGACTGCCGCGAGCGTGAAGGCTCCGTCGTACTGTCAGGGCTCGAAGTTGCTCGACTGCGTCGCGGATTCCTCGGCCCGCTACACCTATCAGTGGACCTGGAAGACGGGCCAGTCGATCTGGCTCGACCTCTCTGCACATTCAGGGTCCCCTGCGTTGCGCGTGCTGTACGACGTCTCGAAGGTGCAGAATCTGCGCGCGGCGACCCCCCCGAGCACAGCATCCCCCACCGGAACCACGGGAGTCGTCACGCGAGAGACGCTGCGTGCGGCCGCAAGCGCTGCGCCGTGATATACCGGGCGCGCAAGTCATGCAGCGGCTGAGAGTTCCCCTCGTTGCGTTGCTCACGGTGCTCGCCGTGCTGCTGCCGGGGAGCGCCTTCGGACGATCGCAGTACTTCTGCCGCATGATGAATCGCGTCGTGACGGCGCGCTGCTGCCAGGAACAGGTCGACGACCTGTCCCGAGCGGGGGTTCGCGCGCCCGATTGCTGCGAGAAGATTGCGCCCGCTTCGCGAACCCTCGCGGTGCGCGCCATCGCCTTCGACCACAAGATCCCCGCCGTCGCGCTGGCCGGCGTCGTCTCCGGCGTGTCGTACGAAGTTCCCAGGCACGTCGAAGCGGTTCACCAGTCCGTACGTGCGCGAGCACCTCCGGGTGTGGGGCCTCCACTCTTCATCGTACATTGTTCCCTTCTGACATGAGCCTTCGCGGCTAGTCGTTGCTCGCCTGGGCGTTCCACGCCCGGCGGTGCTCGCAAGAGCGCCCTGTGTTCACGACTCGCATTTCGAGGTCTGGCGCGCTCCTTGCTCGCCGGCCTTCGGCTTCCGACGTCCCGCTCGGAACTGCCTCGGTTCGATGGAGGTCACATGTCCGGTCTGCGTCTGGATTCGCTCATCTGCTTTGCCGCCCTCTCGGGTTGCGCGGCCACGGCAGGTAGCTCGTCCTACGGTCGGCTCGATACGGAGTTCTCGCGCTCGGAGCCCGCTCCCTCCGGCGCCCGTGCAACGAGCGACGCCACGACGGAGCGCGAGCTCTCCGCAGGAACGCTCGAGCGCTCGGCGTTCGTGCGCGCCGTCCTGCGAAGGAACCCGACCATCGAATCTGCACGCCTCGGATGGCGCGCAGCGATCGCGCGCGTGCACCAGGCGGGTCCCCTCGAGGATCCGATGGTCGACGTCGGGCTAGCTCCGCTGTCCATCGGCTCGTCGAGGGCGCCGTTCGGGTACGAGGTCGCGATCAGCCAGAAACTGCCGTGGTTCGGCAAGCGAGCGCTGGAGGCGTCCGCTGCTGCCGCGGAGGCGCAAGCGGCCAGGAGCGACTTCGAATCGACGCGTCGCGAGCTCGCGCTCACGGCCATCGTCCTTTACGACCAGTACTTCGTCTCCGTGCGCTCGCTCGCGATCAACGCGCAGCACGTCGAGCTCATGCGCGCGGTGCGGGGCGGCGCCGTCGCCCAGTTCGAGTCCGGGCGCGGTTCGGCTCAGGACCCCCTGCAAGCCGAGAGCGAGCTCGCGCGGCTCGAACGCGATCAGGCGATGCTCGGGGCCGCGCGCGACGTCGTCACGGCCCAGATGAACGAGCTGCTCCATCGCGCGCCGGGCGATCCGCTCGCACCGCCGCCCGCAGAGCTGTCGCTGCCCGACATGGACGCCCGTGACGAAGCGTCGTCCGCCGAGCGCGCCGTCTCTTCGCGACCCGACGTCCGCGCGATGCGCCAGCGTGCCGAGGCACAGCAGGCGAGAGCCGACCGCGCGGGGCGCGATGCGTATCCCGACGTCACGGTCTCCACCTCGTACAACTCGATGTGGGAGATGCCGGAGCATCGCTGGATGGTCGGGC
>CAYUAW010000231.1:0-4348 GCA_964442485.1 uncultured Polyangiaceae bacterium
GACGTGCCGGGGCGTGCGGGGGAGCGCACCGTCGACTTCACGATGCGCGCTCGATACGACTGGTTCTTCTCCACTCTCGCGATGGACTGGTCGAGATGCGTGCGCTCTTCCGGAGTCGTCGCGTGGGCGCGGAGCTCGCGCAGGTGCTCGAGGTGCGAGGCGGCGCGATCGCTCAGATGGTCGAGCTGCGCCTGCCGCGCCTGGCTCGGGCCATGCGTCGCGGCAAAGAGCCGCTCGCGCGGCGTGCCGAGCTGGTCGATCGAAAGCGGCGCGACCACGGGCACCCGGGACTCCTGGAGCGCCGTGCGCGCCTCCGTCATCGGCTTCGGGCCGGCGGCGGCCTTCCCGGGCGCGACGACGAGCGCGGCGCGCGATGGGCGAGGTGGCGTGGTCGTCGTGACCCAGGTGTCCGCGGCAGGCTGGGCGCGCTGCGGGGCCGTCGAGGCGACGTCCGGGGCTTCGGCCCTCTCCGGCGTGCGAGACAGCGAGGCCACGACGACGGCGGCGAGCGGCACCGGAAGGAGCCAGAGCACGCGCTTCACGGCGTCTCCTTCTCCGCGTGCTGCGACGTCAGGAATGGCGGAGGACCGGCCACGAGCTGGCCGTCCACGCGCACCCACACCGGGGCCCCGCGGCCAGTGGCGTCGAGGCCGGGCGGATTGGGACCGTCGACGTAGACGCACGCCGCGCCCTTTTGATCCGCGTCCGCGAGCTGCCACGCCGAGCGCGTCGGCGGCGCGCCCTGGCAGGGCCCACGCCAACCGAGGAAGAGCCCGCGCACGGTGGCCTTCGACCCCGGCGCCATTGCCGACATCTGCGCCACGCTGACCGTCCCAGCGGCAAGCTCCCTGGTCGGATCCGGCGCTCCCGCCGACCCCGGTGCGCCGACGCCGGGAGCCGCCGTCGCGGGCGGCGGCCCCGCGGGGGGCGACTCCGGCGCTGCGACGGCCGCCGTCGCCGAGGCGGGCGGCGGCGCGCTCCCGCTGGTCGACCCCTGGCAGCCGGCGGCGACCAGCGAAGACAGCGCGGTCGCGCATGCGCAGAGCTTCGTGACGAGCGCCCCGCGCATCACTCGACCTCGATGGTGGTCGCGTACCACAGGTTCGAATAGTCGAGGTTCAGCACGCCCTGGAAGTTCGTCGCGTCGATCTTGTCGGTGAGCGGCTTCGAGTTGTCCATGGGGATCTGCGTCAGATCGCGATCCTTGGCGCGGATGAGGGTGCGGCTACCGCCCGGCAGATCGGGCCGGAACACCTGCAGCGTCGGGTAAGCGACCTCGCCGTCCGGGCCACCGTAGAAGTGAGCGAGGACGACGTACGTACCCGTCTCGTGGGTCGGGGCGAGCTGGTAGGACTCCTCCGGCACGCCCGTGTCGTAGGAGTCGCCCGAGAGCAGACCGCTGCCGCTCACGGTGCCGTTCGAGGGCGTGCCGAAGTCGCCGCTCGGCTCGAACACGTACAGGTCGAGATCGGCGTTCGACGTCTTGCCGTCGACGGTGCTCGCCCAGTCGAGCACGACGCTGAAGGTCTTCACCGCACCCGCGCCGGGCGTCGGCGGCGGCGTCGAATCGTCCGTCAGCCCCGAGACGAAGCTGATCCACGGCTGCATGGGCAGGAACGAGACGCGGCTCTTGTAGCCCTCGAGCGCGTCCGAGCCGGAGTACGCCGACGAGCTCTGCGGCAGGAACACCGCGAGCCCGGTCGCTGCCGTCAGATCGCCGGTGGTCTGCGAGTGCATCACGACGCTCTTGCTCGCCAGGTACGTGACCATGTCCGACGTCGCCTTCTGCGACGCGGTGCCGAGGTTCAGCTTGTTCATGGTGGACATCGTCGTGGAGAGATCCGCGTCCTCCTTCTGCGTGAAGCGCAGCACGGTGTCGCTGTCGACGGCCGAGCGGATGGAGGAGCGGTTGCCGACGCTGTCCGACTTCAGCGCGTCCGCGACCCCGGAGAGCTGCTCGTTGGTCGCCTCGATCTTCGAGAGATCGATGAGCGAGCTCGTCACGTCCTGCGGGCGCGAGATGCCCACGTAGGACGCCGCGTACTTGTCGACGATCAGCGTGCCCAGGGTGGGCGCGTCCATGGTCGACTTGGCGGCGAGGCCCGAGAGGACGTCGTCGTAGGGGTAGCCCGCGCCGGGCTCGACCTCCTCGGAGGCGACCAGGTAGTTCGACACGCCGCGCATCGCGTAGGCGACCTCGTGCATGCCCATGAGGCAGGCGTCGAAGCCGAGCAGGTCGAGGTGCACGTTCGAGTCGCGGATGCCGGAGACCACGTCCTTCAGCGCGAGCACGGTGTCGCCGTCGACGAACGCCTCCTTGTAACCCGCGCCGTGGTTCCACAGCACGAGCGCGTAGTGCTTCGCGGGGTGCGTGCTCGCGGCGTACTGCACGAACTCCGCAATGCGGGCCGGGTCGCTCATGTTGATCGCGCCGGCCGTCTGGGAGTGCTGCAGGCTCGTCACCTCGTTGGGGTCGGCGTCCTTGTCGATTTCCATCCGGTAGACGCTGCCGTCGAGATAGTTCTGATCGACGTTGTACGAGTAGTCCGGCGAGAACTTCACCTCGGCGACGACGCTGACCTTCGCGCTGGTCCCGACGGTCTCCATCTCGTTCAGGTCGCTCCAGGCGGCCTGGGAGAGGTTGTTGTTCGCGATCATGTAGACCATCCAGGTCCAGTCCGCGGTTGCGGTCGTGGCCCCGGTGCACTGGCCGGCAGTGCAGACCGTGCCGTCGGGGCACCCGGCCGATGGACACGCCGTCGGCGTCTGGCAGCGGCTCCCGCCGCCCGTCGCCGCGCGGCACTCGAGGCCGAGGGTCGGACACTCTTCACGAGCGACGACGCCGCTCTGGCAGCTGACGCGCGTCGTGCCGTCGCAGCGACCAGCGGCCGTCTCCGTGCCGCAGCCGCTCGCCGCGTCCGCCACGAAGCAATCCGAGAAACCCTGATCGCTCTGGCACATGTCCACGCCGCAATCGAACGTGTACTCGTCGCCGCCCTCGCAGAAGCTCAGGATGTTGCCGTTGCACACGCCGTTCTCGTCGACGTTGCTCGGGCACTTGCCCTGCGGCACACAGATGGCACCGTTGTCGGTGGCGCCCATGGGGTCGCACTTCTGCCCGTACGCCGCGCAGTCGATCTCGCGCGGCACGGCGGCCAGGCCGCTCGAGTCGCAGTATTTCAGCACGGCGCCGTCGCAGGTCCCCAGCGCCGTCAGGCTGCCGCAGCTCGGCGCGCGATCGCTGCTCGAGCAGTCCGCGCGCCCGCTGGTCACCGCGCACGTCGAGCCGAGGTTCGCGCAGTCGACGACCGCGGTCTTCGCGTTCTGGCAGAAGACGACCTCGCTGCCTTTGCAGAAGCCGTTGGCCGTGATGCCGTTGCAAGGGCCGCCGGGGACCACGCCGGCGTCCTCGCCGCCGTCCATTCCCGCGCCGGCGCCGCTGCTGCCGGCCATGCCGCCGCTGCCGCCCACGCTCCGGCCGCCGCTGCCGCCCATCGAGGCGTCCGCGCCGGGGCCAGCGTCCGCGCCGCTCTCACCGCCGGAGCCCTTCCCGGGGTTCTTGTTGTCCGTCACCGTGCAAGCACTGCCGAGCCCGAGGCCAACCAGCGCAACGAGGAGCTTGTCGCGAATCATTTTGCCACCGCGCCCGGCCGGGTCGGCGCACTCGTGGATCGATGTCGGCGTTCCGTGTCGGCCGTCCCCTTCGTGTCGCCGGCCTTGTTGGCTGCCGTTGCGGGGTTGAAGCCGTCACCGAAGAGGGACGACTTCGGCTTCGGAGGCTTCGCGCTCGCGGCCGGCGTGGCTGCGGCGACGGACGCAGCAGGCTGCGCCGTGGCGGCCGGTGGCGTGGCAGCTGCGGTCGCCGCCGCGGTGGCGGGAACCGGTGCGGCAACCACCGTTGCCGCTGGCGACGCCGACGCCACAGCCGGCGGCTTCGCGGAGCCGGCGAGGGCCGCGGTATGGGCGGCCTCCGCCGTGGTCGCGGCGTGCGGAGACGCCGCGGTGGCCTCCGTGTGAGACGCCGAGCCCGGCTTCGGTGAGACGTGCTGCTGCACTGCGACAACTTCCTCGTGCACCGGCGCGACCGCGGGCGTCACTGCGGCCACCGAGGCTGCAGGTGGCGGAGCCGCCGGAGGCGGCGCAGGCGCCGGGGGCGGCTCCTTCGACTGGCACGCCACCGAAAGACACGCGACCATCAACGATTGCACTAGGGCTCGACGCATTGGCTGCTCCACTTCGCTCCTCGTTCGCTTCCTGTGCCGCCGGACGGCAGAAAGACGCTACGACCGGAGGGAAGAGCACCTTCCCTCGGAGGTCAACAAGGAACGGCCTTGCCGTTGGAACGCCC
>CAYUAW010000231.1:4448-11851 GCA_964442485.1 uncultured Polyangiaceae bacterium
GCGCCGCAGCCGGATCTCGTCGGCGGCGACTGCAAGATCCCGCCGACGGGCATTCCTCACCGAATCTCGAGAAGGGCACGAAAAAGTGATGAAGAAGGCAACCATGATGCGTGGGCTCGCTGCTGCGATGCTGTTCGCGAGTCTCTCACCGATTGCATGTGGAAGCGATTCGGGCAGCAAGGGCACGACCCCGGCCCCCACCTCTACTGCTACGTCGACGCCAGACGCGGGTCCGCCACCGACGGTTCCCGCCGGCAGCGTCGCTTGCGGCACGAAGGTCTGTACCCCGCCGACGGGCGCGACGGCCTGCTGCGCCAACGCTTTCGAAGGGATCTGCGGCATCGTTCCGGCGTTCGGCGGAGGCTGCGGGAAGGCACCTCCACCGCCCCCGCCGGAGTGCCCGATGCTGCCGAGCCTCGGCCCCATCACGCTCCAGGGCTGCTGCACGGACAAGGGCGAGTGCGGGGTCGACGGCGCGATGATCGGCCAGGGTTGCAACAACTACGCGGACACCATGACGACGCTCATGATGTTCGCGGGCGGCGGCATGGGAATGGGCATGTTCAACATCACGCTGCCGGCCGAAGCTTCCTGCACTCCACCCGCCGCGAACTGAGCTCATACGTCGTGCGTTCGCGGCTCGTCGAGTGGGACGGGCCGCGCTCGCGCGAGCGAGGCATCACTTTCCGCGTTGCTCGAGCGCGTGACAGCGAAGGGCGATGCCCTGCAGTCCGAAGGCCGGGTCGTCCCAGTAGCCGCGTAGCCCGGTTGCGACCGACGCGGCCGGACATGCGCGCTTCGGCTGCCAGCGCTTGCAGTCGCCGAACTCGAGCCGCGTGGTCGCCTTCGCCGGCTTGAGCGTCCCGTCCGCTTCGACGGTCACGCCCCACAGCTCGATGCCGTGGACGGTGTTGTCGTCCTTGGTCTTCGACGTGCACGTCGCGATCGCCGTCACGAACTTTCCCGCGCCCACGTCGGCCGCCTTCCACTGCTCGCCGACGGTCGGCTCGCAGGCCTTCAAGGGATCGAGCACGGCGACGGTACGCGTTGCGAACGCCGATTCCTCCGCGCGCAGCACACACGGGTGCTTGCCGTACTCCCACAGGCGCATGGTCTGCAGACCGTAGTAGTCGGCGGTCGTCAGGATGTCGGCGTGGTTCTGTCCGGACGCTCCCGACGGCTCGGTCCAGGTCTCGCTGCCCGGCTTCTGGGCGAGGGCCGCTGCTGCCACGATGGACAGCGTCGAAAGAGCAAGCAGGGCCGTCCCCGAAGCAACGCGCTTCTTCATTCGTCGAGCATACGCTGGCCGTCGCCCCGGTGCCCCCGGTCCGCCGGCCGCCAGTCGCACGATTCCCGGGGTGTGAAGCAATCCGACCCACGCCCCCCTGCCGTTCCGTCCAGGTTGCGCTAAGCCCCGGGGCCCATGCTCCCCACCCGTCTCGAGGGCGCTCGAACCCACAACCTGAGGAGCGTGAGTCTCGAGCTTCGTCCGGGCGAGGTCGTCGTGCTCACGGGAGTCTCCGGCGCCGGAAAGAGCAGCCTCGCGCTCGACACGCTCTACGCGGAGGGACAGCGACGCTTCGTCGAGAGCTTCAGCCCGTACGCGCGGCAGTTTCTCGAGCGGCTCGAGCGGCCGCCCATGGATCGTCTCGAGCCGGTGCCGGCGGCGATCGCCGTTGATCGGCGTGCGCCCGTGAAGAGCTCACGCTCCACCGTCGCCACCATGGCGGACCTCGAGCCGTACCTGGTCGCCCTCTTCACGCGCGAGGCCGTCGCGACCTGTCCCGAGCACGGCGATGCGGCGATATCGCTCGACCCCGTGAGGGCGGCGGCACGCGTCGCGGAGGTTTGCGCCGAGACGGCCGTGGCCGTCACGTACCCCGTCGCGTTCGACGGCAAGGAGGCGTACCTCGCGCTGCGCGACGCGCTCGCGCGCGACGGCTTCCGGCGGCTCTGGCTCGGAGGACGCGCCGAGGACATCGACGCCATCCGTCCCTCGTCGGTCGTGAAATCGCGGGAGGTGCACGTCGTCGTCGACCGTCTGCGTGTCACGGTGGACGAGCGCGAGCGGCTCGCCGCGAGCATCGAGCAAGCGTGGGGCAAGAGCGGCGGGCTCGCTCACGTGCGGCAGCCGAAGGACGGCGGGCGCGAGTCGACGGACGCCCATACGCTCCGGGCCGGGCTCGCCTGCCCGGTGTGCGCGCGACCACTCGCCTTGCCGGAAAGCGGGCTCTTCTCGTATGACTCGCCGGTGGGCGCGTGCCGGACCTGCCGCGGGTTCGGTCGGACCATCGGCGTCGATCTGCGGAAGGTCATCCCCGATCCGTCCGTGTCGATCGCCCGCGGCGCGGTGCGCCCCTGGACGGGCAAGAGCACGAGCTGGGAGCGCGGTCAGCTCGAGAGGCTCTGCAAGCGCCATGGTGTGCCGACCCACGTCCCCTGGGGTGAGCTCACGAAGGAGCAACAGCGCGTCGTGCTGGAGGGCGACGGGACGTGGACGAAGGGGAAGTTTCCCGGCGTGCTCGGCTGGTTCAAGTGGCTCGAGACGCGCACGTACAAGATGCACGTGCGGGTCTTCCTGGCACGCTACCGCTCGTACGACCCCTGCGTGGAATGCGGCGGGCGGAGGCTCGGGGCCCACGCTCTCTCCTACCGCGTCTCGGGGCTCGACATCGCGTCGTGGCGCGCGCTCGAGATCCACGACGCGCACGCGCGCCTCGTCGCGCTCGAGACGGTGACCGGCCAGGGCGAGACGGCCCGGCGCGAGCTCGCGAGCCGCCTCTCGTACCTCGAGCGCGTCGGGCTGGGCTATCTGACGCTCGATCGACAGGCTCGCACGCTCTCCGGTGGTGAGGCGCAGCGGGTGACGCTCACCGCGGCGCTCGGCACGTCGCTCCACAACGCGCTCTTCGTGCTCGACGAGCCGACGGTGGGGCTCCATCCGAAGGACGTCGAGCCGTTGACCGAGATCGTTCGCGAGCTCGCGACGCGTGGCAACACCGTGATCGTCATCGAGCACGACCCCGCCATCATCCGCAGCGCCGACCGCGTCATCGAGCTCGGGCCCGGCGCGGGCGCCCTCGGCGGGAACGTCGTCGCGGACGGCACCCCGGCTGCGGTCGTGAAGCAGGGCGGCGCGACGGCGCGGGCGCTCCTCGGGCGCGGCGCGCGCTCCCGCGCTCCCCGCGTGCCCACCGGCTTCGTCGAGGTGCGCGGCGCTCGCGAGAACAACCTGCGCGGCGTCGACGTCCGCGTGCCGCTCGGCGTCGTGACGGCCGTGGCGGGGCCGAGCGGGTCCGGCAAGAGCACCCTGGTCGAGGACGTGCTGTACCGCGCGCTCGCGCGCCGCCTCGGGATGCGCGACGTCGATCCGCCCGGAGCCTGCGACGCGATCACGGGCGCGGAGGCGATACGCCGCGTCACCCTCGTCGATCAATCGCCGCTCGGTCGGACCTCGCGCGGCAACGCGGCGACCTACACGAAGGCATGGGACTTCATCCGCAAGCGATTCGCCGCAGCGCCTCGTGCGGTCGCGCTGGGGCTCCCAGCCTCTGCGTTCTCCTTCAACGTGGAGGGAGGCCGCTGCGAGACGTGCTCCGGCGAGGGCTACGAGACGGTGGAGATGCAGTTTCTCGCGGACGTCCGGCTGGTGTGCCCGGTCTGTCGCGGCAAGCGCTTCAAGGACGAGACGCTCGGCGTGGAGCTCAAGGGCAAGAACGTCGCCGAGCTCCTCGATGCCACCGTCGACGAGGTGATGCGCCTGTTCGCGGACGAACCAGGCGTGCAGCGAGCGCTCGGTCCGCTGTCGATGCTCGGGCTCGGCTATCTGCGCCTCGGTCAGCCGCTCTCCACGCTGTCGGGCGGCGAGGCTCAGCGCCTGAAGCTCGCGCGCGCGCTCGGTGAAGAGCACGCGGGCGAGCTCATCATCCTGGACGAGCCAAGTGCCGGTCTGCACGCCGACGAGGTGGGGCGCGTCCTCGACGCGCTCGACGTCATCGTCGACGCGGGTGGCACGGCGCTGGTCGTGGATCACGACCTCGACGTCGTCACGCGCGCGGACTTCGTGATCGAGCTCGGTCCCGAGGCGGGGGTGCGTGGCGGCGAGGTCGTCGCGGTGGGCACCCCGGAGGAGCTCGCGCGGGCCGACACGCGCACAGGGGAAGCACTTCGCAACGCGAAGGGAAGGGTCGTGCGCAGCGAGCGCCCCAGGGCCCGTACGCCCGTCCCCGCCGCCCTGGTGGTCACGCGCGCTCGCGAGCACAATCTTCGCGACGTCGACGTCAGCATCCCGCACGGCGCGCTCACCGTTGTCACCGGGCCGAGCGGCTCGGGAAAGAGCACGCTCGCCTTCGACGTGATCTTTGCGGAGGGCCAGCGGCGGTTCCTCGAGACGCTGACTCCCTACGCGCGCCAGTTCTTGCCGACCATGCCCCGCCCCGACGTGGACTCCGTGGTCGGCGTCCCACCGTCCATCGCACTCGAGCAGCGCACGACGCGCGCCGGGACCAAGTCGACGGTCGCCACCGTCACCGAGGTCGCGCACTACCTGCGGCTTCTCTACGCGAAGCTCGGCGTCCCGCACTGCCCAGATCACGACGAGCCCATCGCGACGCAGAGCGAGGACGCGGTCGTCCGGGCGGTCCGCGCGGCGAAGGGCAAGGTGACGCTCGTCGCTCCCATGGTGGAGGCGCGCAAGGGCACCTACCTGGACGTCTTCACGTCCGCGGCGCGCGCGGGCATCGCGAGGGCCTGGTGTGACGGCGAGCTCGTCTCCACCGACGCGCCGCCACGCCTCAAGAAGGCGAAGGAGCATTCCCTCGATCTGGTCTTCTCGGAGCCGACGAAGGCGTCGTCGCTCGACGAGGAGACCATTCGCAAGGCGCTCCGCTGGGCGGGGGGCGCGGTGAAGCTCCTCGCCGTGGACGGCACGAGCCTTCGCTTCTCGACGACGAGCGCGTGCCCGGTGTGCGGCTTCTCGGTGCCGGAGCTCGATCCTCGGTTCTTCTCCTTCAACACGGCGCAGGGGCGTTGCCCCACGTGCGAGGGCGACGGCGTGGTCGAGAAGGCAGGCCGTCGCACGAAGACGGAAGGCGACCTGCCGACGGTGCCGTGCCCGGACTGTCACGGAGCGCGTCTCGCTCCGCTGCCGCGCGGGGTGCGGCTCGGCGGCGATCGCTACCACGAGGTCGTCGGTCGCTCGGTGGGTTCGGCGCTCGGGCGGCTTCGCGCGCTGCGCTTCACGGGCGACAGAGCGCTGGTCGCGGAAGGCCCGCTCGCAGAGCTCCTGCGAAGGCTCGAGTTCCTCTGCGAGGTCGGCCTCGACTACCTGTCGCTCGATCGGGCGGCCCGCACGCTCTCGGGTGGAGAGATGCAACGGCTACGGCTCGCCGCGCAGCTCGGAGCCGGCCTCACCGGCGCGCTCTACGTCCTCGACGAGCCGACGATCGGGCTTCACCCCCGCGATACCGGCCGGCTCCTCGAGAACATCAAGAAGCTCGTCGACATCGGGTCGACCGTGCTCGTCGTCGAGCACGACGCGGACACGATCCTCGCCGCAGATCATCTCGTCGATCTCGGCCCCGGCGGCGGATCGCACGGCGGTCGGGTGGTCGCGGAAGGGACGCCGCGCGAGGTCCTTCGCCGCGCGGATTCCCCGACGGGACGCGCCCTCGCGGCGCCGCCGGATCTGCGTCCGAGCTTCGCCGTCGCCGACAAGGCACCGAGTCTCGTCCTCGAGGGTGCTTCTGCGAACAACCTGAAGAACGTCGATCTCCGCATTCCGCTCGGTCGCTTCGTCGTGGTTGCCGGCGTGAGCGGTTCCGGGAAGAGCACCCTCGTGCGGCAGGTGTTGCTTCCCGCGGTACGAAAGAAGCTCGGCCTGGTGACGGAAGAACCCGGACCGCACGTGCGTCTCACAGGGCTCGGTCCGCTCGTCCGCGCCATCTCCGTCGATCAGTCGCCCATCGGCAGGACACCGCGGTCGGTCCCGGCGACCTTCCTCGGGATCTGGGACGTGATCCGCACCATCTTTGCGGCCTCCAACGACGCGATGGTGCGCGGCTTCGACCGCGCCCGCTTCTCCTTCAACACTCCGAAAGGCGGCCGCTGCCCGGTGTGCGAGGGGCAGGGCGTCATCACCCACGAGATGAGCTTTCTTCCGGACGTCGTCAGTCGTTGCTCCGCCTGTGAGGGGAAGCGGTTCGAGCCGCAGACGCTCGCGGTGAAGTACCTCGGGCTCTCCATCGGAGACGTGCTGGAGCTCACCGCGGAGCAAGCGGCGGATGTCTTCCGGAATCACCCGACGATCGCGGCGCCCCTCTCGACGCTGGTCGATCTCGGAGCGGGTTACGTGAAGCTCGGCCAGGGCTCGCACACGCTGTCGGGCGGCGAGGCTCAGCGGTTGAAGCTCTCCGCGGAGCTCACGGCCAAGACGCGTCACGAGCCCACGCTGTACGTCCTCGACGAACCCACCACGGGGCTCCACCTCGCGGACGTATCGAAGCTCGTGCGCGTCCTCGGGCGCCTCGTCGAGCGTGGAGACACCCTGGTCGTCATCGAGCATCATCCGCTGGTCATGGCGGGTGCGGACTACCTGGTGGAGCTCGGCCCCGAAGGTGGCGAGCGCGGTGGTCGTATCGTCGCCGAGGGCGCGCCGCGAGCGGTCGCGAAGAAGCGGACCGCGACGGGCGAGGTGCTCGACAAGCTCCTCGGGAAGGGCGCGGCGCGCGAGGCAGGCGCCAGCGCCGCGGAGTGAGCGCGCCCGGAAGCCGTCAGAACGGCTTCCGGCAGCTCCAGCACAGATCGAAGTTGCCGGGGCTCGCCTCGCCGCACGCGCTGCAGGGCCGTTCGCCGGGGTCGGGCTTTCCCTTGCGCTCGAGGTATTCCTCCAGCACCGCTCGCGCCATGAAGAGATCGCGGCTGTCGGTGATCCAGACCTCCGGCACGATCAGACCGAAGGGGAGCTCGCCCGCCAGCGAGGCCAGGTTCTCATTCACGATGCATGCGTGAAGCCCGTCTTCCTCGAGAAGATCGCGGAGCAGGTGCGCTTCCGCGAGATCCGAAGCTCGGTAAAGGCGGTCCATCGGGGGACCCGAACCTACCGCAGGTCCCCGTGCCGTGCGCCGAGCTCAGTTACCCGCCGGGTTGCCCCCGCCAGCCTGCCCGCCACCTGCTCGGCCGCCAGGATTGCCGCCGCCCGCGCGGCCGCCCGCGTTGCCGCCGCCAACCTGCCCGCCGGCGGTGCCACCACCCGCTCGGCCGCCCGCGGTGCCACCGGCAATGAAGCCGCCGCCGGCGTTTCCGCCCCCGAAGAAGCCGCCAGCCGGGGTCCCGCCCGCCGCGGTTCCGCCCGCGGCCGTGCCGCCGAAGAAGCCGCCTGCCGCGTTTCCGCCGAAGAAGCCGCC
>CAYUAW010000232.1:0-4028 GCA_964442485.1 uncultured Polyangiaceae bacterium
GCTCACATGTCGCGGCCGAGCACGACGTCGCCGCCGACGCCGATGAGGAGCATGCCGTGCGTGCGGCGGTCCGCGGAGGCGATGTCCTCCGAGGTGATGTTGTAGCCGGCGCAGGAGCCGCTGACGTCTAGGTGATTGAAGGTGCCGATGGTCGCCATGACCACCGGCGTGAGGTGGAGCCACGACAGCACCGGAATCACCGCGCCGCCGCCGAATCGGATCGCCGCGCCCTTGGCCGCTGCGTCGCACGACTTCTGGCCGGCGAGGCCGACCGCCGGCAGCGTCAGGTTGAAGGAGGTCGCGAAGGCGAAATCGAACTCGCCGAAGCCGCCCAGCTTGCCGGGCGCGGACCCGATCATGATGCCGATGCCGGCAGCGCCGGCGCGTGTGTTCGAGATGTTCACCTTGTTCGTGAATCCCGCGAGGGTATCGCCTGGCGCCAGAGTCTCGCCTTCGATGTACAAGAGCGGCGTGAAGTAGCGAGCAATGCGCACTCCCACGTGGAGCTCCAGGGCGCCGCCAGGGCCGAACGAATCGCTCGTCGGCAGGTCCAGGTTGTTCACGTGCAGGAGCGTCCCGGTAGGGAGACCGACTCCGAGCCGAAGTCCCCCCATGAATCCGACGATGGAGCGGCTCTGGTCCTGACCCGAGGCGGCAGGGGTCGATGCCGTCGCGGCGGGCGTCGCCGTGACGGCGGCAGCGGGCGCGCTTCCGCCACCGACGAGCTTCAGATCGACTTCCTTCGACTCCCCTTCGGCGACCTGGGCGTCCGCCTCTGCGGTCGCAAAACCCGGCGCCGAGATGGCGACATGGTGCTTGCCAGGGTTCGTCGGGCGTTCGATCCCGACGACTGCCGCGGAGACGGCGGTGTCGTCGATGGTGAGCGTCGCGCCCGGCACGGTGGCCGGCTCCGTCACGATCTTGAGCTTCGGGACTCGCGGCTCGAGCGTCGCGAGCTCCTTTCGCCCGTCCTCGACGGCGGACGTCCAGGCCGCGGGCGCGTCGGACGGAAGCGTGTAACGATCGAGGAGCCGGTAATTCTCGGCGGCCTCGATGAGCTGACCGAGCTTCTCCTGGGCGCGCGCGATGTAGAGCAGGTGTACGGGCGCGTCGTACAGGGCCTGCGCACGCTTCAGACGGTCGAGCGCATCGGCGTATTTCCCGGCGCGGTAGAGACCGATCCCCTGGGTGGCGGCTTCTCGTGCCGTGGCCTTGTCCGCAGCCGACTGCGCGGACGCCGGAGCCGCCCCGAGCGCGAGCGCCAGCGCCGCCACCGTGACGAAACAGGGACGCAGCGACCGCGGGCGCACGCTTGCCGGGGAAGGCCCCGATGACGGTATTCGCATGCTGCCTCGAGTAGAAGAGAGCAGGGCCCCCGGGTCAAGCGGCCGTGATAGCTTGCCATTCCCCTCGCCCGTCGCGCGAGCGGTGGGGCCTCGGCCCGGAGCGATCCTGCTTGAAGCTGCGCGCAAGCAATCTCGAGAAGCTCGAGCAACGAGTCTTCGACGTGCTGGTCGTCGGCGGAGGCGTGAACGGCGCGGTGAGCGCGGCCGCTCTCGCGGCGCAGGGCGCGAAGGTCGCCCTCATCGACAAGGGCGATTTCGCCGGGTTCACCAGCCAGGAGAGCTCGAACCTCGCCTGGGGCGGCATCAAGTACCTGGAGAGCTTCGAGTTCGGCCTGGTGCGCAAGCTCTGCCTGTCGCGCAACCGTCTCATCGGAGCGTACCCTTCCAGCGTCCGCGAGATTCGCTTTTTCGTGACGCTGGAGAAGGGCTTCCGGAAGAGCCGCTTCATGGTCTTCCTCGGGCTCCTGCTCTACTGGCTCATCGGCAACTTCTTCACGAAGAAGCCGCGCCTGCTCTCCATCCGCGACATCGAGACGGAGGAGCCGATCGTGCGGGTCGACGCGAGCCCGGGCGGCGTCGAGTATTCCGACGCCTACCTGGTCGACAACGACGCTCGATTCGTCTTCAACTTCGTGCGCAGCGCGATGAACTCGGGGGCCATCGCGGCGAACTACGTCGAATCGCTCGGCGCCCGGCGGACGAACGGCGGGTGGGAGTGCTCGGCCATCGACACCGTGGGCGGCCGCACCATGACCATCCGCGCGCGGCTGCTCATCAACGCCTGCGGTCCCTTCGTGGACCAGTACAACCAGAAGCTCGGCGTGCGCACCGAGCACAACCACGTCTTTTCGCGCGGCATCCATCTGCTGGTCGACAAGCTGACGCCCGAGCGGCGGGTGCTGACCTTCTTCGCGGACGACGGGCGGCTGTTCTTCGTGATCCCCATGGGCCCGAAGAGCTGCATCGGCACCACCGACACCCGTGAGCAACAGCTGCCTCCGCACGTCCTGCCAGAGGACCGGCGCTTCGTGCTCGACAACGTGAACAAGCGGCTCAGGCTGCCCCGCCCGCTCACCGAGGACAGCATCCTGGCCGAGCGATGCGGCGTACGTCCGCTGGTCGTGAAGTCGAACGGCCGCACCGACAAGACGACGGACTGGATGAGCCTGTCGCGGAAGCACGCGATCGAGGTCGACCGGGAGAAATCCCAGATCAGCATCTTCGGTGGCAAGCTGACGGACTGCCTGAACATCGGCGAGGAGATCAGCCTGCTGGTGCGCGAGCTGGGCATCACGCTCCCCTACGCCGGCCACCGGTGGTACGGCGAGCCGCCCGACCAGGTGCGCGACGAGTTCTTTCACGAGGCGCGGCTCATGGGGCTCGACGATCTGACGTCTCCCGAGTCCTCCGAGCCGCTCTCGACGCGACTGTGGCGGCGCTACGGCGAGAGCGCGCTGCGTCTGCTGGAAGACATCCGCGCCGAGCCCTCCATGGCGGAAGTGCTGATCCACGGCACGGAGTACATCCGCGGGGAGCTCTATCACGCAGCGCGCCGCGAGATGATCACGAAGCTCGAGGACTTCCTCCGGCGCCGCTCGAAGATCGCGCTCATCGCCCGCAAGGAGACGATCGCCGCGGCTCCCGGCCTCTTCGAGGCGTGCCGCATCCTGTTCGGGCCCGATGCGGAGAACAAGTTCGTCGAATACTTCGGCGCGCCGCCCAGCGAAGAGGTGGTGCGCGCTTCCGTGCGCCCGGAGCCGGTGCTCGTCTAGGCTCGACTGCGACCCCGAGCGACTCAGCCGACCAGCGCGAGCTGCCGTGACTGCGCGAGGAGTACGCCGCCCTCGCTCCACACCTCGGCGTCTTCCTCGACGAAGCCGTCTCGAGCGGTGCCCGACGTGAAGAGCACGATAGAGCGATCGGTCGGCGTCGCACCGGCGAGCGGCAGCGTGGCGCGGAAATGTATGGTGAGATCGATGGTCGGCACCGGACCGAGCGCCCCCGCCGCTCCCCCGCGCGAGAACACCGCGGGGGGGAACGAGTCGGTGAACGCCGCGACTGCGAGTGCGTCGACGATGCGCGGCTCCTCGAAGCGGATGTACCCGCCCACCCTGGCTTCGCTGCTGCTCCCTTTGAGGTCCCCCGTGCCCAGCCGCGAGTCATAGCGCCTCTGCATCTCGACCGGGTTCGGAAGCACGTCGCGGATCCGCGGGCACCGGTCCGGAGGCGGCAACGCGGGCATCTTGCGATCGTTGAACTCGAAACCGGTGCGGGCGGCTGCGAACGCGCCAACGGCGATGGCCATCAGCTTGTCACCCTGGAAGAGCCGCGCGGTCGCGGTCGTCAGGCTGCGTCCGTCGCGCTCCTTCACGGTGTGAATGTCCACTGGCCCCTCCGCCGGGGGGCGCAGGAAGTGGATGGTGAGCGACCGTGGCGCACGCACGAGATCGTCCACCTCCGCGATGAGCGCACGCAGCAGGATGGCCGCGATGTAGCCGCCGTTCGGGCCGTTGATGATCCACCAGCCCCGATCCACGTGGCCCTCGTACCTTCCCGATTCGATGGGAACGATGGCGGTATCTTTGTCGAAACGAGTCGAGTCGGCTGGCATCGCCGAGGTTTTCATCGAACCGTTCCAGCGGTGCGTCAAGCATGCCGGAGGATTCCGCGCTCGCTACGGCC
>CAYUAW010000232.1:4128-11723 GCA_964442485.1 uncultured Polyangiaceae bacterium
CCCAGCAGATCGGGGGGGCGCTCGGACTTGTGCGCCGGTTTCTCGGCGGGCTTCGGCTCGCCGGGTGACGGAGCGGAATGCTGCCGATGCTTGCCGCTCGCGGTCTCCGGCTTCGCGGGTCTCGACGCGCCGCGCTCGGAGTCCGACGCCGACGGTGCGGCAGTCGCGGAGACCATCGGCGTGACGGCCGGGGTAGCCGGCGTGGCCACTCCCGTTGCCGAAACGCCCGGACCAGCGGCGCCCTGCGGGGTCCGTCGCTCGGCAGTGGCCTCCACGCCCGCACGCATGACCGCGCGAGCGCCGGCCACGGCTGCGAGCAGGACCGCGACGAAGATCGCGCCGAGGGCGACAGCCGACGGACGCTTCGAGCGCACGGAAGGGAGCGGGGTGGTCGAGAAGGGTGACGCCGTGACGGCCCTGACCGGGGGCTCGCGCAAAGGAACGGGCGCTTCGCGACTCGAAGGCGCGGCGCCGAAGCGCGCGCTGACGCCGCACACCTCGGCGAGAGCGTCGCTGAGCTCCGCCGCACTCTGGAAACGTTCCCCGGGCTCGCGCGAAAGGGCGCGGCGCACCCAGGCGTCGAAGCCGGGCGGGACGTCGGCGACGATCGACGACGGAACCGGCACATCCCCTGTGCAGATATTGACGAGCAGATCGCCGACGGCTTCGCCCTTGAACGGCAACGTGCCCGTCAGTGAGCGATACACGATGACGCCGAGCGCCCAGAGGTCGGTGCGGTGATCCACCGAGCGAAGCCCGCGCGCCTGCTCGGGGCTCATGTACTGCGGCGTCCCGAGCACGGCGCCCGTTCGCGTGCTCGACGACCCGGACGTGCTGGGGTCAGTGAACTTCGCGATACCGAAGTCGACGACCTTCGCGATATCCATGTGATCTTCCTCGTCACGGACCAGAAACACGTTCTCCGGCTTGAGGTCGCGGTGGACGACGCCGCTCTCGTGTGCCCGGGCGAGGGCACGACAGACGTGCAGCGCGATACGCGCCGTCTCTTCCGGCGCGAGACGGCCCTCGCGATCGAGCCTGTGATCCAGGGGCTCGCCTGCGAGAAACTCCATGACGATGTACGGACGCCCGTCGTCCCCCACGCCCTGGTCGTAGATCTGCACGACATGCTTGCTGCGGAGCCGCGCCGCGGCGCGTGCCTCGTTGACGAAGCGCTGCCGCACGTCGTCGCTCGCCGCGTGCTCGGAGTCGATGAACTTCACCGCCACACGCGTCCCGAGGTGCTCGTGGACGCCTTCCCAGACCGTCCCCATCCCGCCGCGCCCGAGGAGGCGCGTCAGGCGATACTTGCCAGCGACCAAGCCAGGCGGCGGTTTCGGTTCCTCGGTGGAGGTCATCGGACGACGGCCTTGCTCACCGACGATGCCGGGAGCGGAAGACGAGCGTACCCCAGTTACGGTGGTTTTTCCGGCCTTTCGCTCCACTCTCGACGCACGAAGACGAAGCGAACCCACGTGGACCGGGGTGCGAGCTTCACGAATGTGCGCTGCCGCGTGCGTTGTAACGAGCCCGGTCCCCGCTAGAATACCTCGGCGCATGCGCTCCCCCTCACGCTCGTCGTCGCTGGTCAGCCGGAACGGCTTGATGGTCGGAGCTGCGTTCGCGCTCGTGCTAGCGGGCTGCAGCACCGCTTCGACCGGCAAGCAGACGAGCCCACAGCAGCCCGGCAAGCCCGACGCCGCGAAGGGTGCGCCGGACGCTCCGGCACCGGTGAAGGACGCCGGTGCAGCACCGGTCTGCCACGGCCCCGGCTACACGGGGTCTCCGTCCAATCAGGAATTCAACCACTTGTCGGCGACGGTCGTCGACGGGGACGGCAAGGGCATCGCGGACCTGATCGCACAGGCTTGTGGCACCAACATCTGCCTGAACGGCACGACGAGCGCGAACGGCGCCGTCACCATCAATGAACATCAGTCGCTGACCAAGCCCGCGTTCAAGTACGGCGGCGGTGAGGCGTACGTCCGGTTCGCGCTCCCACTGTCGGGCAGCACGGTCGACGTCGATCTCGGCAAGCAAACGACGTTCGCCTTCGATGCGCCCGCGTCGGGCGCGGAGCTCGTCCCGGGCAAGCCGGCCGTATCGAACGGCGTCACGCTGACGGTATCATCGGACACCGTGACCATCGCGCCGGACCCGCTCGATTTCCAGGGACCCGACCTGAAGAAGTTTCGCGCCGTCGAAGTCCCGGTCGACAAGGCGCCCGCCGCGGTGGACGCGTCGCTCGGCTTCGGCATGCTCGTCGCGTTGACGCCTGCGGCCACGGTGCTGTGCCCGGCGGCGTCGCTCTCGGTGCCGAATTCGCCGGGGTGGGCGGCGGGGACCCGCGTCGAGCTATTTCTGCACGGCGTGGACATCGGCGAAGAATGGGCCCCCTACGGCGGCTGGGCAAAGGTGTCCGGCGGCGCCGTTTCCGCGGACGGGATGACGATCGAGACCGACCCGGATGGAGGGCTCCCTGCACTGTCCGTGGTAGGAATACGCCTCGCGAAGTGAACCGGCTCGCTCGGTCCTTCGCGCCCCGCCCGGGCGGCACCCCCGAGACGCCATGCGACCGCCGCACACGACCACGACGCCTTCTTCGTTCGCCGCGGTCATGCTGGCCGTGTTCATTTCTGCGTGCGGGTCGAACAACGCCGGCGTCTCGAAGGAGCTGCTCGACGCCGTCCGCGATCTGAACCGGCCACGCGACGGCGGCGCCGGGGCGAGCTATCCCGCTCCGCCCTACGGCACGGCGACGGGGTCCGTGGTGCAAGACCTCTGCTTCCAGGGCTGGACGGATCCCGCGGCGGCCAATTTCGACCCCGCACGCATGACGCAGATCTGCCTCTCGGATTTCCACGCCGACCCGGACGCGCGCGTCCTGCTCGTCGAATCGTGCGCGATCTGGTGCGTCGCCTGCAAGTTCGAGTACGGCGGCTCCGGGGACCGCCCGTCGCTCTCGAAGCAGCTCGAGCAGCGGAAGGCGAAGGGCTTCCGCGTCATGGGGACGATCTTCCAGAACGGCGCGGGAGGCCCGGCCGCGCCGAGCGACGCCGCCCAGTGGGCATCGGTCTACTCCCTCGGGTTCCCGTTCGCGGTCGACGACGCACATCAGATCGGCCTGTTCACCTCGCCGAACGTCGCTCCCTTCAACATACTCATCGACACACGCACCATGAAGATCCTTCTCACGCTGGAGGGCGACGAGCCCGCGGTGCTCTTCGGCAAGGTCGACGAGGTCCTGGGGAAGTCTTCTCCGTAACGAAGCGCCGCACGGAGGCGGAGTGCGGTTCGAGGACGAAGGACAGGAACCAGAGCGATGCGAGCTACGCGAGCGGCGCTGTTTCTCGCCGTCGCATTGTCGGCAACGAGAGCGCGCGCGCTCGAGACGCCCCCAGTCGGCGGCGAGCCCATGCGCGTCGACCTTACCGAGGCGACCAGCGTCTTCTACAACGTCGACAACAGGAACTCGCGCACCGGAGTGACCGCTACCCGGCTCGATGACGACTGGGGCGTCTGGTACAACCGCTTCAACGCGCAGGGCAGCTGGCAGAGCTTCCAGGTCGGTCTCAGGCTCGACAGCGCGTGGTTCTACACGGCGCCCGACCCCACCGACACTGCGCTCACGCTGCTCAACGAGCGACGGACGAACCCGCGCGCCCCCTACGGCCCGGACGACGCCCGCTTCTTCGTGCAGAAAGCGACCGAAGCGTCCAGGGAGCTTGCCACACGGTACACGAGCTGGCTCTATCCGTCGAAGTACTACGTCGGCTACACGACGCGGGACGTGGAGGCGACCATCGGCGACTTCTACGGTCAATTCGGGCGCGGCTTCGTGCTCAGCGTGCGCAAGCTCGACGAGCTCGCGAGCGACACGACCATCCGCGGCGGCCGCGTCACGGCACGCGTCAAGTCGGGTGACTTCAGGCTTCGCATGACGGCGCTCGGCGGCGTCCTGAATCCACTTCGCCTCGACGAGGCCAGTGGCCGCTACCTGGGCGTCACGAGCGCAGTGACGCCTGGCCTCGTCTCCATCGCGGAAGGCGGGATGCCCCGCGCCGCCGCGAGCCCCTTCGACGACGCGGTGGCGCCGACGTACGCGCCGGACCGCATCGCCGCGGCCGAGCTGGAGGCCGGAACGCGGCTCGTGCAGGTCGGCGTTCATGGCTCGCTCGTGAGCCGCACGATGCTCGACGTGGATGGCACCCCCGCCGCGCTGAGCCCCGGAGTCGTCCGCAGCGCCGATACGCTGCGCACCGGCAGCATCTCCGTGAACCTGCCTGACCTCGGCGGTCACGGCGCCGCCTACCTGGAGACTGCCCTGCAGAGCCTCGCGTACCCCGCGGCGCTCGAGTCAGCGTCGAGCGCGCTCCCCGGCACGGGCTACGCGATCTACGCGAATGTCACGCTCGAGGAAAAGCCGGTGACGCTGACCGTCGAGGCCAAGCACTATCGTCGCTTCTTCCCCCTCGTCGCGAACGTGGACCTGGCGCGGGCGCCGGAGTTCTCCGTCGTCCAGTACAACGCGCCGCCGACGACGGAGGGCGTCTGGGTCGACACCGAGTTCGAGGGCTTCAACACGTGCGTCTCGGGTGGCAGAGCGAAGGCGGACGTGCAGGTGGGACCGCACGCCGTGGCGTTCGCGTGGATCGGGCGGTACCTCACCTGGGCCGAGTCGGTCGCGAACGAGCAGTGCCGCACGGGCTCGGACAACTTGAACCGCGTCTGGGATTTCGCGTCGGGCCTCGAGCTCGTCTCGGCGGACAGGAGGAGCCGCGTCACTGCGACGCTCGGCACGCGCTTCGACGACACCGCGCGGCTCGTCCCCGACCCGAACGGCGGTGCGACGAACGTCTTCTACCGCGAGCTGTACGGGCGCTACGAGGCAACGAAGTGGCTCGGCGGTCCGTTCAGCCTGCGCCTGCAGGGCTGGGATCGGCGGCGGCACCAGACGCTCGGTGGCGTCACGACGCCCTGGACGGAGCTACAGCAGCTCGTCGCGGTGGACTACGCGCCCCGGCTGACCGCCGGTGCGGGCTTCGAGTACACCGGCAACCCGCAGTTCCCGCCGACGTACTTCAACGGAATGCTCGGCTACAACTTCGACTCGTCGTCGAACGTCTCCATCTTCGCCGGGCAGCGGCGCGGCGGGCTGCGCTGCGTGTCGGGCGTGTGCCGCGTGTATCCACCCTTCGAGGGCGTCCGCGTCGACGCGACATTCAGGTTCTGAAGGTCGTCAGCCCTTCTTCGGCGGGCTGCGCGTGGACAGCACGGGGCGCTCGTGCGAGGCGTGCGCCTCGACGTGGCCAATCGCGATGCGGTGCCCGTCCGGGTCGCGCAAGACGAAGTCCTTGTTGCCCCACGGGTGACGCGTGAGCGGCGTCGCGATCGTGGCGCCGGCGCGCTCGCAGTCGCCGAAGACGGCGTCGACGTCGCTGACGTAAACGTAGCAGCACGCGAAATCCGCGACGGCAGGTGCCTTCGCCTTCACGAGCGAGAGCGCCACGGCGTCGCGCTCGAGCAGCGCGAAATCAACGGGGTCGCCTCGCTCCGCGCGCACGCGGAAGCCGAGCGTCTCGGCGTAGAACGCGATCGACCGGGCGACGTCCCGGACGCCGATGGCGGCTTGAAGGCGCTGGAATAGAGCCACGGAATAGATTCTACACCGCTCCTCACGGAAAGGGGCGTCCGGCGCATCACAGGAAAGGACGCGGCGGCTTCAGGCGCTTCCAGAGGAACGCCGCATAGATGCCCCGCGCCGCGTCGGGCGAAAGGCGTGGGAAGGCGGCGCGCAGGAAGTCGTCGGGGACCTTCCCGGCGGCCTCCGACAGCACGTTGCGAGAGAACCTCGCCGCGTTGTCTGCGTCGGCGCTGGCCGCGAGCGCGGCCTGGTTCGCGAAGAGGTGACGCGACCCGTCGAAGAGCGGTTCGCGTGCCGTCTGCTCGGTGAGGTGTTCGAGGTCGAAGTGGAACGACAGCGCCGCGCCGTGATCGATGAGCCACGGCTGTCGGTGCCAGAGCATGATGTTCGGGTTCTGCGGCGTGCGGTCGGGGTTCATCACGAACCCGTCGAGCCAGAGGATGGTCGACGCCATGTCCGAGGGGACGCGGCTTGCCTCGTCGGGCCTGAGATCGACGGCCCCGGTGAGATAGCGGAACCCGAGGTTCGTGCCGTGGCTTCGCCCGAGCAGATCGAGGAGCTCGTCGGTGCGATCGCCGGAGGGTGTCGTCTGGTCGAGGGTGATCAGCGCGCGCTCGGGGACGGGGAGCCCGAGCGCCGCGGCGAGCTCGCCGACGATGATCTCCGCGATGAGCGGGAGCACTCCCTGGGCAGCGCCGCGTAGCTTCGTCAGGAACTCCCCGGCGGGCGTCCGGACGATCACCGGCCAGGAGCTGCCGCGCCGCACCGCCGAGTCGATCGACAGCGCCGCGTGCGACCCGAGCGAGGTGTCCCGCACGACGCCCGGAGCTCAGGCGTCCAGACGCTCTGCGCCCACGAACTCGCCGCGGGCGGTCTTGATTGTGTGCGAAGCGTGCACCGACAGCGAGTCGTCAGGGGGCACGAACGTGGTACGGAACGCGCGCGTGGCGGCGCGCACGACGGCGCGCAGGTCGCCGCGTGTCTCGTCGGTCGGGAACACGAGCTCGATGGCCGCGCTGATGGCCTGGAAGATCGGGTTGCGCTCGTTGTCCACATCCACGCCCAGGGCCACCAGCGCGACGCGCATGGCCACCGCTTGCTTCGCCTTGGTGCGATCGATGATGTCGCGCGTGTCGATGCCGAGCGCGCGAAATTCGGGCTCGAGCACCTTGTTTTCCCAAAGCGCGTACGCGATTAGCTTCGCCTGGAAGAGGAAGAGGCGGGTCACCGCTCCAGGGCTCATCTTCTTCATGAGCTCGGGCAGGTGCTGCATCCCGAGCCCGACGTGCCGCGCCTCGTCCTTTTCGTAGTACGACATCAGGTCCGCGAGCACGGGTTCCAGCCGCTTCTCACGCACCTCCTGGAAAACCGCGAGCGCGATGGTCTCGACCATGAGCTGCATGCCGAGGAGCTTCGATGCGACGTCGTCCGTCTCGAGCACGTGGCGGAGCAGCGCTTCGGGCGCGGGATCGAGCCGCTCCGGCAGGTATCCGAGCTCCGTCAGGTAGTCGTACATCGTGTAGAAGTGCCGAGCCTCGTCGTGCGCCTGGCTGGTCGCCGCCATCTTCGCCTCGAGCGGTTCGAGCCGGTCCGCCAGCTGCGCCGAGATCTTCCATGCCGCGAGCTCTCCCCACAGGATGATCGCGAAGAGGCGCTTCAGTGGCTCGCGCCTCTCCTCGGCGAGCTGCACACCGCCGTGCTTCGCCAGGAGCATCGCCAGGATCTCCTTGCCATCCCAGGCGAGCTCCTGCCCGCGGTGGTAGATGCGCTCGCACTTCGCATAGCGCTTCGCCTCCTCCGCGGAGCGCGCGAGCGAGAACATGTCGTACGGGATCGGGTTCTTCCTGGCTCGGCGAAACGGGTTCATGGAGGTCTCCCGGCGGAAAGCCGCCGTCGCCCGGCGAGCCTAGCGCGGCGCTCGCGGGCGAGCTTCCTTCCTTCGGCTTTCAGT
>CAYUAW010000233.1:0-4414 GCA_964442485.1 uncultured Polyangiaceae bacterium
CCGAGCATCTGGGATTTTAGCTCGTCCATTCCCTCGAGCACGTCGTCCGAGGACGCGTCGAACCTCTTGCACGACCTCTGGAACAAGCTCAAGAACTGGGTGGGTAGCTGGTTCGGCGATCCGCGCCTCATAACCCTCGACGGTCTGAGCATCGTCCTGCAGCCCGTCGGAGAGTTCCTGCTCGCGAGCGACGGCCACGGAACCGAGGTGCAAGCGCGCCTCCGGCCCTGGAACGCCACGTCGAGGACCGTCTCGCGTCTCGACGCGGTGGCTACCAAGGTGGGGGGCAACCGGGTCGCGATCTATTTGACGGAGTCCCCCCCGGTGCGCATCGACGGCGTGCCGACGGCGATAGACACGACGCTCGCGCTCGCGGGCGGCGGATCCATCGTGCGCGACGGCGAACGCTATGCCGTCGTCTGGCCCTCCGGAGACCAGGTCCAGGTCCGGCTCACGTCCGACCACATCGATGGTCTGTTCCACTTCGAACCGACTCCTTCGCGTCACTTCGTCGGAATGCTCGGCGACGGCGACGGAAACACCGACAACGACCTGCGGCTCCGAAACGGGACCGTCCTCGGGCAGCCCGTCACGCGGGACCAGCTCTACGGCCAGTTCGCCGAGAGCTGGCGCATCACCCAGGCCGAATCGCTGTTCGACTATCCGGTCGGGCTCACGACCGCGGACTACACCGATCGCTCGTTCCCGGATCAGCTCGTGACGGCGGCCCAGCTCCCGCCGGCAGACTATCAGAAGGCGCTCATTGCGTGCACGGACAACGGCGTGAACATGCCCACGTTGATCGACGCCTGCGTCCTCGACTACGGGGTGACGGGCGACGCCAGCTACGTGCGTGCCTTCGACGGCATGTTCGCCCCCACGGCGACCCTGTCCGTCGCGGACTACCACGCGGACTTCGAGGCGGGAGCCGACGCGCATGTATCACCAAGCACCTGGGCGCAAGCGCCGACCACGTCCAGGTTCGGACCCACCGGGTACGCCGGACCGTACGGGTCGGAGGCCGTCACGCTTTCGCTGGAGGCGCTTCGACCGCATTGCTTCGCCACGGTCGCGTTCGATCTGTACGTCATCGGCGACTGGACGGGGAACGACTGGCAGATGGAGACGTCGGACGGCCAGGCGCTGCTCTCGACGAGCTTCTCGAACAGCGCGGCGCAGCAGGCCTATCCCGACCCGCTCGGTGGAGCACTGAATCCCGCGCAGACGGGGGCGACGGTGATCGACGGACTCCACGTCCCGGGCTCACCGCACGACGCCGTGTATCACCAGCGCTTCACGATCGCGCACAGCGCGCCCACGCTCGGGATCACGTTCCGCGCTCCGGATCTTCCGGCGAGCTCGAACGTGCGCTGGGCGATTGACAACCTCGAGGTCCAGCTCGATGCGCCGCCGGACTCCACCTCCACCAGCGGCGGGAAGGGCGAGCCGCTCTGCGACGGATTCGCCGCGTCCGCGGGCGGCTGGGCCGTCACCGGCGACGCGCAGTCGCCGACCGCGACGGCCACCTTCCAGACCAGCGGCGGCGATCCGGACGGCTTCATCAGCGCGTCCGACAGCGAGACAGGGGGAGACTGGTACTTCTCCGCGCCGGAGCAGTACCTCGGCGATCGCTCGAGCGCCTACGGCACGTCCCTCTCGTACGCGCTGAAAGTGACGCCCATCACCAGCCCGTATTCCGTTGCTGACGTCGTCCTCGCCGGCGGCGGCGTCACGATCGCGTACGATACATCGCCCGATCCGGGACAGGACTGGACGCACTACAAGGTCCCGCTCACCGAATCCGGATGGCACCTGGATGATCTGAACGGCCGCGCCATCACGCGCGCGGAGATGCTCCAGGTGCTCGGCAACCTCACCGCGCTGCGCATCCGCGGCGAGTTCAACGTCGGCCCCGACAGCGGCTCCCTCGACGACGTCGCGTTCGGCGCGCCGAACTGAGGGCTCCTCGACCTCGTCGGATCGCACCCATTCTCCGCCTGTACGCGAGTGCCGACGCCACGAGCTTCATGCCTTCCAGGCAGCTGCAGGCGATGGGGTTCGAGTTCGCCGACGTCGACGGCGACGGGAAGACCGACATCGTGAGCCTTGTCCAGCACCGACTGACGGCGCAACTCTCTCGAGCCAACGGCACCTTCGAGCTCCGCGAGCTGGGCATCAGCGTGGATTCCCCGTTGATCAAGGACTACGTCGTCGATCCGGGCAAGGACAGCGTCGCGCCCGTCTTGCATCTTCTATACGAGCTGTCGTCATGCAGGCCCTGCGGCGCGGGCTGCTCCGGTCGCTGTCTCTTCGACGTCGCGTGCGTATCCTGCGTCTCGGACGCCGATTGCTCAGCGGCCCGCTGCATCGACCAGACCTGTACGCAGTGATCTCATCCCCGGCGTGAACGACCCGACTACGGCAAGGGCGTAGGCGTATTCCTCGGCGCGACACCCACGACTCGCTGGTCCAGCGCGACCACGAGGTCGTGCACGCTCACAGGCTTGACGAAGTGGCAATCGAAGCCGGCGGCGGCGGCGCGCAGCCTGTCCTTTTGCTGCCCGTATCCGGTCGCCGCGATCAATGTCGCGTTCCTGCCGTGCTCGGCCCGCAGCGTTCTGGCGAGCTCGTAACCGTCGACGTCCGGCAATCCGACGTCGAGCACGGCGGCGTGCGGCACGAAGCGCCGCCACCGCTCGAGCGCGGTCTGCGCGTCGTGTTCGACCGCGGTCTGGAAACCATGGATCCGAAGCGCCTCCGACAGGAGCTCGGCGACGTCGACGTTGTCGTCCACCACGAGCACACGGACGTCGGCCCTCTCCGTGAGCGCGCGGGGCGTCGCGATCTCGACGTCCTCCTCGACGGCCGCGACCGTCGGCAGATCGACGGTGAAGGCCGCTCCACGCGAGGGGCCATCGCTGTGCACGGCGATGGTACCGCCGTGGCGTTCCACGAGGTTCTTCACGATCGCGAGGCCGAGGCCGAGACCGCCGCGGAGCGCGTCGTGCTCCGGCGCAACCTGCACGAAGGGCTCGAAGATACGACCCATCTGGTCGCGCGCGAGGCCGCGTCCGTTGTCCGACACCGTCACGCGCACGCGCCCGGGGGAGCGTTCGAGCGTGACTTCGATGGCGCCTCCCGGCGGAGTGAACTTCGCCGCGTTGTTCAGCAGGTTCCCGAAGATCTGCGCGAGCCTCACCGCATCGCCCTGGAGGGTGATCCCCTCTGCCTCGGCGATCCGCAGTCCGTGCCGCTGGCGCACGATCAGCGGGGACACGACCTCAACGGCGCGCTCGAGCACCGACACCAGCGAGACCTGTCCACTCCGGAGCTCGACGTGGCCGCGGGTGACCCGGGAGATGTCGAGCAGATCGTCCACCAGCCGCGCTAGGTGGCGGGTGTGCCTCTCTATTACCTGTTGCTCTCGAGCGGCGGCGGGATGACGAGCGAGCAGCTCCACCGCGGTCAGGATGGGCGCGAGAGGATTGCGCAGCTCGTGACCGAGCATCGCCAGAAATTCGTCCTTGCGGCGGGCGACCTCGAGCACGTTCGCGCTCTCCAGCGTCGTACCGAGGAGGTTCGCGGCGCTGCGGACGAGCACGCGGTCCGTCTCCGGGTCGAGCGGGGTACGACGCCCCGCGACCAGGCGCCCGGGCTCACCGGACACCGGAAGCTCCGCTTCGATGCACCAGAAGCTACCTGCGCCGGCAACGACGACGGGGCGAGCTTCGTCGAAATCGGTCGTCAGCGCCGCCCTCAGCGCACCGAGCTCGTCCTCCGGCACTGCGACCCCTTGCAGCACCGCGCGTTCCTTCGGAGGCGACCCGGGAACCCGGACGTAGACGAGTTCGCAGCTCAGGGCGGTCGGCATCGCGTCGAGCACGATTTCGAGCGCCTCTTCGGGAGAACGACCGATGCACATCGAGGGCAGCGCGTTCAGCGCGGCCAGATCGCGGATACAGCGGTGCAAACGGCCGCCTACGTCGCCAGAGCTGCTCGGCGGAGGTCCGGGCATGCGCTCAGCTCATGGTACGCCGTTGCCGGATGTCGCGCAGCATCTCCTCGGCGGGCGTGTAGAACGGGTTCTCGTGGAGGACGCCGTTCATGACCGTGAGAGGGTGGGCCCGCAGCAAGTCCATCATCATCGATCCGCTCAGCCGGCGCACGTCGTACACGCAGACGGTGGGAGTCTTACCGCGGTTCAACACCTCGTTGACGCTCGCCTCGTAGGCGACGAGCTGCTCGATTCCGGGGGGCGACGAGAATACCCATCCCATCTGCCCCACGAGGCGCATCGGCGGCCGTCCGGTGACGGCGTGGTCGCGGATCATTTCAGTCAATGCCGCAGTCATTCTGTCCTGATCGAAGGAGCCGCCCTTGAGGTGCGCCTCGGTCCACGGCGTCACTTCGAACA
>CAYUAW010000233.1:4514-9305 GCA_964442485.1 uncultured Polyangiaceae bacterium
TGGGCCATGGTCGGAATTCCGCCGCGCGCGAGCCGCGCGCAGATCGCGCACGCGCTGGCCGAGCTCGCCGGCGTCGCGGACGTGCCGTACGTGGTGGACGTGCTCCTGAGCGCCGGGCGAGCGCGTGGAGGCACCCACGAAGCGTGAGGTGAGCGTTCGCCGGACCACGTCACGTGTTGGAAGCGGAACGCTTGCGCGAATCAGCGTCGACTTCGCCCAGCACCGGCGATCCCACAACAAAGTTGCTATCTCGTCGCTCGCGACGTTCGACCGCCGGGAGGAGCGAGGACGAGTGACGCGCGTCGTTCGGCGTCGCCCCATGAGCCGCATTCCCTGCGCCCGTCGTGGGCGATCTCGCACCGCTCAACGGAAAATGACAGGCGTTCGTCGGGCTGCCCGGGATGACCGACCAGGGCCGCGAAGGGGATCGCCAGCTCGACGTTCCATTCCTCGTCGAAGTCGCCGAGCTGGTTGATGGTGCCGTCGTAGTCGGCTGCCACGCGCGCGTGGCTCTCCCAGCCCAGGTCGCAGCGCGGGTCGTCGACGTCGCGAGCGGCAAGCGGGCATCGACCATCGGTGACTACGCCCTTCACCGACACGCTGATGACGTCCTTCGCCGCGCTGCCGTCATAGAAGACCAGCGTGAAACCGTCGTTGTGAAGTGTCGGGCCGTCGTGTCGATCGCTCTCGACGTGCAGGTCCAGATCGGCGGCGTAGAACGAGACGTAGAGCTCGCGTTCGCTCCACAGAAACCGGGCTTCACTCACGGGAACGGCGCCGTCCCCGTTTTCGTCGAGGAGCGTGTGCGTGTTCACGGAGTTGCCCCACGCCCGGACGTCGAAGTGCCCGTCGGGGACGATCTTCTTTTGCGCGTGAGGGACGCGCAGGTCGGGCGGCGGGGGTAGCGGCGCCGCGGTCAACGCAGGGCGCGGCGCCGCCGCAGCGAGCAGCGTCGGGCTCGCGGACGAGCGGTGCTCGGGCACCGGCGTCGCTGCCCGTTCCCGGCAGCCAGCGACGACGACGAAGGTCACCGTCGCGAGCCATATGACCGATTCATATCTCATCACGGCAAGGTCGTGTTCGAGTTGGAGCTCCCGTTGCTATTGACGGCAAAGCGGAAGTTCGTATCCGCCACGTCATGAAACGACGTCACACCGTCCGAGCCGACCGCCTCGTACTCCTGCGTGACGATCGCACCGTCACTGGCGCGACGAGTGAGTACGGCGAAGCCGTAGTACGGACCCGCATCGAGCGGCGCTCCGGCGTTGCCGAGGATCACCTCGTACGGCTCCGTGGACCCGAAGGAGTCACCGTAGGGCAAGGTGCCGCCCGGGAGCTGCACGAGGTGCGTGTGTCCGGTGATCGACAGCGTCAGGGTGCCCGCGCTGTAGTGCGACTGATACAGGGACTCCGAAGGGGTGACCCCCGGCGCGCGCGCGTCGTTGTTCGGTTCGTGACGGATCACGAAGGTGTAGTCGGTCACGACGTTCAGTGTGCTCGCGAGCCAGGTGTTCTGTGCGCTCGTCCAGGCGTTCGCGGCGACGTGGACGAACTTCGCCGTGCCCCACGCACCGTACACCACCACGGAGTAGTAGGGGGACGAGGACTGGCCCGTCGTCGGCTGGACGATGTCGACGAGATAGTCGTGCACGAGCCCAGAGGTCCAGCTCGTGCAATTGCCGGAGGTCGCGGCGTTCGTGCCGCAACCCTCGTGGTTACCCATCGTCGGTAGCAGGCGCCCGGAGTAGTTCGCCGTCATGTCCGCCATGAAGTGGCTCACGAACTGCGTGTGGCAGTAGCTCCCGCTGCTGATGCTGCTCTGAAAACAATGGTCGCCTGCGTCCACCGCAAGAGTCACACCTTTGGCCTGCAAGCCCTGAAAGATCGCTCGCAGGATACCGTCGGGGAAGTTGCTGGTGTCGTTCGGCTGCGCGGGCCGCACGTCACCGAACGCACCGAAGACGAGGTTGCTCATCGCGATCGGCGCAAGCGTCGGCGCCGGCAGTGACGGCGGGCCCCCGCCTGTGCCGCCGGTGCCGCCGCTGCCCGAGGAACCGCCGGCGCCGCCGCTGCCCGAACTGCCGCCGCTGCCCGAGCTGCCGCCGCTCCCGCCGCCGCCTCCACCACAGCTGTTCGCGGCGGACGACGAGTTGCGCGGCGCTGCCGTGCCCTTCGTGAAGTCCCCGGCGTTGTTGTCGTTGTCGGTGCATCCGCCGCCGGCGCGGAGCGCGGCGCTCGTGTTGTCGAGCGTCGCCGTGGGGCCGCTTCCCTCGAATCCAGTGGCGGAGGAGCCGTAGCCGACGAAGTCCGCGATCGTCGAGCTCGGCACGCACGACGTGCTGCAGCTCAGCGCCGTTTGATTCCTCACGAGGGCGACCTTGCCGGAGGTCGCGCTCATGCTGATCGAACCCGTCGCGTCCGGGGTCGGCAAGCTGGTCGTGCCACCCGTCCCGGCGGCTTCCTTCACGAGGTAGTATTTCCCTGGCTGGAGCGTGCCGGAGAGAGTGGTGACGCTCCACGAGGAGCCCGTCGAGGAGGCGTACTGCACCGACCATCCGGAGACGCTCACCGCGCTGCTTCCGCGGTTGAAGATCTCGATGAAGTCGTTCTCGTACGTGGAGCCGCTGTTTCCGCCGCCGCCGTAGATCTGACTGATGACGAGGTCGGCAGAGCCGAGCTCGGCGGACACTTCCCCAACGTCGGATTGACCGGTCGGTCCACACGACGTGGTGGTGAAAAAGGCCACAGCCGACAGGGCGATGATGCTCGAACGAGAACCGCTCATGTGACGTCTCCCTTTGCTCGGAGCCGGAAAAGGATTCCCGACGATCTTCGAAGTACAGGAAGTCGCATTCGTCTCGTCGAAACGATTCGGTGAACTCGCGCGGTGGTCGAGCGCTCGCGCATTCAAGGAAATTTCACCGAGCAACCGAGGCGAGCGTGTTACCCGATGAAGCGATGCAAGCGCGCGAGGCGTACGTGAGGGTGGCGTCGCAGCGCGAATCGCGCCTCGCGCTGCGACGCGAAGCACGTCAGGCGTACACGACGCAGCGCGATGTGCCTGGTCTGCGGACGAGGTTTGCTACCGCGGCGACGATCGGAGTCGTCGGCTTCCTCGTCGTCTACATGCTCTGTCATGGGATGCACGTCGCCGGGCGCGAGCTCACCGTCGCGAGCAGGCTGTCGACGATCCCGCTGTTCGGCGGCGCGCTCGCCGCGGCGTGCTTTGGCACGGGCGTCACGGCGCTGGTCTTCGCGTGCGTGCCGCCGGTCGTCGAGCGGTGGCTCGCGTCGCGTGCGGCGCTTCTTCTACTGACGGCCATCGTGTGTTTCACGCTGGAGGCCTTGATCGAGCCGTGACCTCCGTTCTGCTCCGCTCGCTCGAGCATGTTCACGGGCACCTCGGGTGGCTCTCGGCGCTTGCGCTCTGCCATCCGGCGGTGCTGCTCAGACGCCGCCGGCGGTCCGTCTTGCTCGCTGCAGCGGCGGCCAGCGCGCTCGTCACCGTCTGCGGCTGCCTCGGTGCGCTGTCCTATCCATCGTACCGCGTCGCCGTGAAGCCGGGGCTCTTCGCGGCGAGTGCCTGGCTCGGCATGGCCTTCGAACGCAAGGAACACCTCGGCGTTGCGGTCGTCGTGCTTTCCTGGGTGGGGCTCGTCGCGCACTGGGCAGCCGTTCGCGAACGCGGGACGAACGACCTCTGGCGCGTCGCGGTCATCGCCTACACTTCGGCCGCGGTGCTCGCCATTCTGTCGGCGAGCCTCGGCACCGCGGTCGCCGTTCACGGCACGTTCTGAAGCGCTCTCACGCGCCCCCAATGGCGAGAGCGCGCGCTCGATGCTGCATCGCGAGGGTGAGCGGAGGACCGCCACTTGATATGCTTTGCGCGATGACGTCGATCCGGGTCGAAGAGGTGACGGCGCCCGCAGGGCTCAGCCCGGAGCGGTTCGCAGAAGACTACGTCCGTGGGGGACGGCCGGTCGTCCTTCGCGGTCTCGTCTCGGGCTGGCCGGCGCGCGGATGGGGCTTTCCGCAGATCGCGTCGCAGTTGCCGGCTCGCGCCATCGAGGGCTGCGGCCTGAGTGCAGCCGACGGCCTCAGCGTGCGCCGGGTGTCGATGGAGCCCGAGGAGCTGGTGCGAAGGCTGACCTCCGACGGCGAGGTGGCGGGAGAGGCTCCCGACTGGTTCTTCGACGTACCGACGGAGCTCCCGGAACTCTTCCGGGCTCTGCCCGCGCCGCCGATCACTCGAGGGCGCTACCGCTACGGCGTCGCCATCGGGCGCGACACGTGTACCCGTGGTCACTACCATTCACACGAACATGCGTTGATCAGCCAGGTGCACGGGCAGAAGCGGATCATCCTGTACCCACCCACGGACTTTCGCCGTCTGTATCCGCACCCGCGGCGGCTCCACCGGTCACCGCACGAGTACAGCCGCGTCGACTTCTCGAATCCGGACTTGGCCGAATTTCCCGAGCTGAAGGGGGCTCGGCGCCTGGAGCTCGTCCTGTCCGGGGGGGATGCCCTGTTCGTCCCGGTTCACTGGTGGCACGCCGTGTACGGGCTCGGGGCGATCATGTCGGTGAGCATGCTCTGGAATGCAGCCGTGCGTGACTACCGCTTCCGGCAGTCGGGGCTCCGCGCCGTGTCGAGCCCGATCCGTCAACGCGTGTGGCCGCTCGTTCGCGGCCTCTTCGGCTGAAGGCGGACTTTTTTAGTCGTCACCGACTTTGAATTTCTTTCGGTCTGGCGGCGCACGTTGGGGATGGTCCGGTGACCTTGGTATCC
>CAYUAW010000233.1:9405-11689 GCA_964442485.1 uncultured Polyangiaceae bacterium
ACCTGGCGCGGGTGGCGCAGCACCAATGCCGTGATCGCCCTCACTCCGTCTTGTCGCGTTCACGGAGTGTCGCTTCCACTCGAAGCAACATGAGCTTGTCCTTCGACGCTTCCGGGCGCGCCTGACCCGAAAGCGTCGGACGACCGTCGGACGACCGTCGGGCGACGGTTGCCACGACGTGCGCGGGCCTTGTGCCGGCGAAGTCTCGGCGAATACGGCCGTCGCGCAGTGCGGGAGCGATTGGTCCGCCGATTGCTCATGCGGTCCGTCGTGATCGGGAAGGAGCGACGTCGATGCGGCGTCCACCCGAGCAGGAAGGGCTGCGACATGAAGAACCGTCGATACGCTGGAAGGCTCCGAACAACCTCCGTCTGCGGGTTGCTCGCGCAGCACCTTGCGATGTGCGTCGCGCTCGCAAGCGGTATGGTCTCCTGCTCTTCGGGGCCCGATTCGCCAGGTTCGCCTTCGGGCCTTGCGACCCGTGAAGGGGAGAAGCTCGATCCCGCGGGCGTCACCGCGATCCAGCAGGCGTACGACACGTGGGGCGGCGCCAGCGGAGGACTCGGGCCGTCGACGACCGACGTGCTCCCGACGCCGGACGGAATCGGCGCGTACCAGCAATACCAGAGCGGCGCCATCTACTGGACGGAGAGCACGGGCGCCCACATGGTGTTCGGGGCGATCCGCGACAAGTGGGGGCAGCTCGGCTGGGAGGCGGGCTTTCTCGGTTACCCCGTCGACGACACGCACGTCGCGCCGGACGGCAAGGGCTTCTATTCATACTTCCAGAACGGCGCCATCTACTGGTCGCCCGACACCGACGCTCACGAGGTGCACGGCGCGATCCTGGGCCGGTGGGGCGACCTCGGATGGGAACAAGGTTCGCTCGGATATCCGACGAGCGACGAGACCGATAGCCCCGTCGGCGGGCGGATGAGCACCTTCCAGGGCGGCACGCTCTACTGGTCCAATTGCACGGGCGTCACCGACACGCCCCAGACCTGCGGGCTCATCCCCACGGGCGATTGCAACTCCGACGCCGACTGCGGCAACGGCTCCACCTGCGACAACCCGTTCGACAACCCGCAAGGCCACTGCACGGCGACCGTGGAGACGTACTCCGGGGACGCGCTGGCTCGCTACTACTGGACGAGCGGCGACCAGAACAACAGCTGCACCACGAACGCCGTTCCGAACGAGCTCGCGGACATGGACCAGAATGCCTACACCGAGGTCTCCTACAACCAGGAGGAGGATGTAGCGTTGCCTCCCGACAACGAGAGGGTCCCCATCCTCGAAGGCCTGCTGGGCGATTGTTCGCCTCTCGGGGCCCTCGGTGCCGACCTGCCGTGGGACCACGTCCAGAGTCTGGTGCGGATGCCGGGAAGCCCCGGTGAACGCTGGATGGCGGCGTCCATCGACGTGAACGGCGACGGAACCACGCCGCTCGGGGGGCAAAGTGTGGAGGTGGGGGGCGTGATGTTCGTCGAGCTCGGGCAGGTGAACGGCAACAACGGCGAGCCGTTCCGGGCGGGTCGCAACGACGACCGCAACCAGAACCGCACGGTGGCGTATTACACGCTGCCCGCCAAGCACCCCGGTGGCATGCAGATCCTGGGGCACACGCTCGCCGTGGCGCTGGATCAGGATCTGAACGTCGGTCAGCCGTCCATCTACTTCATCGACGTGTCGGACCCGATCGGCAAGCCTGTCGATCAGGCGATCCTCGAGAGGGTGCCGCTCGGGTCCATGACGTATCCAGAGGGGGTCGATGCTCCGACGAGCATCAGCGCCGTCGCCGTCGTGCCCATGGCTTCCGGTGGCTTCCTGATGGCGGTGAACAGCGCGTCGAGCGTGATGCTGTATCTCACGGACTATTCCGCCATTGGTCCGAACACACACTGGTACTTCCACAACCACGTCACCATCGCCAACGGGCCCGGCGCGGAGAACATCACCTTCCTCACGGAGTGCGACGGCACCGTGTACCTCCTGACCGCCAGCAACCGGCAAGGCGGCGCGCTCGGCGAGAACGGGATCGGCAACAGCGTCAACATGCACAAGCTGGTGAAGGACGGCGACAAGCTGTCGCTCTCCCTGTTCGGCAACCGCGACTCCTTCGTGAACGACGGATACGCCGACTTCCGCGCCTCGGCCACGTTCTACGTCTCCCCCAACGGCGAGATCGCGCTCTACGCCGCATCGCGGAGCCTCGTGTGCCGCGACGACAACTTCAAGATGGCCGAGTTCCTGGTGCCGACCTTCTGCGGCCTGGGCGGCTGCT
>CAYUAW010000234.1:0-6798 GCA_964442485.1 uncultured Polyangiaceae bacterium
GGGCACGTTCACGGGGCCGTCCGTCGAGCTACGTCGCTGATCAGGTCGACGCGGGGGGAGCCGTTTCGTCGGGGCGGGGGCCCTTGCGGCGGCGGCGTCGGCGGCGCTTTGCGGGCTTCGCGTCGGCGGCGGCCTCGGCGTCGACGGCGGGCGCTTCGGCGGCGGCCTCGTCAGTGCGGGCGGCCTGGCAGAGCGCGAGCACCTCCGACGCGGTCGCGTAGAGCGCCGTCTTCGTGAAGCGACCGGCGCGCCCCGTCTCGAGCCGTGGCAGAGCAGCCACCACGCGTCGCATGGCGTCGGCGATCCGGCGCGGAACGGCGAGGCGTTCGACGATGGGCTCGAGGAAATCGTAGGCGGCGGCGACGCGGTCGCGTGCGCCGTCGCAGGCCTCGCGTAGCGGCTCGAGGAGCAGCACCGTCCAGAGCACGGTGTCCTCCAGCGGCTCGCGGCGCTGGCGCGTCGTGCGATCCACCGCGTCCAGCAGGCGGAAGATGTTGCGATTCTCGTGCGCGGTGTCAGCGAGATACGCGGATAGCTCTGGCAAGAGCACGTCGAGCACGCCCGTCTCCCAGCAGAGCCATATGCTCCGGTGCGCGGCGCCGAAGCGCATCAGGCGCAAGAGCTCCTCGAAGAGACGTGGACGGGCGGCGCGCGCCAGACCGTCGCGACACACCACGATGGCGTCGTAGACGTCCTCCGCGATCGCCAGATCCAGCCGCGCGCTGAACCTGATGGCGCGGAGGATGCGCACCGGATCTTCGCGGAAGCGAACGATGGGGTCGCCGATGGTGCGCACGACGCGCTCCTCGATGTCCGGCATACCGCCGACCCAGTCGAGCACCGCGCGCCGCTCGAAGTCGTAGAAGAGCGCGTTGATGGTGAAGTCGCGCCGGTTCGCGTCCTCGTGCGCTTCGCCGAAGACGTTGTCGTTCCGGATCAGGAGATCGTCACCCTCGCGGTCCTCTTCCGGCGTCTTGCGGAAGGTCGCGGTCTCGATCACCTTGCCGCCACCGAAGAGCACGTGGACGAGGCGGAACCTCCGCCCGATGATGCGTGAATTGCGGAACAGGCGGCGCACGTCGTCCGGCCGCGCGCTCGTCGCGACGTCGAAATCCTTCGGTGCACGACCGAGAAGCAGATCCCGGACGCAACCGCCGACCAGGTAAGCGTCGAACCCGTGCCGGACCAGACGGCGAGCGACCTTCTCGGCGTCCGCGTCGATGCGCCCTTCGAGCAGCTCGAGCGGGTGAACCCCAGGCGACATGCCGTCGCCGTCGCCGTCGTCCGAAAGCCCGAAGTCCTCGTCCTCGATGTCGGGCTCGACCGGCCTGCGGGCCGGGGCCTCCGACCGCCGTGAGCGACCACGAGCCGGGCTGCCTTCACGCGGCGCCGCAGCTCGCCCGGGAGCCGCCTTGGCCGGAACATCATCCCCAGGCTCGGACGCGGGCTCGACGTCTTCCAAGGGCAGCGGGGGTGTTGGAGAAGGTGTCGTGGTCCGGCCCATCTCGCCGGGAGGCGTCGCACACGCGAGGCACGGACGCCAGGTATTTGGCGCCTTTCGTTCATTTAGCAGCTGGCGACGAGGCCCGCCAACCCGGACGTTTGAACGTCATCCGATTTGAGGGCGGGAGCCGTCGATCCGCGCGTCCTCGCCACTGCTCGGCGGCACCGCACCGAGCCCGCCTAGCGCCCCGATGGCTCGCCGAGCGGCCCGCGCAGGATGGCGCTATATTCCAAGGATTCTCGCGGGCTCCGCTCGGCATTGCGTGGCGGCCTTCAACTCATGTCTATCCTCATCGTCTCGCCCGACGCCGAAGCAGCGCGATCGCTCACGTCGGCGCTCGGCCGGAGCGGGCATCCGAGCACCTGGCAGGAGGGCATCGCCGAAGCTCGCATCCGTGCGGCCGACGAACCCCCACTCGTGCTGGTCGTCGACCGCGCCCTGCCCGGCTGCCGCGAGCTCGTCGAGGACGTCTGCGCGCACACGCCGTGGGTCCGCGCCTACGAGATGGCCGACGAGACGCTCGCGGCCAGCGACGGTGGGCGGGCCGTGCTTCGAAAGCCCTTCGACGCCGCGGAGCTCGCGACGCTCCTCGTCCGGGAGCAGGAGCTCGCCGACCTGGATCGACAGCGCCACACTTTCGAAGCCCGTGCCGAGGAGCTCGCGCTCCTCGTCGAGGCGAGCTTCGAGGCGATCATCGGCCTGGGCCCCACCGGCGCGATCCGCTCGTGGAACAGGGGCGCGGAATCCATCTACGGGTACGCGGCAAAGGACATCCTGGGGCGCTCCATCGACGTGCTCGAGGTCGAACCACAGGGCGCTACGGCCCGCCTCGCGCACGCGGCCGGGCAATCCGTCGAAGCGCTACGACGAGGCAAGGACGGGCGTGAGGTGCTCGTGCTCCTGTCGCTGTCGCCGGTCGTGAAGGGCACGAAGTTCGCCTTCGCCGAGATGTCTCTGGACATCACCATGCGACGAAAGCTCGAGCGGGAGCTCGAGCACGAGAAGCGGCTCGCGGCGATCGGCCGTATCGCGGCCGCGATGGCGCACGAGATCAACAATCCGCTCGCGGTCGTCCGCGCGTCGAACGCCTACGTCGCGGAGCTCGCGCGCGCGGGGAAGGACGAGCTGCTCGTCGAGACGGTGGAAGACGTGCGGCTCGCCGTCGATCGCATCGGCAGCTTCGTCAATCACGTGTGCGGCTTCGCGCGTCGCGAGCGGCCCATGCTGAGCGACGCCTCCGTCCGCGAGACGGTCCGCATGGCGCTGCGCCTCGCGAAGCCGAGGGCTGCGGAGAACCGCGTCGAGCTGATCCTCGAGCCGGGCCAGGACGTGCGCGTGTCGCACGATCCGACCCGAGTCTCGCAGGCCGTCCTGAATCTCGTCTCGAACGCCATCGACGCCGCCGTCGAGGGCGGCGGTCACGTCACCGTCCGGCTCCTCGCCGACGGCGGCGCGGCGCGCATCCAGGTCGACGACGACGGGAGCGGCATCCCGGATTCGCTGCGCGAACGCGTGTTCGAGCCCTTCGCAACGACGAAGCAGCACGGTAAGGGCACCGGCCTCGGTCTCGCGATCACGCGGCAGATCGTCGACGATCATGGCGGCTCCGTGACGCTCGCGGCGGCCCCCACGGGCCACGGGACGCGCGCCGAGCTCGTTCTCCCGACCGACGCTTCGCCGGGCCCGCGTCGCCCGCTCCAGAACAGCCTGCTCCCGCCGCCGTGACCGGGCAGCGCGCGGGGCCTCGAAGCCGGCTGCTCAGAGCTGGCGAAGCCGTGTAAGGATCGCGGCCGGGCCTCGACCGATGGAACGCGCTTTCTCCGTACCTCCGGACGCAATCGTCGTCCTCGGGTGTCGAGTGCTCCCTGCGGCTCGCGGGCAGCTCCACCGTCGCGCAGAGGTCGCGGCGCGGGCCTTCCACGAGCTCCACCCTCGCCGCGTGATCGCCAGCGGCGGCCGACGCTGGCAGGGGGTCGCCGAAGCGACGGCGCTCGCGGAACACCTGGTGGCCCTCGGCGTACCCCGGAGCGCAATCGTGCGTGAGCTGTGGTCGCTCACCACCGTGGAGAACGCGCTTTACACCGCCGAACTCCTTCGCGCCGAGTCGCTGGCGAATCCGGTGGTCGTCACGTCGGACTGGCACGTGAAGCGGGCGCTCGCGTGCTTCGACGCGTGCGGCGTCCGCGCGACGGCGCTGCCCGCGCCTTCACCCGACGAGGGCTTCCTCGGGCATGAGCGACGGAGGCTCCTGGAAGCCGTGCGCACGTGGGTGGATCTCTCGAGCTTGCCGCTCTGGTTTGCCCCGTGACGGCCGCCTCGAGGGCGACACACGCTCTCTTCGCCGCGGCGTGCTTTGCGGCCGGGGCCCTCGCTGTCGCCTGCGGCTCCGGTCGACGCACCGACGCGCACGACTCGCCCGCGGCTTCCGATGCGAAGGACGTCGAAGCTCATCGCGCGTTTGCCGTCCGCGCGCTGCTGCTCGCCGAGTACTCGCGGTCGTCTGCTCTCGTCACCGACGAGGTGCTGTCCGATCACGACCCCGCCGTACGGCGGGCAGCGGCGCGCGCCCTCGCGAGGATCCTCGACGCGCGTGCCGTCGAACGCCTCTCGAAGGAGCTCGCCGACGAGGACGACGAGGTCGTCGCGTGGTCAGCGTACGGGCTCGGGGCGGCCTGTCCGCTCGGCGATACGCGGACGGTGCGAGCCCTCGTGACGCGCCTCGCGGCGCTCGACGAGAGCGCCGCTCAGGCGACGAAGGGGACGCCGCCGCTCTCTCCGCGCGAGGCGATCTTCGACGCCCTGTCGCGCTGCGGCTCGGCCCCCGCGGAAGGGACGCTGCGCGCGGCGCTCGCGGGCCCCACGGACGCGCGCGCCGCGGCGGCTCTGTCGCTCGCGCGGCTCGCTGCTCGGCAGCATCGTCTCGACGACGCCTCCGTCGTCGCGCTCCTCGTCGCGGCGGACGGCCCGTCGACGGTCCACGGCGCGCTGGCCGCCTTCGGGCAGCTCGAATCGGTCTCCGACGTGAGCGTCAAGCGTCTCGTGGAGGTCGCCGAGCGCTCGATTCGCGACGCGGGACGGGAACGCGGCTTCGCCATCTCCGCGCTGCTTCCCGCGGGCGCCGCCGGTGCCCCGCTGCTAGTGGCTGTGCTCACGAACGAGAAGCTGCCGCCCTCGCCGCGAACGCGCGCCGCGTCGACGCTGGGCCGCATGGGCAAGGTTGCGCTCGGGGCGCTCGCCACGGCCGTTTCCGCGCTCGCGCCGGAAGGCGTCACTCCGGACGAGCGCTGGCTCGACGCCCACTTCGCGCCGCTTCTCGCTGCGCTGACGGCGCTCGATCCGCCCGCGCAGGGCGCGACAGACGCCCTCGCGCGACTCGCGGAGCTGCCGCTCGCTCCGGGCGCATCGGCGAGCGTCGTGCGGCGCCTCGTCACGCTTCGCTGCGCGGCTGCGTCCGTGCTCGCGGGCGCCGCGACGCTGTCGAACAGGCTCGTGCACTGCGACCCGGATGAAGGCGGTCGCGCAGGCGCGCTCGCCACCCTGCGCGTCCTCGATCGCGGCAAGATCTCGGGCGCGCGGCGCAAGGTGTGGGCGGTGTACGTGCACTCGGCGGTGCCGGGCGTGCGCCGCGCCGCGCTCGCGCTCTTGCCGCGCCACCTCGAGGCCGTTCCGGTCATCGACGAGCTGGTGGAGGCGCTCGCCGCGAAGGAACCTGGGATCGTCGCGCAGGCGGCGCGCGCACTCTCGGATGCGCCCCGGCTCGCCAGCGCGCGCGCCGTTCCCGAGGTGACGGAGAGCGACAAGCCCGCGCCGGACGCCGAACCGAGCCGCGCCGTCGTCGACGCGCTCGCGCGCGCGATGGACACCGAGAGGCCCCCGGATCAGATCGAGACGCGGGTGGCGCTCGCGAGCGCCGCCGCGGGCGTCGGTGCGCTGAGCCTGAAGCCACGTCTCGAGAAGTACTGCGCGGGCGACAACTTCGCGCTGCGACGCGGCGCCGAGTCGGCGCTCCGGGCGCTCGGCGCGAGCGCCGTGAGCTGTGAAGCCTCGAAGACGAGCGCGACGCCCTTCGTGATGCCGCCGCTCGCGGAGAAGCCGGTAACGCTCACCTTCGTCACGGACGCGGGCCGCCTCGGCATGACGCTGTCGCCGGTGCGCGCGCCCGCAGCCGTGGCGCGCGTCGCGGAGCTCGCCAGGAAGGGATTCTACGACAAGCTCCCCATTCTGCGCGCGTCGCCCGGGTACATCGTCCAGCTCGGCGATCCCACCGGGGACGGGTCCGGCGGCGCGGGTCGACAGCCGCTGCCGAGCGAGGGCGCTCCCGTCGAGTTCGGCGCGTTTTCCGTGGGCCTGGCGCTCGGTGGCCGGGACACCGGGTCCAGCCAGATCTTCGTGACTCAGGCGGAGGAGCCGGGCCTTTTCGGCGACTACCCGCTCATCGGTTCCGCCGACCCGGAATGGGCGGCAACCGCCGAGGGAGACGTCATCCTGCGGGTCGAGGTTCACGACTGATTGGAACGTGAGCTACGCTGCCGTCCGTGCTGCTCGCAGTCGACATCGGAAATACGAACATCGTCTTCGGCCTGTACGAGGGCGCGCGCCTTGCGCAGACCTTCCGCGTCGAGACGGCGCGGTCGCGCACCGCGGACGAGTACGGGGTGCTCGTCGGACAGATGCTCGCGCTGCGGGGCTTCGACACGAAACGCATCTCCGCGTCCATCGTCGCGAGCGTCGTGCCGCCGCTCACCGACGTCATGGTGGAAGCGATCCGCCACGCCTGCGCGCGGGAGCCCGTGGTGGTGGGGCCCGGCCTGAAGACGGGCATCGCGGTGAAGTACGAGAGCCCGCGCGACGTCGGGGCGGACCGCATCGTCAACGCGGTCGCGGCGTTCGAGCGGTATCACGCTGGCGTCATCGTCGTGGACTTCGGGACGGCCACGACGTTCGACTGCGTGTCGCCGAAGGCCGAGTACCTGGGCGGCGTCATCGTGCCGGGCGTCCAGGTGAGCCTCGACGGGCTGCTCGCCCGCGCCGCGAAGCTCAGCCGCATCGAGATCGCGGCGCCGCCGAAGGTCATCGGTCGCAACACGACGCACGCGCTGCAAAGCGGGATCGTGCACGGCTACGCCGCGCTGGTGGACGGCCTCGTCGCGAAGCTCGAGGTTGAGCTCGAGTTCCCGTGTCAAGTGATCGGCACCGGCGGCCTCTCACGTCTCATCGCGCCGCACACCGAGCGCCTGAAGATCGTCGACGAGAACCTGACGCTCGAGGGGCTCAGGATCTTGCACGAGCGAAAC
>CAYUAW010000234.1:6898-11646 GCA_964442485.1 uncultured Polyangiaceae bacterium
TGCGCGGCGGCGATGCCGGAGCCGCCCGCGACGGTCATGATGACCTTCACAGGGGCGCCCATCGGCAGCGGCCACTTGTAGCAATTCGGCTTGCGGCCGACGACGGCCTGCGCGCCCTGGTCGCCGTCCTGCGCGAGCACGGGAACCATGCCCGGGATGGGCGTCACCGCGACGATCTGCAGGTTCAGCTCGGAGACGGGCGGAACGCCGGCGCCGACGACCGTGTAGCACTTGCCCGGCTGGAGCTGGAACTGCCCCTCGAGCGTCTGACCCTGCTGGAAGTTGCCGACGATTGCCGAGCCGAGCGGCTTCGCGCCCGCGACGATCGCGCCGCTCGAGAGCTGGCCGAGGATGGCCGTCGCGGCTGCGCCGGCGGATGGATCGAGCTGCTGCGCGCCGGATCCGGCAGGTGCGCTGGTCGGACCGGTCGGCGCCGTCGCGGCCGGGGCGCCGTACTGGCCCGGAGCGGGCTGCTGACCGTAGCCAGGCTGCTGACCGTAGGCCGGCTGCTGGCCATACGCCGGCTGCTGACCGTAGCCAGGCTGCGGCTGGCCGTATGCCGGCTGCTGGCCGTACCCGGGCTGCCCGTAAGCGCCGGCGGCGCCGTACTGGCCATTCACCGCTTGCTGCTGATTTTGCGGCGTTTCCTGGCTTCCGCCGCACCCGATCGCGGGCGCCGCCGAGAGGCTCACCAGAAGGCACAACGTCTTGTAAGAACGAACAGCCATGGACCTATGCTCCCAACCTGATGGTTCTGCGCCCCGCCTCATGTACGGCTCGCGCTGCGTTTGGTTGGCGGGCAGGCTACGACGACCAGGCGCTCCGGGTAAAGCCGCGTGAATAGCCCAGGAAATTTCGCGCAGCGACACTTCGACCCGCGCAAGAAGTACGGTCAGCCGGGGGCCTCGGTCGGCTCGGGCGTCACCGCCGCGCCTGGCGTTGCCTCCGGGAAGCCACGCATCGACTTTCGCCAGACGTACGCGGCGGCGAAGGAGCTCCCGAGCGCGATCCACTGCGACGTGGACAGCGCGAGCGCCTGACGACGGGATGCGAGCGCGAGGTACGCGACCACAGGAACGGCGGTCGCGAGCGCGAGCGCCATGGCGCGCGACGCGGGTCGCACCAGAGAGCGCAGCGGCCCGACGACGAACGCGGCCGATAGCGCCACCAGGCCGAGCGCGACGAGCACGCGCGGCGCAGCCGTCGGGCCGTACGAACCACGCTCGGGGTCGTCGCGGATCGTCTCGAGCAGGAAGCGCATCGCCCCGTAGAGCGAGACGAACGCGAGGAACACCTGCCCGCGGAACTGCTTGCGCGTGCGGAGAACGACGAGCAGGACGAGGATCGCGCAGGACGCCACCGCCTCGTAGAGCTGTGCGGGGTGCACCGGCTGCGACGCGGTGCGCTCGAACGGCAGCCCGCGGTGAAGCACCTGCTCTACCCAGGCCGGCGAGCCCGCGCCCGGCCCCGCGACTTCGTCGGACCAGCGAGGAAACGTACCGAGCCGAACCAGGAACGCCGAGGCGCCGGGTCCGAGCGGCAGCCCGTAGTCGCACCCGGCGAAGTAGCAGCCCATGCGACCGAGCATCGAGCCGAGCGCGAGGCTCGGCGCGGCCGCGTCGGCCCACGCGAACCAGTCGAGCCCGCGTCGCCGCGCATGGACCAGAGACCCCGCGAATCCGCCGAGGACGCCGCCGTAGAAGACGAGGCCGCCGCTCCTGAACGCGAGCGCGTCCACGACGGAGCCGAAATCGTGGAGATTCGTGAGCACGTAGAGCAGCCGCGCCCCGACGAGGCCCGCGACGGCCGCGGCGAAATACGTCTCCGCGCTGGCTTCGCGCGGCAGGCCGTCGCGCTCGGAGTGTGCCAGGCAGAGGAACCAGCCCGCGAAGAGGCCTGCGCAGAGCATCACGCCGAAGCCGTAGAGCGGCAGCGGGCCGAGCGTCGCCTCCTTGCCCCGGAGGCCGAACGCCGCGCTCGCAGCGGCGAGCGCCATGGCCGCTCCGAGTCCCGTCACGTCCCGAGCGCGCGCGCGGTGACCAAGCGCCGCGACGACCGCGCCCACGAGCGACAGCAGGAGCAGCGCCGGACCGAGCGGCACGTTCACGTGCGGCAACGGGATCTCGAAGAGGACGGGGTGCACGGCGCTAGAGCCCTCGAATCGGAATTTCGCAGACGATCAGGTCATATTTCTCAAGTTGCAGGAGGCGCGGCTGGGGCCCCGCCTCTCTGCCCTCCGTCGTCACGCGAGCTTCGAGCACGCCGCGTTCGGTCCATGCTGGCGCGCAGCCGGCGCCGGTCTCGCCGGTTCGTCCCGTGGCACAGGGTCTCCATGGCGGATCGTGATCGGTTCTTCCAAGACCGGACATGTCTTATCGGGTGGGCCTTCGTCCTGCTCCGGACTATACGCGCGTCCGCGGCCGCGCCAGGCGGCGCCCGCCATCGACGCCGCAGGTGCTACCATCCGCCGCCGTGCATCGCGCCTCTTCCTCGATTTTAGCCTGTCTGTCCCTCTGCGCCTGCGTCCCGGACGACCCGCCACCGGGCAGCAGGCCGAGCGAGATTCAATCGAAGCCCGAGACGCCGAACCGACCCGCGCCGCGCGCGCCGCTCCAGCCTGGCGCGATCCCGAGCGCGTTCGCGCGTCCGCCGTTCCCCTTGCCTCAAGTGCCATCGGCGGCAGCAAGCGCCGCGCAGGCTCCGTCGCTCCCGACGACCCCGGATCACGACACTATCCTCGTCGCACCGTTCGTGGATCGCTTCGAGCGCGCCGACGTCGGCGCCGACTGGACATCGACCGGCGGCACCTGGCGGCTCGAAGGTGGCAAGCTCTGCGTCGAGCACGCGCGCAATCACCCGATCTGGCTACGACGACGCCTTCCGACCAACGCCCGGATCGAGTTCGACGCCATCAGCGGGAGCCCCGAGGGCGACCTGAAGGCCGAGTTCTGGGGCGATGGGCGGAGCGCCGCCGACTCGATCACGTACAACGACGCGACGAGCTATCTGACGATCTTCGGCGGCTGGAAGAACAGCTTCCACGTGCTTGCGCGCATCGACGAGCATGCCACGGACAGGCCCGAGGTGCGCATCGACGACAGCAACGACGATCTGCGGGCAAAGCGCGTCCAGCCGGGCAAGTCGTACCACTTCAAGGTCGTCCGGGACGACGGCCGCACGGTGCGATGGCTCGTCGACGATCTGGAAATGCTGACGTATCCGGATCCGAGGCCGCTGCTGGGCCCGGGGCACGATCATTTCGGCTTCAACGACTGGGACGTGAGGGCTTGCTTCGACAACCTGACCGTGACCCCCCTCCCGGCAACCGTGCCCCGGTAAAACCGGAGGAACAAACAACCCATGCGATGGCTGCTCGGGTGGCCGTATGCTGGAATGAGTAGACGTGGAGCCTCAGGAGATCGACAGCGCTCTCGATGAGCTCGAGAATCGGCTCGACCGGCTGCGATCGCTCTATGAGCAGTACTTCATGGGCATCGAGAAGATCGAGCCCACTGTCCCGCGCAAGGACGTCGATCGCCGTTTCTGGATCCTGCGAAGGACGCAGATCCGCAACACGGCGCGACGCTTCCGCCTTCAGACGCTGGTCCAGCGTTACAACACCTTTCAGCAGCACTGGACCCGTATCTGCCGCGAGATCGAGAACGGCACATACGTACGTCACTTACTGAAGGCGAAGAAGAACCTGGGCGCGGAGCCGAAGACGTGGGCGGCGAAGAAGCGCCTCGGGCTCTTCCGGCGCGACAGGCCGGACAGCAAGGCGCCTCCCGGAGAAACGACCACCGGCAGTGACGGTGCCGCGGCACCTGGAGGCAACGGCGTGTCGAGCTATCCGCCGCAGGAGCAAGCTGCAGCGCGAGCGCAGCCCTCCGTCGCCCCGGCAGCGCCGTCGTCCCCGCCGCGTCCGAGCCAGCAGAATCTGACACCCCTCGACCTGGATCTCGATGAAGCCCTGACGCTGCCGCCGCCCCCACGAGCGAAGCCCCCCCTCCCCGCACGCCCCATCGCCGCCCCGAAGCCGGCCTCCGCGATTCCGATGCCCGCCGCCGCGTCCCCTGCCGCTCTCCCGATAGCCCCCTCTGCTGCCGCTCGCCCTTCCCCACCGGCAACTGCTGCCGCACGCCCCGCCCAGCCCGCAACCACTAGCCCCGCCTCTCCCGCTCGCCCTCCCCGCGCCCCTGCCCCACCCGGCGCCGCGCGCCCTGCCCCACCCGCAACCGCTTCCGCGGCTTCCCCTTCCCCCGCCCAGAGCACCATCCCGCGCCCGGCCATCCCACGTCCCGCGAGTCTCATCCCGAAGCCGCTCGCCGCGCCGACCGCCGCGCCCGCGGAGCGACCAGCACCTCTGGCTGCTCCGGCACCGCGTGTCGAGCGACCCGCGCCGGCCCCTCGAGTGGAGCGCCCCGCTGCGACCGCGAATGCCGCGGCAAGCCTCAGCGACGAGCGCGTCGCACAGCTGCACGCTGAGCTGAACGCAGCGCGCCGTCAGCTCAATCAATCTTCATCTTCGGTATCAATCGATTCGCTCGCGAAAAGTCTGCGCGAGACCGAGACCAAGCTGAAGACGCAACACGGCGGCCGTTCCGTCGACTTCCAGGTCGTCATCAAGGACGGGAAGCCAATCGTGAAACCGGTCGTTCGGAGATAGCCCTCGTCAGTAGATGTCCATCGACGGCGACGTCGTCCCCGAGGCATCAAAGATGCGGAACTACGCGAGCGGAGCGAGCGCG
>CAYUAW010000235.1:0-1845 GCA_964442485.1 uncultured Polyangiaceae bacterium
TCGGTGGCGAGCGAGCCTGGCGCGTCGAGGTTGTACGCCATGCCCGAAGGCTGGCTGCTAGACGCCACCGACAGTCCCAACCCAAAAAAAGCGCCCCAGCAAGACGAATTCTCACGACCACCATGATGCCCGTGGTCGATTCACCTGGCAACGACGCTCCATGATCCGGGCTCCGCTTTGCCCGGATCATGGAGCGACAGGGGCACGTGGACCGACGCTCGTACCAAGTGACCGCAAGCACGCGCACGCTCCGTCAGAGTGCTCGAACGCCACGTACAGGCGCGTGCTTTCCGCCGCGACGAGATTCGGTGACATCCGCGCGTGTGCTCCGGCGACGTCGGCTCGTCCTGATCAATGCGCGATGACGCCACGTTGAAGCGGCGGCGTTTCGCGAGCACCCGTGTAACCAACGCGCTCCCTCGTGGATATTCAACGAGACGGGCGCCGCAGCCGTCCAGCGCTCGCGATAATTTCTGGCGAACGAGCCGACCTTCTCCAGGCTGCCGCCCCACTCCGCTGTCGTCCCGAAAAGGAACTCCCATGATTCGCATGGCTCGTCTTGCACTAATTTCACCGATGGTCGTCCTGCTCACCGCTTGCGGCTCTTCCAAGGCTTCGACGGGGTCTGCGATGAGGAGCGGCCCCGGGGCCGACGCCGGCGGCGTGAAGGGGTCAGACTCGGGCTCCGTGTCGGAAGACTTCGCCGCCACCGCCGCGGATTTCACCTGCATCAAGGACAGCACTCACGTGCGCAAGTTCTTCGTAAAGAGCGCGCTGGGGCACGACGCGGAAACACTGGCCGTGGCAAACGCTGGTCAGGGCAAATACCCAGTGGGCACGATGATCCAGCTCGTCCCGCAGGAGGCCATGGTGAAGCGCCGCGAGGGCTTCAGCGCCGCTTCGGGCGACTGGGAGTTCTTTTCGCTGAGCCCCACCGCAACAGGTACGGACATCCTCGCGCGTGGGACGACTGACGTGCTCAATGTGTTCAACTTGAACTGCCTCGACTGTCACGTGAAGGCCGAGCCTCAGTACGACTTCGTCTGCGAGACGGGCCACGGGTGCGATCCACTCCCGCTGACAACCGAGCAGATCGTGTCGCTGCAGGACACCGACGTGCGCTGCCCGGCAGCAGACGCCGGGAAGTAGGGCTTACAGGTTCGGGTGCTCCGCCAGGATCTGCACGCCGTCCTCTCCACGTCCTTCCGGCGAAGGCCTCCCGGGTCGCGGTCTTGCGAGGGCCGCGCGGCCCCCGATGAATCAGTTGCGTGTGGTCACCGCTTCTGACCAGAATGCACACAGGGTGCTCGCTCGGTGGGCGCACCCTTGAATTGCGAAGCCCGCACCCGCGGCACCCTTTCGATGCGAGGAGATCGACGGATGGAGATAACCTCTTTGGGGCGAAGCGTCGCGGCGCTGGGACTCCTGGTCATCGCTGGCTGCAACACCGACACGTCGTTTGTGGGCGGCGACGCGGGCCAATCGGAAACGGGCGGCAAGGGCGTGTCACAGTCGACGGGCGGCAGCAGCGGCCAGGGCGGCGACACCACGACCGGCGGTGCAAGAGGGAGTGCGGCCGGCGGCCTTGTCGGCAGCGGCGGTGCGTCGGGAGCAACGGGCGGCACGATGGCGAGCGGCGGCTCGGGCAGCAGCGCGAGCGGCGGCGGTGCGGGTGCCTCCGGCGGTGGTGCGAGCAACGGCGGCACGGCTGCGAATGGCGGCGCAGCCGGCGCGAGCGGCAGGGGAGGCGCGAGCGGCAATGGCGGTACGACCGCGAGTGGTGGCGCGAACGGCAGCGGCGGGGCGGGTGGCAAGGGCGGAGCGAGCGGCAGCGGCGGGGCGGGT
>CAYUAW010000235.1:1945-11626 GCA_964442485.1 uncultured Polyangiaceae bacterium
AGCGGCGGAGCGAGCGGAAGCAGCGGCGGCGGGGCCGGCGGATCTGCGACGGGCGGTGCTGGTGGCGCAGAAGACGTAGACGCCGGCATCGATTCGGGCGTGCCGAAGATGTGCGGTCACATTCTCTGTGATTGTACGTTCAAGGGAAAGAAACTCTTCGGGAAGGTCCAGGTTCTGACAAACGGGCTTGCCGATTTCAGAGGCCAGATCGTGACGAACGGTCTGGAGGACCTCCAGGTGCAAAATGTTCCGGTGCCCGGCCTCACGACGACCTGTGGCCAGTGGCAGACCGTGACCAATGGCCTGTACGACTTCAGCGTGCAGTTCGTGACGAACGGTCTCTACGACTTCACGATCCAGTACGACAACTTCCTCCCGGGGATCCCGTAGCGCAGCGAGAGAGCCCAGAGCTACCTCACCGCGGCGGGGGTCGCGACGCGGGCGGCCAGTCCGCGGACCGTCAGAGGGCTCGAACCTTCGACCTTGTTGTTCACGATGACGAAGACGTCCGTCGCGTGCTCCCGGGTGGCCTCGATCAGCCGGGCGATGTCTTCGTAGAGCCCGGGCTGCGGCGCGACGATGCGGTCGAACGGCGCATACTCGGCCTTCTTCTCGGCGTAGCGCTGCCCGGGAGGGATCAGTAGACGAATTACGACGAAGTGCGCAGTGAAGATACCGGGGATGTCGAGCTGCTCGCCGATGTCCGGCATGCGCTCCCAGAAATTCAGGACGTGAGCGACGCCGAATGTCCGAAGCACAGAGAGATACGCCGGCGTGAATAGCTCCCGATTGCGGAGCTCGACGGCGTATCTGTGACCGGATGGCAGCCGCGAGAAGAACCGCGCAAGCTGCTCCGGAAGCTCTCCGGGCCGGGGAAGCTCGTCGTCGCGCATCGGAGCGAGCTCGAGCACGATGGGACCCGCGTTGTCGGCGAACGCAACGTCGAGCGGTCCAACGACGGAGTCGATGAACGCGTTCGCGTCGAGGAAGCGCGGATTCAGCGCTCGCGTCCTCGGGTGCACGCGGCTCGTGAGCTCGCTCCACGCCTTCATGACGCAGGGAAAGCCCCGGGGCAGCTGCGCTGCATACGTCGCGAGCTCCGCGTGCTCGAGCGGTCGGTAGTAGGAGCGATCGATACCCACGGTGCGGAACAGCGGGCACCGCGCATAGAGCTCGAGTCCGCGCTCTTGCAGCGCCGGCAGGGTCGTCCCCGGCGGGTACACGAGCCCACTCCACCCAGGGAACGTCCACGACGACGTGCCGAAGCGAACCCGCGGCGGCACACGCGTCACGAGCTCTCGCTCCAGTGCGAAATCGAGGCTCGCCTCCGCAGCAGGCGACTCGTCGAAAAGACGAAGCTGAGGCACGGCGGGTGTCGAGTCTACACGGAAGGGCGCACGGCGGAAAACGACGAGGCCCGCTCACGTGGACGGGAGCGGGTCTCGTACAGTCTCCGGCGGGTGTGTCGCTCAGGCGTTGTCGGTCTTCTTCGAATGGTGGTGGCCGAGCTTCACCGTACCGGTGGTGACGCCCTGTTCCATCTCCGCCAGGCTGACGGCTCCGTTCTTGTCCGTATCAGCGGGGGCGATGCGCTCCCATCGCCGCGCGCCGGCTTCGCCCGGGTCGATCTGCCCGTCGTTGTTCTTGTCGATGCGGGCGAACTGCGCCTTCGTCCGCGACTCGCGAGCCGCCGCACGCTCGGCGTCGCTGATCTTGCCATCGTGGTCGGTGTCCATGCGAGCCTTGCGTGCATCGCGAACCGCCTCGATGTGCGCCGTATACTCCGTAGAGGTGATCACGCCGTCGCCATCTGCGTCGGCCTTGGCGAGGCGCTTGGCCATGCGAGCAGGCAGCTCCGACACCTGCAGCTTGCCGTCGCCGTTCTTGTCGGCGTGCGCGACGAGCTTCTCGAAGCGTGCTTCCGGCCCCTTCGTGCCGTTTGCATCGGCCATCGCCGGAAGCGCGGAAAGCGTGAGTGCAGTGAGCGTCGAGAGAACCGTGAATCGAACATGCTTCGTCGTCATGTCCGTTCTGACGATGCTCTGTCGTCGCTCCCTACGACGGTTCGCGAGGCTTGACGTATATCGCAACTCTTTCGACGTCTTGCGGTGATTCGAGTGGCGACGGAAATGCCTCGTGCTCAACCCGGGCAGGTCGAGTCGTAGTGGTGCAGAAAATCGCCCCCGAGCACGAGCTCTCGGATGGTGTGGAGGCCGCCCGGCTGCCCGTCGTGGTCGAGGTAGATGCGCGGACCCGACCACGAGGGATGTCGCGCGGCCGCGTTGCCCTGGGTAAGGGTAAAAACCTCGCCCGAGCTCCGGTCGAGTGCGATGAGGTTCCACGTATCGAGTTCCTTGCCGCTCCGCAGGCGGTCCCAGTTCGCGTTCGTCGCAGCCACGACGAATGCGCTGCACGCGGCCCAGGTGGGATCGGCGTATCGCCATGGGTTCGGCTCGAACAGGGCCTCGGGGGTCGCGGCTGCATCCTTCAGATCGAGCACGAAGGGCTTGGGCAAGCCGTCGACGTCACGGATGAAGGCTATATCGTCGCCCGTCGAGTGGAGTGCCGGCATGCGCCCTTCGCCGAGCCTACGCTGGTCGTTCCCGCTCAGCAGGAGGATGTACCACTTCATTCCTTCGCGTTCCGCGAACGCGATGCGAGCACCGTCTTCCGACGCGCTCGGGCGCTCGATGTCCTCCGCGGCGAAGATCTCCCGAGACTCTCCCCCGCGGACGTCGATCTGTCTGAGGCTCGCGTGGTCGTCCCCCGCCGACACCACGTAAAGGAGCTCTTCCTCGCCCACCCACGCGGGATCGCGAAGCTTCGAGCCACGCTCGAGCACTTTCGCCTCGTCGAGCGAGCTCAGGCCGTGGGCCACGTCGGGCAGACGCAACGTCGAATTCCCATCGCCTCCCCGTGGATCCGCGACCTCGACGAAGGCGATGCGGCCGCGGCGGGACGCCGCCGGGGAGACGCTCGAACGATCGAATCTCCCGATCTGCGCGTAGAAGTATCCAAGCTTCGTCGGATCCGTGGCGCGGTTCTGCTCGAAGCCTTGGGTCAGAAGCTTCACGGCGTGGAGCATGACGAAGGTCGAGAGCGCCGCGCCCGCGGTCCACCCGAGTCGGCGTCGAGTGCGCGCCGCGAGAACCGCTTCCAGGCTCGGTTGCTGGCGTTCCAGCTGACGCGCAGATTGACGAAGATCGACGCCGAGGACGTTGTCGCTGTCGCAGTAGACACAGCGTGCAAGAGCCGCGTCTCGACCAGAGGACAACGGCCCGCCGCATCGTCGGCACACGAGCTGCCCGCTTTCGGCGCGCTTGGCCGAGAAGTCCCTGGTGAGCAGTCCGAGCGCGAAGCGATCGACGACCCTCGCCCGGAGGAGCAGCGTCGCTCCCAGCGCTGCGAAGAACGGAAGCTCGATGAGCCCGATCAGCGTGTCGTAGCGCACTGAATCAGCCGCGGTGTACTGATAGACGGTGGCGCCGATTGAGATGAGGGGCGTAAGGGCCGTCAGCACGACGATCGCCAGCGCGAGCCGATTCACGGCGACTGCACCCGGCTGCTGGAGCAGCTTGCGCACGAGCTTCTCGAGACGCGGGCGCTTCAGGGTGAGCACCTCCGCGGCGCGTATCTGCTCGCGCAGCTTCTCGGGCATCGCGTTCGCGCGACTGCAGAACTGACAGGTGACGATCGCTCGATCGACCGGCACGAGCGGACCGCCGCACGCGCTGCAACACAGGACCGCCGCGCCGGGCGGACCTTGCTTCGCGACCGGGAGCGCGATGGCTCCGAGGGTCGACACCAGCGACCGCAACGAATCCGTTTCGCCCTCGTGAATGGAATCGGCGAGCACGATCGGTGGCCTTTTCGCACCTGGCGCGTCGCGAGTCAGGACCAGCTGAGTCGCGTTCCTTCGTTTCCCCTCTTTCTGCTTCCAGAACGTGAGATGCGGCGGACCGAGCATCGCGTAGTTGAAGTACGTTCCGTGGTGCGGTCCGCCTTCGATCCGGAGGCCGCCGTCTTCGAAGAGCGCATCGCTCGCGCGAGTCCGGTAGGCGCGCCGCAGGTTCGAGAAGCCGAACACGACGTAGAAGAGCACGACGACGAATCCCAGGGCCTCGCCGGCTTCGGCCCACGAGAATCCGTGCAGGCGCTCGGTTGCAAGGGAAGCGGCGAGGACCGTGGCCCCGAGGCCTCCCACCATCTGCACGAAGCCCCAGAAGAAGAAATGTGCCGAGCTCGAGCCCACCTGTATCGGCATCCTCATCATCGTCAAACTACAGCGGATCACGGTTCATCCGTGAGGGGACGCCTCGTTCGTCACTTCGTGCTTGACCGCGATGTTGACCAGAAGTAACGAATTGGTCAACGCGATGTTGGCGCCGGCGCATGAACGGATCCTCGACGCTGCCGTCGCGTGCTTCGGGCGTCATGGCTACAGGAAGGCGTCGATCGAAGTCATCGCGGAACACGCGAAGGTGGGCAAGGGGTCAGTCTATCTTCACTGCAAGGACAAGGAGGATCTCTTCTATCAGGCCGTGCACCGCGAGCTCCGCACGTGGACGGGCGAGATGTCGAAGCTCATCGATCCTCGTGTTCCAGCAGACGAGCTCATGTATCAAATCGCCGTGGCGGATCTTCATTTCGTGGAGAAACGGCCGCTCGTTCAGCGCGCTCTGATGGGCCTGTTGCAGGCCGATCTTCCCGGCTGGGCCGCCGAGTTCGATGAGCTGCGCGCCATCGGTCGTCGGCACGTCGAAGAGCTCATCCGGCTCGGAATAAAGCAGAAGGTGTTCGCATCCGACCTCGACGTGGAAGCTACCGCGCAGGTCTTGCAGGACATGCACTACGCCGGGCGAGTCCTCGGGACTCGCACCCATCAGGAACTTGCGGAGGTGAGACGCCATCAGATGGCTGCGATGCGTCTCGTCATGAAAGGGCTGCAGAGCCGATAGCTTTTTGTGGCATGTCATGACCGGATGGTCGGAATGGTCAGTCGGTTCCTTTGCCAGGGGAGGTGAGGGAGCAGCCCAGGATCGTCGAGAGGAGTCAGCGACTCGAGCATCGGTCTGCGCCGTGCGAATTCGAGAAACAGGAGAGGGGTACGCGGGTGATGAAGTCTCGTTCAGCTCGGCGCGATATGCGCGAGCAAGATTCGAACGTGTCGGGGCCTTCTTCGAGTGCCATTGTTCGAGGCGCGGGTCTTGGAGGTGAAGAAGTCCGTCGCGACGACCAGCGCAGGGCCGAGGCGTGCGAAAAGCTGAGATTCGCCGATTTCGAGCTCGATCTCGACGCTCTCGAGCTTTGCCACCGCGGCATCAAGGTTGCGGTTCAGCGGAAGCCGCTGGAGGTCCTTGCCGAACTGGTACGTCGATGTGACCGCACCGTCGCCAAAGCGGAGCTACTCGAGCGAGTCTGGCCCGGAGTACGCGTCAGCGAGCATGCGCTCACCAGCGCGATACGCGACCTCCGGCGAGCCCTGGGAGATTCCGAGAGCCCTCACCGGATCGTGATCACCGATCGAGGTCGCGGCTTCAGATTCGTAGCTCCCGTGGCCGAAGAGAGGATCTCGCGACGTATCTCCAGCGATGAGGAGCAGCCATTCGTCGACCGCGAAGAGGTGATGGGGCGCCTTCTCTCGGGGCTTCGCGCGTCCATGGCGGGGAATCTGCACGTGACGTTTCTGGCCGGGCCTGCCGGTATCGGAAAGACGCGTGCGGCACTGGAGCTGATCCGCGAGGCCAGAGGCCTCCAGGTCGAGATCCACTCCGGCCGTTGCTATGCAGGCGATGGCGCGACACCGTTCTGGCCCTGGCTCCACATCGTCCGCAATTCGGTCGATCGCGCTCGATCGATCCCATCGCTCGAGCGGGTGATCCAGCATGTCGCGTGGATCGCGCCGGAGCTTGCGCGAGATCACGCCCCGGAGGCGCACGGAGACCTCGATAGGGCAGAGGCGCGGTTTCGGCTGTTCGATGCGGTCGGTCATCTGCTCCGGACGCTGTCGGAGCAGCGCGCTGTGCTGGTCGTCATCGAAGATCTCCACTGGGCTGACGACGCCAGCCTGCTCCTTCTCGATTTCCTTTCACAAAGTCTGGTCGGCGCCCGCATCCACTTCGTTGTCACGTTTCGAGACACGGAGGTCGGTGCGGACCACCCGCTCACGACCGTTCTCGGTGCGGCTGCCGGACGCCCCTCGACCGAACGCATCGACCTCGTCGGGCTTCGTCGCGAGTCGGTCGGGGAGCTGCTGAAGGACGACTGCGGGCAAGAACCCACACCGTCGTTTCTCGACAGAGCATTTCAAGCCACGGGGGGAAATCCCTTCTTCGTGACGGAGCTCGTGGGGCTCGTCGCCCGTGGCGAGATCGACCCCACCGCTCCCGATTCCGAGGTGCCTCTGCCCGCGCGGGTGCGCGACGCCGTTCGTCTGCGGCTTCGCGCTCGCTCGGACGGCTGCAACCGGCTCCTCACGGTCGCATCCGTGATCGGGCGCGAGCTCGAGGCCGCCCCACTCGCGCGCGCGTGCGGTCTGTCTCACGGAGATACGCTCGATCTGCTCGACGAGGCCGTGTCCGCGGCATTGCTCTCACGAGTGGCGGGTAGGAAGGACAGGTACTTCTTCGTTCACGATCTCGTGCGTGAAACGCTCTACAGAGAAATGGGCGCCAGCGAGCGAGTGCGAACGCACCGGCAAATGGCCGAAGCCCTCGAGGAGCTCGCGGACGCCTCCGAACGTCTGGGCGAGATTGCGTATCACTACGCCGAAGCCGCGGCAGACGGGGTCGCGGAAAAGGCGGTGAGGTATTCAATGAGCGCTGCGGAGCGAGCGGGAGCGCTGATGGCGTTCGAGGACGTGGTGAGACACTACGAGCGCGCTCTCTACGCGCTCACGCTCGTTGCCTCACCTGATCCCGAGCTCAGGTGCCGCCTGTTGGTCCTCCAGGCCGCGGCAGCCTGGGGAACCCTCGAGCACGCCGAGAGAGTGCAGAATCGTTTCATCCGCGCCGCCGACGCAGCGCGCGCGATTGGCAGCGCCGAGCTCCTTGCCCGTGCCGCGCTCGGCCGGACGGGGTACGGCGCAGGTCCTGGCGACTATCGGGATATCAGCCTGACCGACCACGTCGACATCGGGCTCCTCCGCGAAGCGAACCGGGCCCTCGGGGATCGCCCCACCGTGCTCAAGGCGCTGGTCATGGCTCGGCTCGCTCTTGCCCTGCAGCTCGACCGCGACCGGTCGTTCAGAGAGAAGCTAGCCGCGGACGCCGTGCGCATCGCGGGCGAGGTGGGCGATCGCGAGACACTCGCGTGCGTCCTTCGTTACAGGCACGAGGTCATCTCCGACCCGGCGCACCTGAGAGAACGCCTCGCGCTGGCAAAGCAGATACTGGAGCTCGCACGCGAGGTGAAATCCCGGCCCCTCGAGCTGGATGCGCTCACCTTTCTCTCACGCGATCACTTCGAGCTCGGCGAGATCGCAGAGACCGTCGAAGCCGGCCACTCCGCCGAGGCCCTCGCCGCGACGATGCGGCATCCCGGCGCGCTATTTCAAAGCGGAATTCGCGAGGTATTGATCTTGACGATGCGCGGATTCTTCGGAGAAGCAGAGGACAAGGCGCGTCGATACTTCGAGCGCGACCAGGCCAGAAATCTCGCCGCCGAGGGTACCTTCGCAGCACAGAGCGTCACCATTCTCAGACACTCCGGGCGCCACCTGGAAGCCATAGCGATCCTCGAGCGCGAAACGAGATGTAGACCCGCAGTTGGGCTCACGCGGTATTTCCTCGCGCTCGAGTACGTTGCGGTCGGGCGCATCGAGCACGCGAAGGGCGAGTTAGAACGTGCGGCGCAGGCTCACTTCGGCGGCGTGGCGCGCGATCACAACTTTCTCGGCAGCCTGATGATTCTCGCCGAGCTGTGCTTCGAACTCGATGACCGACCTCGGGGCGAGGAGCTGTATCGGCTTGCGCTTCCCTTCGAACACGCCATCGCCGCGCCGCACCTCGTCACGACGTGCTTCGGAGCCGTCGCGCGTGCACTCGGCGTTCTCGCCCACCTCACCCGCAACTACGACGCTGCAGAGCTCCATTTCGAGAGAGCGGTCGCACTCGAGCGAGCCATCAGAGCCCGGTCGCTGCTCGCACTCACCCTGGAACGCTTTGCGCGCATGCTCATCGGACGCGGCAGTGCTGGCGATCACGACCGAGCCTTGGTCCTTACCCGGGAGGCCGAGAGCATCGCCGAGCGATGCGGAATGACCCGTACCGTGCAGCTCACGAAATCGCTGCGAGCTCAGAGCGTCGTGCCCGCGACATCGAGCTCGGCGACGCAGGTGTAGGGCTTGCCGCCGAGCTCGCTTAGGCCTCGGGAACGGAGCGGATGTAACGTCCCGCCTGGCGATGACGATGGTATGGATGCCACCGGCGCCTCAGACCGCCGGCTTACCCGGACTGCGTCTGCCCCTCACCGCCAGGTGAAGCGGAACGTCAGCTCGTCGCCGGTGGGGTTGTAGGTCACGATCTTGAGCATCTCGAGTCGTGCCCCGAAACGCTGATACGCCGAGCCGATGCCATGGAGCTGGGCGACCCGGTAGTAACGGTATCGGGTCAGGGAGAATCCCTTCAACTCGACGAGCTTGTCCTTCGGACCGAGCTTGACCACCTGGCAGCTTCCGCCTTCGTACGTGCGGGCCCAGACGCGGTACAACGCGCCCGCGGCTTCCCAGAGATCGAAGCTCGGATCTGGATTCCGCTTGGCGGAGTGAACCAGAGTCGTCTCGTGCAGCCGCCAGCCGATGCGCTGACCGAGCCTCGCGATCTCCTCCTCCGTCAGACCGATGTCTTCGCACGCCTGATAATGTTCGTGCGCGAGTGCGATGGGCGTCCATCCCGGCGCGAAGGTCGCCTTGAGCTCCTCGAGCTTCTGCGGGTCGATGTGCTTCAGGTATCGCTCGTAGAACCCCTCTTCCTTGAGCTGTGCGAGGGATGACTGGATCACGACGTTGCGGATCGCGCTGCACGGGCGGACATCCGCAAGATGCGGGATGATGACCTCGCGCCCCAGAGGCGCTGCTTCGCCAGAACGACGTGCCACGACCCTCGCCACGCACGTGATTGTATCATTCGTAGCGCGCTCCAGGCAGCGGAGCTTCCGGTCATGAAGTCCGAACGTATGCGGATGTAGGCGATCGGGCGAGGCTGGCGCAGCCGAGCGCCGGTTGTGATCGCTTCAGAAATCGTGTGCATTCGCCACGAGGCCGGGAGTGCCGGCCGCGCTCCCCGTCGTTGCACCGCTGCCATCGGCTCCCCCGGCGGCCGGTGAAGTGGCAACCTGAATGGTCGTGCCGGACTGGCTCGGGGCCAGCCCGACCGAAGCAATCCCGACGGACGGTCCGCCGGCGCCTCCGCCGCCATTACCGCCGTCGCCGCCCTTGCCGCCGCTGTTGCCCGGACAGGCGAGGTCAGTCGCGACGCTGTTCACGCCGCCCTTGCCACCAGGTCCACCTTTTCCGCCCGGCTGTCCGGGGCCGCCTCGACCACCCACGCCGCCAGAAACGGCAACAAGGGTGCACTCCTCGAGCGTGATGCTCGAGCCGACGGAGGCAAGGGCGATGCTCGCTCCTCCACCCTCACCGCCGGCACCGCCGTGACCGCCGCAGCCGCCACCGCCACCGCTTCC
>CAYUAW010000236.1:0-11605 GCA_964442485.1 uncultured Polyangiaceae bacterium
CGGTTTGGGGGACAAGGCGCGTGGCGCGTGGTATCCACCGCTCGAAGTCGGTAATTCCCCCGACGTCGGCGCGAGATGAACGACATGCGCAGAGTAGTGATTACCGGGCTCGGAGCCGTGAGCCCGTGCGGCCCCGACACCGACAGCACGTGGGCCGCGATCCGGACCGGCAGGAGCGGCATCGCGGCGATCACCCGCTTCGACGCGAGCGCGCACGCTTGCCGCATCGCCGGCGAGGTGAAGGGCTTCTCCCCCGAGCATTGGATCGAGAAGCGGAAGGTGAAGGAAGGCGACACCTTCATCCATTTCTCGATCGCGGCCAGCCGCATGGCGGTCGAGAGCAGCGGCTTCGAGCCGACGGACACCGAGCGCGAGCGCGTCGGCACGCTCATCGGCGTCGGCCTCGGCGGTCTCGACTTCATCGAGAAGACGGGCAAGGTCCTGAGCGAGAAGGGGCCGAGTCGCGTCACGCCGTACTTCATCCCCGCGACCATCGCGAACCTCGCCGCCGGACAGGTCTCCATGCTGTACGGCTTCAAGGGGGCGTGCTTCTCCACCACCGGCGCGTGCGCGTCCGGTTCGCATGCCATCGGTGAGGCGTTCCGCGCGATCCGACACGGCTACATGGATGCGGCCGTGGCGGGCGGTTGCGAGTCGTGCATCACGCCGCTCTCCGTCGCGGGCTTCGCGCAGATGCGCGCGCTGTCGACGCGCAACGAGGACCCGGAGCACGCGAGCCGTCCCTTCGACCGTGATCGCGACGGCTTCGTCCTCGGGGAGGGCGCGGGCGTCGTCATGCTCGAGGAACGCGACGCCGCCATCAAGCGCGGCGCGAAGATCCACGCCGAGCTGGTCGGCTACGGCGCCACCGCGGACGCCTATCACCTGACACAGCCCGCGCCAGAGGGTGAAGGCGCGCAGCGCGCGATGCGCATGGCTCTCGACGACGCGCACATCGCGCCGGGCGACATCGCGTACGTCAACGCGCACGGCACCTCGACGGGCGTCGGCGACGTCAACGAGCTCCTCGCCATCCGCAAGGTGTTCGGCGCGCACGCGACGGGCGGCCTCCTCGTGTCGAGCACGAAGAGCATGACGGGGCACCTGCTCGGCGGCGCCGGCTCCCTCGAGACCGTCCTCACCGTGCTCGCCATCGAGCACGGCCTGGTACCGCCAACCATGAACCTCGAGAACCCGGTCGACGAGGCCGCCGGCATGGACCTCGTCGCCGGGCACGCACGCGAAGCGCGGGTACGTATCGCGATGAACAACTCATTCGGCTTCGGCGGAACGAACACGACGCTCGTGCTGAAGCGTCACGAATAAGCGCGCGCGCAGCTCCAGCGCCCCAGCGCCGACGGCGGCATCGATCCGGCGGGTTGGACGGCCCCGGGCTTTCGAGCTGCCAGCGTATATCCGCCGGACCAGCGTGACATACAAGAAGCCGGCACAGCCCTGGGCTCGGCCGCAGCAATAGTCCCTGATCTCGGTATCCGTTCGGTCTGATCTGTCATGGCCAGACACCGATCGCTGCCGTAAGGATGTTGGGATGGTGAGCTCAGACAGAAGGCTAGAGCGCGACACGTCGGAAGACGTTGGCGGGCGGCTTTGCTGAATTCGGACTGATCGAGAGCTTGCTTTCAATTGACGGGAGCGAGGTCGAGCAAGCGTTCGGGCGATTAGTTGCGCATCAGCCAGTGCTGGGCTGAGTCTCACGGCGGCACGCCCGCAAGCAAGGCCGAGCAACGGGGTGCGTCGGGCGATCGACACTACTGCTTACCTTCACCTGGCAATGAATCGCAAGTCTTGCGATAGGGGGCGTAGCCCATCGCGTGCACCCACTCTGTCGCGCTCATGTTGCGATGCACGCGAAGACAAGCGTCCTCGAGCATGAGTTTCGGACTCAAGTGGAGCTCTTCGATGGCTGCATGACCGCCACCTTCGCCATCCGTGGTTGCCAGCAGGAGCGATTCGCCCCCTTGCGTCAGCAAGGCGCCCGTGATCCTACGGTGCTCTGCCGCAAGCGGGCTGATGATGGCCTGCGAACGCGCGATGTCGAACAAGGTGAAGGTAGAGTCTGCCACCTCGAGCAAGCGCGTGCCGTCACTGTTGAAGGAGATTTTTCGGGCCATGATTACGCCCGCCTCAGGAAAGAGCGTCGTCAACTTGGTGGCACTTGCCGCAAGCGACCACACGAACACGCGACCATCGCTGGTTCCGGCCGCGAAGCGGTCGCTCGACGGCGAGAATGCCAGTGCGTCGAAGCCGAAAATGCCGCCGTCCTGGATGCGTTCATCGATGACCTTGGCGCCAGTGCGAAGATCCCAAACCAACACGCTTCCCTCGCTCGAAGACCGCGCCAGCCAGTGGCCGCCTGGGCTCACTTCCCAACCAACTAGCTCCATCATGTGGTAGGGCCACTGCTTCGCTGCCAACATAGCCCCGGTGTCGAGCCGAGCCACGACTGCGCGCTCGCTGGCTCGGACGGTGAGCGTTACGCATTGCTTCGCGTCGCAGACGATGTCGTCCGTCATTGCCGAATCTCGCTGGCTCTGGACGCTCCAGGTTCGAGTTTCGCGGGTGCTCAGTTTGCCGTCATATTCTAGGATCAAGCGCTGGCCGTCGGGTGTGCAAGTCATGCTCCGAGCGGGCTCGCGAAACAGCTCGGAGTTTCGCCTCGTGTCCCAGACTATGGCGTGCCCGTCACTGAGATACCCGATTCGATCCCGCCCGCAAGCAACCAGACCCGCCGCGTCGCTGGCCAGGTCGCGGCGGCGCACTGCTGGCGCCAGGTTCCAAGTATTTCCAACGACGGGATGCTCGGGATCTTGGACGATACCGAGCAAGTACTGATCCCCAGGCGCGAACGACAGCTGCTTGAAGACTCCGCCCGCGCTTGCCCAGCCAGAAGGCTCCAATGAGCCGTTCATCAGATCGCCGAATGAATATACCTTGGCGACATCGCTCCAGGCGAGCGCGAGCAGCGAGCCTTCGCTCCCGAACGCTGCAACCCCCGCCGTTCCGGGAATGGTGAACAGCTTGCGCCAGGTCCCCGTCTCCAGCACATCGGTCGACTCGAGGGTGGCGAGCGCCACGCGTTTGCCGTCCGCGCTAAACGCAACCGACGTGCATTCGGCGTTTTCGCTCGAAACGGGGACCGATACTGCGTTGCCGCTATCCAGATCGAACGCTCTGAAGTGCAGGTCGACCACGAACAACCAACGCCCGTCCGGGCTCAACGTCACGCCGTGGCTCCACTTGTCCATTTGAGCGATGAACCGGTCCGAAGCGGCAGACAGGGGTCCTGCCCAGAGCTTTCGATGCGTATCTAAATAGGCAATGCGGCCATTGCTCGCGAGCGCGACATCGAATGCGTTCGGCACGGTCCGCTTGAGCTCGCGCCCTTGAGTCGACCAAATTTCCTCCTGCTCTGGGCGATACAGAATCATGTAGGGGGTGAAAGGGACAAAGGCAAAACCGCCGACTTCCTCACCGCTCGGCGGCATCGCGGGCGCGTCGGCAAGCAACTCCTTCCCATCCCACCGCCAAAATGCGACCTGCGCTCGGCCGTCGACCGTCGCCAGAGCTCGCACGCTCGCGTCAGCAAAGATGCCGCGCTCGGCAACTGTCGGGCTCACGTTGGACGCAACGTGCTCACCGCGGGTATTCGCAATCTCGAGCTTCCCCAGTGAATCTGCGAACAACGCCGTCCCATCTGGCGCGAACACCACACCGCGGTTACCCGTGCCGTCGTCCACTCGCGTGGCTCTGGGCGTTAGCGTCGCGAGTTGACTACGAAGCAGCCGGTCGGCCTCGACCGTGGGCGTGATTCGCAGCGACTCTGCTGCCTCCAATACGCCGAGCGTCGACTCTTTGCGCTCCTGCTCTGCTAGCGCGACCAGTTTCTGGGCCAAGTTGAGTTGATGTCGCTGCGTAGCAAGCTCGTCCAGCTTCTTCGCTTTTTGGTCGAGGGCGTCCACCTCGCGAGCCTTGCTTGCAAGCTCCGCTTCCGTCTGCGTTAGCTGAACCTGCCTATCGGCCAGAGTTTGGTCCGCGGCGGAGATCTTCTCGGTTGCCGATTGCAGGCGAGCGCCGGCTTTTTCGGCCAGGTCATTGCTCGCCCGCTCATCCTGTTCAGCCCGCGCTTGTGCTGCGACCGCGCTGCGCACGCGCTGACTGAACAAAACCGATACGCCGGCGGCGGCTAGAATTAGGGCCAACGCTCCGATGCTCAACGCGCGGATGCGAGTTTTTGCGCGAATGAATCGCAACGACGCGACGAGCATTGCCACGACCCCGGCTGTCGGCTGCCCCCCCTGGACGGCTTCCGGCGACTCGATGATCGGCGCAGGCCCAACCACGAGCGCGGCCCACGGTGCGCTCGCCAAAGCTTGCCCGACGTCGATGACGCTGACGGCGCGCCGAGTTTCTAGGTAGGCCGTGATCTCCTCTTTAACGAAGCGGAGCATGCCGATTCGGCCGTGGCTACCACGAGGAGCAAGCTCGCGCGCCGCAATGCACTGCGCAAGGAAGGCGGCAGCTCACGACCGAGCTGAGATTCGAACTGGTCGACGTACGGTGAAATACCGCGCGCGACCAATTCATTGGCCAAGTTCAAGACATAAGTCTGGTTCTTCCGGGAATACGAAATGAAGACGTCATCCCCGAATAGCGGTCGCAGTAAAGCATCCACCAATGCACCGAGCCAACGGCGCGTGCGCTGCGATTTCGTGCCGGCTTCGATCGGAGGAAGCGAGCTCACGACAAATCGATAGGATATGGTTCGATTGGCCCCACCGCCGAATGAATTTCGAATACCGGAAGAAATGACCAAACCGGATCCGGGCCGCCGCCTTCAGCGCCCGTAAAAATTCGAGCGGATTGCGCGAAGCGCCTAGGTGAGCCTTATCGCGTCGCCTTCAATGGCGACACCGGCTTGATCGCTCGCCGCGGTTCATCAGCCAGCGGTCCGCAGCTGCTGCTGTCGGGACGACGGCTCTCGCCCCTCGACGTCAAAGTGTCTGTTTTTCGGCCAAACAGGCAGCTGGAGTGCTCATCGAAGACGGACTACCGGCGGACCGTGGCGCGCCACGAACCCGAAGACCAACCTTCCCGAAGACGACCGGTTCACCTGGTCCGCCCCGGGGGGCACCGGAGCGATTAGCCTTCCTCAGGATTTTCAGCCGGGACGATCGAGCCCCTGAACGGTGCGCGCGTCGTCATGGCCGTTGGACCCAACGCAAAGTCCGGATTCCGTTTCGTCCGAGAGCTATCCGCGAGCAGACTGTTTTCCGGGCTGCGAGCGAGCTTCGACAACGTTCGCTCGCTCGGGAGCGACGAGGTCGCAACGTGGTACGCGGAAGGAACGCGACTTGCCGGAGAAGCTCGACCAGACTAATCCATCGACGCTGCCGCGCCCGCCGCCGCCCAGCACCAGGGCGGCGACCATCGCGAGCACGAGCAGGTGGTACTCGTACCCCTCGCCGGCCTGGTTGCCGAACCAGTTCATGAAGAAACCGTTCGGCGCGTGCACGGTGAAGATGGCGCCGAGCATCACGATGCCGATGCCGACCGCTGCGGCGCGCGTGAAGATCCCGAGCACCAGCGCGACGGCTCCTACCGCCTCGAGGAAGATGACGAAGGCGGCGAGCGGCACCGGCAATCCGATCGTCCCGGTGAAGTAATTCATGGTGCCGGCGAAGCCGTACCCGTGAAACGCGCCGAGGACCTTCTGCGCGCCGTGCGGCAGCATGACCCCGCCGAGCGTGACCCGGAGGATCGCCGGCCAGACGGCGTTCGTCGTTCCGACCAGCGTCGCGAGCGCGCCCGGAGGCCGCGCCGCACCCGTCATCCCCACCGTGTTCCCTGCTCGTCCATGGTTCTCCTCCTCTATCGACGTCGCCGCGTTCACGAGCTCACCTCTGCCGGTACTGCCCGTCGCTTCTCTTCGCTTTCATTGAACATTTTTCCGTCTCCTGGCTCCGCGCGCACGAACCGATGCGTGCGCTGCCCCACGAAGATGCGGCGAACCCACATACAAATCCAACCGATGTTCCAAATCAAGGATATCCACTGTACTGATATCATCGCAGGCGCATGGAGCTCCGCGCCGTCAACCTGAACCTCCTCGCATCGCTCGCTGCGCTCCTGGAAGAGCGCAGCGTGACGCGGGCGGCGGCGCGGATGGGCGTCACGCAGTCCGCGATGAGCAGCTCGCTCGCACAGCTCCGCGCGCTCTTCGAAGATCCGCTCTTCCGGCGCGGCGCCCACGGCATCGAGCCGACGCCGCGGGCGCTGTCGCTGGCTGCGCCGCTTTCGGAGGCGATGCGGCTGCTCGAGCAGACCCTCGCGCCAGAAGCGTTCGACGCGGCGACGTCGCGGCGTACCTTCGTGCTGGCAGCGAGCGATCACGTCGAGCTCGTCGTGCTGCCGAGGCTCCTCCGTCGCCTCGAGAAGGTCGCGCCCGGAGTTCGCGTCGAGGTGCGGCCCTGGGGATTGCACGAGGTGCCGGCGATGCTCGCGCGCGGCGAAGCGGACCTGATGATCGGGTTCTACGGTGCGCTGCCGCCACGCCACGAGGCAGAGCTCCTCTTCGACGACGCCTACACCTGCGTCGTGAGGCGCTCGCACCCTCGCGTGAAGCAACGTCTTACGCTCGAGAGCTGGCTCGAGCTCGGGCACGTGCTCGTCTCGCAGCAGAGCGGCGCGCGCGGCTCGGTCGATCGCGCGCTCGAGGCACGCGGACTCACCCGGAAGATCGGCGCGCAGGTCTCGCACTTTCTCCTGGTGCCGCTGCTCGTCGCGCGCACGGATCTGGTCGCTGCCATCAGCGAATCCGTCGCGGACGCCTTCGCGGCGCCGCTCGGGCTCCGGCGCTTCCCGCCGCCCGTCCCGCTCCCGGCCGGGCGCGTCGGCCAGGTCTGGCACGAACAGATGACGGCCGACGCCGGACATCGCTGGCTGCGGGGAATAATCCGGGACGTGGTCGGTACAGGCCGCGGAGCTCGTTCAGCTCACGGCAGGCAGATGCCGAAGCCGCCCGTCTCGCAGCCATGACGCAGGCACTCGATCATCTGGGAGCGGCGCTCCGGCTTCCACGCCGCGATGAGGTGCTCGCAGACGGGCGCGGTGATCTCCTCGGCCACGTCGGCGCACGACTTGGCTATCTCCGCGCACAGCGCGTGGTAGGCGCCGTCGACGCAGGCGCCGCCGACGGCGCGAAGTCCGCACGTGACGACACGGTGCGAGTCACAGGCCGGGCCGCTCGCGGGGTCGTTCATGCACGACAGCCACGCGGCGCCGACCCGCGCGTCGACGACGGGCCCGAGCTTCTCGCACGCCCGCTGCGCGATGGACGCACCAAGGCATCCCGACACGGGCGGCAGCGCGGCGCAATCGGGCGCTCGTCCAGCGCCCACGGCGCAGGTGCTCTTCGACGGCTTGGTCGCGGCCCCGTCATCGTCGTCGTCGGATGGCGTGACGACGATCTCCATCTCGTCGTGGTCTTCGCCCTCCTCCGACGGGTCCACCGCGCGCGACGAGCTCGGCTCGTGCCGGCCTGCGGCATGCGACGTCGGCGGGGACAGCGGCGTGCGAGACGGCTCGGCGTGGCCGCACGACGTCGCCGTCGCTAGCGCCACACCGGCGAACCCGAGCCGTCGCATTCCCGCCGAGCTTATCGCCCCCCCGGAAGAATCCAAGCGGCGTGACCGGGCCGCGGGTAGCCGAGACGCCCGGGGGCGGCGACCAGGTGCCTTTTGCTCGCCGAGGGGTGTCACCGCGCGTGCGGTGCTCTAGAGATGTCAAGGCGATGGAAGACGAGGTCGACGAGGCGAGCCAGGAGTCCTTTCCCGCTAGCGATCCGCCCGCCTGGACGCTGGGCACGGAGCCCCACCAGCGTCACGAGCACGATCTGCAGAAGGCCTTCGACGGGCAGGCCGCCCGCTTCGAGCGCGCGCCGGTGCAGACGGATCGCGCCGCCCTCGCGCGGCTGGTCGCGTTCGCGCGGCTGCCCCCGGGGGCACGCATCGCGGACGTCGGCTCGGGGCCTGGGCTCGTCGCGGAAGCGTTCCTCGCCGAAGGTCACCGCGTGCACGGGTTCGATCTGTCCATGGAGATGGTCATACGAGCGCGGGCGCGCAACGCCGCGTATGGCGACCGCGGCGTCTTCGAGCAGCGTTCCCTCTACGACGTGAAGGGCGTCTACGACGCGGTCGTGTCGCGCTACGTGCTGCACCACAGCCCCGATGCGCTCGCCTTCGTCAGGCAGCAGCTGTCGCTGCTCGGTCCGGGCGGCGTGCTCGTGCTGTGCGATCACCTGACCGATCCGGACCCGGCTCGCGCCGCCTGGCACCAGGAGATCGAGCGATCGCGCGACAGGACGCACACCAGGAACTCGAGCGGCGGGGAGCTCGTCGATCTGTTCGCCTCGGCGGGGCTCACGGCGATCACGAGCGACGAGGAAGCGTTCGAGCTCGACTTCGACGAGTGGTTCGACCGCGGCACCCCGTCCGCCGCGAAGCCTGCGGTGCGTGCTCGGCTCCTCGGCGGGACGGCGCGAGGCTTCGCGCCGCATCCGGACGGCGAGCGCATCCGCATCGCGTGCATTCGCGCGATGGTCCGCGGCGTGAAGGCCTGAGCCCGCGCTCACGGCAGCGGCGAGGGGCAGCCGATGCGCTTCGTCGAGATGACCACGTCGTCGACGTAGAGTGTGCGCGCCGAATCCATCTGGTACGACTCCCACCCGAGCTCCAGGTTGTCGAAGTTGGGCGCCTTCCACTCGAAGGTCTTGTCCTGATGGACGCAGCCCTGGCCCTTCCCCTGCACGGTGAGGGAGTCGACGGCCGCGCCGTTCAGCCAGAAGCGCAAGGTGTCATTCGGACCGTCGAACTGCCACTCCACGCACGTCCACTTCGCGACGGGCACGACCTGTGCGCTCGCGTGGTTCCAGCAATCGCTCGCGGGGCCGGTGCCCGAGTAGTTGTCGGGTGTGTCGTAGTTCGCCATGAGCTTCGTGCCGAGGAACGTGGTTCCGCTCGTCTGCGGTAGCTGCCCGCCGTAGCGATACACCGAGTGATAGTTCTGCCCCGCGATGAGCCCGCTCGATTGCACGAAGGTCCAGTGCACGCTCGTCTCCGGCGCGGCCTCCAGACGCGTCATCATGCGGCCGAAGTAAGCGTTGCCCGGCGCGGGAAAGACGGGAGCGGCGTCGAGCCGGATGTACGCCGTCTTGGTGCTCGAGCTCGCCTGCGTCGAGCACTGCACGGATTTGCTTCCGCCGAAGTGCGCAGTGTCGACGACACTGACCGAGCCCATGTTGATCGATGTCTTCCAGTGGCCGGTGGGCGCTTTGCCGGAGGGATAGCTCTCGAAGTCGTCGCAGAACAGCGCCGTCGCGCAGGGATCAGCGCCGGCGTCCCCGCCGACGTCGGGCCCCGCGTCCGTGGCGCCGCCCCCCGTCGCCTGCGCGCCGCCGCTCGAGGTGCTGCCGCCGGAGCCCCCACCGGCAGAGCCCGCACTCCCGCCGCTCGACGAGGTACCCGACGCACCCGAAGTGCCGCTGCCCGACGCGCCGCCGCTCTCCGCGCCGCCCTGTGACGCGCCGCTAGCGGCGCCGCTCGACATGCCGCTCGAGCCGCCGCTCGACGCGCCGCCGCTCGACGCCCCCGATTCCGCAGCGCCGGAGCTGTCGTCCTTGCTGCACGCCGTGCACAGCGTCACGAGCGAAAGAGAGCTCAGGACCACGAAAGCCTGCGGAAACCCGACGGAACGGATGGGACGAACGACCGCCATCTTCCCACGATGACGCGATCTACCTGGCCGATCCAGCCCTTTTCGGCGCGCCACACCGTCCCGTGACGGAGCGAGCGCGCCTGCACGTCAGCCTCGCGCTTGCGTTTGCGCGCGCACGCGCGCGCGGCGTTCGCGCACGGCAGTGGCGAGCTCGACGAGCACCGGGAGTGTCGCGTCCCAGCCGAGGCATGCGTCGGTGACGCTCTGCCCGTACACCAGGTTTCCGGGATCCTTCAGCTCCTGACGGCCCTCGCGGAGGAAGCTCTCGACCATCACGCCGAACACGGCCGTGCTGCCGGCCGCGACCTGCCGAGCGAGCTCGTGCGCGACCTCGGGTTGCTTCCTGAAATCCTTGCTGCTGTTGCCGTGGCTGCAGTCGACCAGCAAGCTCGGACGCAGGCCCGCCTTCTCGAGGAGCTCGGCGGCCTTGGTGACGCTCGTCTCGTCGAAGTTCGGGCCGGAGGTCCCTCCGCGGAGGATCACGTGACAATCCGGGTTGCCGGTCGTCTGCACGATCGCGGCGAGGCCCTGCTCCGTCACGCCCAGAAAACGATGCGGGTGGGCGGCCGAGACGACCGCATCGACCGCGAGCTGCACGGTGCCGTACGTACCGTTCTTGAAGCCGATGGGCATCGAGAGGCCGGAGGCGAGCTGACGATGCACCTGGCTCTCCGTCGTGCGAGCGCCGATGGCGCCCCACGCGACGATGTCCGCGATGAACTGCGGCGTGATGGGATCGAGGAACTCGGTCGCACACGGCAGCCCGAGCTCGGTCACCTCGAGCAGGACCCGGCGCGCGCGCCGCAGGCCCTCGTTGATCTGGTACGTCTCGTCCAGGTAGGGGTCGTTGATGAGGCCCTTCCAGCCCAGCGTCGTCCGAGGCTTCTCGAAATAGACTCGCATCATGATGCACAAGTCATCTTCGAGCTCACGCGCGACCTTTCGCAGGAGCTGGGCGTACTCGAGACCGGCCCTCGGATCGTGAATCGAGCAGGGCCCCACCACCGCGAGGAGCCGATCGTCCTCGCCGTGCAGGATGCGTGACGCCTGCCGTCGTCCCTCCAGGAGCACATGCGCCGCTTCGTCATTGACGGGCACTTCTTCGAGCAAGATCGCGGGTGAGAGCAGCGGCCGCACGCTCTCGACGCGTAGATTTCTGGTCCGTTCCATGGGTCGGGCCGAACTCTTGCACGTAACGTTGCGACGCGCGAGGATCGCTAATAGTCTCTGGTACATCGACGATGACTGAGGGTCCTGGCCGTGATTTCGGCCGAGTTCTCGGGTTTGCCGTCGCGGCGGCGCTGGTTCTGTCGCCCGTCTCTGCGCGCGCAGACGACAGCACGCCGCGCGAGGATCGGGCGACACCGGCGAACGCGCAGACGGGAGGCTCGTCCCTGGTGGTCGTCGCGGACCTTGGCGGCGCCACGTCGACGAGAAGCGCTGCACTGCGCGCGGGGCTCTACGCCGTGGGACGCGCGCACGGCTACGACGCTGCCGCCGGCAAGGTCGACGTCGAGGCCGCTGCCAGCGGCGAATCGCTCATGGTCGCCGGCACCGTCACGGACGAGCCGCTGAAGCTCGAGCATCTTCGCTTCGTGCTCGGCACGGCGGTGCTCGTGCGCGTGTCGAAGGTGACGGACCGCGAGGGCGGCACGGTGCGCATCACCGTCGTGACGACGGAGGGATTCCAGACGCGGCTCCTCGCGCTCGACACCGACGAGTCGATCGAGCACGCGCTCGACGTCCTCCTGCCGCGGCGCACCGATCCGAATGCCGCGAGCGCGACGGCGCACGTCGATCCGGACGAGCACCG
>CAYUAW010000237.1:0-11591 GCA_964442485.1 uncultured Polyangiaceae bacterium
CGTCACGTTGGTGGCGCGCGTTCGTCCGCGCCGCGTCACGGAAAGTTCGCCGGATGGACGACGAGCTGTCTCGTCGGCCCCCTACTTTCCGCGCTGCGGCGCACCTCCACATACCTGTGCGAGGGGCCGCGCTTCAGGAAGGAAGCATTTTAATGACGAACCAGCGAAGCTTGCGCTTCTTAACGGCAGGAGGAGGGGTGCTCGCCGCGAGCGCCCTCGGCCTCATCGCACCGGCCGCGAAGGCGGCGGACTGCAGCACTCTCAGCCACGTCGTCTACGTGGCAGGCTCGACGGCAGCCAAGCCGTTCATCGCGGCTGTCGCCGCAGCGCTCAAGTCCGAGTCGACGCCGATCAACATCGTCTACTCCGGGCAAGGCTCGTGCGTCGGCGTTCAAACGATGGCGGCGACATCGCCGGGAACGATCATGGGCACGGCGTCGACCTGGACCGGTACCGGCACCGCGCCCGTCGAGGACACGATGGGCTGCACGCTGGATCCCGCCGGCACGACGGTCGACATCGGCGTCTCCGACGTCTACGCGGCGACCTGTGAACCCTCCATCGCCGTCGCGAGCGATGTGAAGGACTTCCACGGTCCGGTTCAGTCGATGAACCTGGTCGTGCCGAAGGACTCGACGCAGGTCTCGATCAGCTCGGAGGCAGCGTACCTCGCCTTCGGACTCGGTACGACGGCCGGCGGCGGCGTTCCATGGAACGACCCCACCGTGTTCGAGGTTCGCAGCGCCACCTCCGGCACGATGCTGATGACGGGCTCCGTCATTGGACTTGCCGCGACGAAGTGGCTCGGCACCCACAACGCCGACACCGCGCACGTCCTCACGGGCCTGGCGACGGATGCGAGCATGGCCAAGACGCAGACCGCCATCGGGATCATGTCATCCGGTGACGCGGACAAGAACCGCAGCGCCGTTCGCGGGCTCGCATTCCAGGCGAAGGGCTCGTCCTGCGGCTACACGCCCGACTCCGACTCGACGACGTCGTTCGACAAGGCGAACACTCGCGACGGTCACTACGTCATCGCAGGTCCGGTGCATCTCTATACGCACGCCCCCAGCGGCACGATCGCCAACGCGGACGTCAAGAAGGTGGTCGACCTGATCACGGGCGCGGTCGACCCCGACTTCGACTTCATCACGGTGGAGGCGAAGGCCTCCGTCGTCCCCGATTGCGCTATGCGCGTCTCCAGCACGAAGGACGGTGGCCCGCTCATGAGCTACATGCCGCCCAAGAGCTGTGAGTGCAAGTTCGTCGCCGCGGCGACGGGCACGGCGCCCGACGGTTGCGCGACGTGCAGCAACGACAGCGACTGCGGTTCGTCTGCGCCGAAGTGCAACTTTGGCTATTGCGAGGTGAAGTGATGGCACGGCTAGCAATGAATCGGTTCGTGTCCGTCAGCATCCTCTCGCTGGCAATGGCGGGTGCCGTCGTGTCCGCGTGCTCGAGCGACAGCAACCCGTCGCCGGGCGAGGACGCCGGCAGTGGCGCGAAGCCGTCCACGGGCGGCAAGTCGTCCACGGGCGGCAAGTCGTCCACGGGCGGCAGTGCCGGCTCGACCGCAAAGGACGGCGGCAGCGGCGGTTCGTCAGGCGGAGCCGGCGGCTCGTCGGGCGGTGACAAGGGCGACAGCAGCACCGGCGGTACGACGGGCGATAGCGGCCCTGGCACCGGCGGCGAGCCTGGCGACGGCGGGCCCGTACCGCCCTCGCCGAAGTGCGCACCCGCTGCCACGGGCTTCAACAGTGACAAGTGCACGGATTCGAAGTGCACGCCCTTCGACAACTCGAAGCTCGAGAAGATCAGCCAGGTCGGGACTCTTTAGCGTGTGAAACCCTTCACCGGCGCATTCGGCGAAGGAGTGCTCTTCCCGATGCGCCGGTGACGTGTAACTGCATATGTCACCAAGCTTTCCAAAGTATTCCGTTTGCGCCTTGTTCGTGATGGGGTCGCTGTCGGTGTGTGCGCACGCACACGCGCAGGCGCCCGCGCCCTCGCCGCCGGGCTCTGTCGCGCCGCCGGCACGCGTGCCGACGCCTGTCACGGCGGCGAGCGCCTCGGCGCCGCCTCCGTCGTCGAGCGCCGCGCCGCAGGCTGCACCCACTCCTTCGGGCTCTGCGTCACCATCCGACGCGGATGCCGACGTGACCGTCGAAGCCGAATCGACCCCGGCCGCGACGCCCGCTCCGTCTTCTGCCGCACCTCCCGCGCCGTCTCCACCTGCGGCCGTCCCTCCGATCCGCGAGGCTGCAGCCGGGTCCTCCATCGTTTCCACGACGCCATCTCCGACGCCGGCGGCCGGTGGCGCGACGGCACCGCCGTACCCGGCAGAACAAGTACAGAAGGAGGCGCCGCCCGCCGGACTGCTCGGCACGGGCGTGGTGATCTCCGGTTACTCACAGGGACAGTACGAGGCGCACCAGGACTCGTCCGACCAGCTCCGGCAGGGCGGCACGCTGCTGAACCAGAACCGGTTCCTGCTGCGCCGCGGGCGGCTGCGCTTCGCGCGCGACTGGGACTACGCGGCGCTGCTCTTCGAGTTCGACGGCAACACCGTGCGCGGTCCCGCGGTGCGCGTCCAGAAGGCGGAGCTCTCGCTGGTCTATGGCCGCTCGAAGGAGAAGGGCGTCCCACCGCTCGCACAGCTCACCATCGGTCAGTTCGATCTGCCCTTCGGGTTCGATCTCGTGCAATCGCCCCGGACGCGCTGGTTCATGGAACGCTCCACGGTGTCGCGCGCACTGTGGCCCGGCGAGCCGGACGTCGGCGCGCGATTCTCGGGCGGCATCGCCTTCGCGCGCTACGCCTTCGCCGTCACCAACGGCGAGCCGCTCGACGAGAAGAGCGGCTTCTCCCTTCAGGACCCGAACGGCAACAAGGACATCACGGGAAGGCTCGGGGCCGAAGCGAAAGCAGGCGACAGCTTCGTGGTGTCCGGCGGTATCTCTTACAACCGCGGCAAGGGGTTCCACGCCGGTAGCGACGCCACGAAGAGCACCATCACTTGGAATGACGCGAACGGCAACGGCGCGGTGGATCCCGGCGAACTCACCGGGGCGCCGGCGGCCGCGGCGGTTCCTTCGTCGAACTTCTCGCGGTGGGCCGTGGGCGCCGACCTGCAGCTTCAGCTGAAGACGCTGCTCGGCTGGTCGATCCTGACCGGCGAGGTCATCTCCGCGAGCAACCTCGATCGCAACACGTTCATTGCCGATCCGCTCGGGGGAATCCCGATCACCAACGATCCCGTCAAACCGGGCGGGACCACGGCGGGGCCGGGTCTTCGCGAGCTCGGCTTCTACGTCGCGTTCACCCAGGAGATCACTCCCTACGGCGTCATCGGAATCCGCTACGACCAGTACGACCCGAACTCCGATTCGACGGATTCGCGCGCCGGGAAGCTCATCCCGCGCTCGCAGACGATCAAGACGCTGTCTCCGCTGGTCGGCGTCGCGCTGCCGGATCGTGCGCGTCTCGTCTTCCAGTACGACCATGTGAGCGATCTCCTCGCGCGTGACAGCCGGGGCGTGCCGACGGACTTCAAGAACGACCAGTGGACGTTGCGCCTCCAGGTGACGCTGTGACGACGCGCGCCCTCGTCCCGTTCGCCGCGTCACTCGCGCTCGCCGGGTGCTGGTCGAATAATCCGCAGATCGGCAACGACGAGCCGTTCCGCATCACGAACCCGCAAGCAGAGTTCGTCGAGGGGCGTCTCGTCGGCAGTCCCATCGAAGACGCGGGACCGAATCCGCCGGCTGCCACGGACACCGGGCCGCCGAGCACCACGTCACCACGGACCGTGCAGCTCGCGTTCTTCCCGGGCCAGACGGGCGCGTCGTTCACCGGCGATGCGACCACCAACACCGTCGCCATCGGCCTCGCGCTCGATGGCTCCGGCTCCGGCTACTGGGTGATACCCATCGGCGGACCGGATCCGGCGACGGGGCGGCTCACGTGGGCAGCGTCCGCAGATTTCGGACGCAACGTGCCGATCGGGCGCCGCAACCTGCGCGTCGTCGCGATCGACAAGCGTGGTCACGCCGGCGAGCAGGCGGTGGTCAGCCTGTGCATCAAGGGCCTCGTGCCCGACAACCTGCAGAGCTGCTCGCCGAAGCGAGAGCCGCCGAGGGCGGTCATCTCCCTGTCCTGGGACGTCAACGCGGACCTCGACCTGCAGGTCGTGGGTCCCGACGGGCGCCTCCTCGAGCCGAAGCGCCCCACGACGACCAAGCTGATGGACGGCGGCATGCCGGTCGCTGCCGAGGCGTCGTTCGATCACGACTCGAACGTCGGCTGCGCGATTGACGGCTTCCGCGTCGAGAACCTGGTGTGGCAAACGGAAGCGCCGGAGGGTCGCTACCAGATCTACGCGAATCTCTTCGACGCCTGCAAGCAGCCCGCGGTCCGCTTCGGTGTCGCGATCTTTCAGGCAGAGGGAGGCGGCGACGGCGGGCCCGCGCACCTCGTCGAGAAGCGGACCGCGACCGGCGAGCTCCTCGACATCTCCGCGAACGGGGGCTCGCAGCGCGGCCTCTTCGTGACCGAATACGTGTTTCACTGAGAAAGGGATCCTCACATGTTGGTCGAGAAATTGTTGAAGGTTGCCCTGCTCGGGTCGAGCTGGGTCATGTATCTCCTGCTCGGGCTCTCGGTCTTCTCGATCGGCGCGATGATCGAGCGGACCCTCTACTTCCGGAAGCGCAACGACGACGTCGACGAGCTCGGCGAGCGACTCGTCGCCCTGATCGAGCAGGGTGACAGCGAGGGCGCGCGAGGTCTGCTCGAGAAGAGCCCGTCCGTCGAGGCAAGCGTCCTCGCTCCGGCGCTCAAGTACCTCTCCGCTGGTCCCGAGGCGGTCGCCGACGCGATCGAGAGCGGCATGATCCGGGCCCGCATGGACCTGGAACGCGGCTCGACGTTGCTCGGGACGCTCGGCAACAACGCCCCCTTCATCGGACTCTTCGGTACCGTGATCGGCGTCATCATCGCCTTCCACCAGCTCGGCGCGAGCCAGTCCTCGTCGTCGATGAACGCCGTGATGGGCGGCATCGCCGAGTCGCTCGTCGCGACGGGCGTCGGCCTCTTCGTCGCCATCCCGGCCGTCGTCGCATACAACCTGATCCAGAAGCGCATCGGCGACATCGAGAGCAACCTGACCGCCATCGCCAAGGACGTCGCGGCGGTCTTGAAGTCCGGCGGCATGCAGCACGCGAGCGGCGCCCCCATCGCCATGTCCCCCTCGTCGCCGCCTGCGGCCACCGGCCTGCGCGAGCTCGCCGCCGCCGGCGACGTGAACTGAGGAGCACGCCCATGGCAGCTTCACTAGGTGGCCGCGGAAAGAAAGCCCAGATCGTCGGCATCAACGTGACCCCGATGGTCGACGTGGTGCTCGTGCTCCTCGTCATCATGATGGTGTCGGCCGTCTACATCGTCTCGCAGAGCCTCAAGGTCGAGCTCCCGAAGACGGCGTCGTCGGACGGCGCGTCGAACACGCCGCTCTCCGTCACCATCACCAAGGCGGGCTCCTACCTCTTCAATCAGAAGCCGATCGAGGAGAGCGCGCTCCGCAGCGAGTTCAGGAAAGCGAAATCCGGAAACAAGGACGCGAACCTGGTGGTGACCGCCGATCGCGAGGCGTTGCACGGCGACGTCATGCACGTGATCGACCTCGCGAAGGTCGAGGGCATCACGAAGTTTGCCATCTCCGTGGAACGCACCAACTAAGGAGATGGGAGATGGCACGGCGCAAGAAGCAGCGTTCGACGGTCTACGTCGTCAGCGTCGCGGCGCATCTCCTCGTCGGCGCGGTGCTCGCCTTGATCCCACAAGACAAGCTCCGCGAAGTGGTGGCCATCGCGCTGAACGAGGCGAAGGAAGAGAAGAAGCCCGAGCCGCCCAAGCCCCCCGAGCACGCACCCGACAGGCCGAGCCACGCGCCCGGACACAACACGCGTCCAGTCGCGGCGCACGCCGTCGAGGCATCCGCGGCGACCGATGCCCCCTCTTTCACGGATATCGGCGTCGCGCTCGATTCGTCCTCGAGTGACGGCATCGCCGTCAACATCGCTCCGCAGCCGACGGCGGTGGCCGTGGCTCCTGTCGTACCCGTGAAGCCCAAGGTGCTCGTCGCCCAGAGAACGGAGGCCACATGCTCCGAGGAGATCGTGAAGGTTCCGCCGCTTTCGACCGTGTCGCCCTCCTACACCGAGAGTGCTCGTCATTCCCGCGTGCAGGGGCGCGTGCGGATGGAGGTGTACGTCAACGAGAACGGCGAGGTGACCGGCGTCAAGCTGCTGGAAGGCCTCGGCTACGGACTCGACGAGGCCGCGCTGACGGCCGCCCGAAGAATGCGATTCAAGCCGGCCACGCGCTGCAACAAGCCCGTGGCCGCGACGTTCTTGATCAACATGCGTTTCCGCCTTCCCACATGAACTTACGCAGCCGAGTCGCCGCCCTGCTGGCGGCAGCGGCGACGAGCTGGGTGAGCACGTCGTTCGCTCAAAGTGCGCCCAAGGCTTCCGCGCCCGCCGAAAGGCCGACGGGAAAGCTGACGAAGCCGCCGCATTTGAAGAAGTTCGTCGAGCCCACGTATCCGGAGTCGGAGAAGGCGACGGCGCGGAAGGCGTCCGTCTCGCTCGCGCTCTCCATCGACGCGGACGGCAAGGTCGCGGAAGCGGCCATCGTCGGTTCCGCGGGCGAGGCCTTCGACACCGCAGCCGTCGCCGCCGCGAAACAGCTCGAGTTCGAGCCGGCGGAGATCGACGGCACGCCCGCCCCGGTTCGCATCCAGTACCGCTACGACTTCGAGCTGAAGGCCGTCGTCGTCGTCCCGAAGACGGCGGACTTCGGCGGCGTCGTGCGCGACCGCGGGACGGGCAAGCCGCTCCCGGGCGTCACCGTCGGTCTCGACGCCGAGACGACGAAGACGGACGAGGCGGGTCGTTTTCGCTTTCCGGAGGCCGCTCCCGGCGTGCACTCGGTGACGCTCTCCGGAAGCGACTTCACGCCGGTCGGCACGGAGGAGACGCTCGCCGCCGGGCACAAGTACGACGCCACCTACGACGTCGATGTCCCGAAGGAGCCGCTGCCGCCGGAAGAGCGCGTGGACTTCGAGCTGGTCGTGGTCGACACCGAGCTCGAGAAATCCGTCGCGTCGACGTCCGTCAGCGCCGACCAGGGTGGGCGCGTCGCGGGCACCGGCGGAGACGTCATCAAGGTCGTGGAGAACCTTCCGGGCGTCGCGCGTTCCACGGTGGGCTCCGGAGCGCTCGTCGTGTGGGGCGCGGGGGCGGCCGACACGCGCGTGTACGTCGACGACGTGCACGTCCCTGTGCTCTATCACGAGGGCGGGTTTCGCTCCGTCATACACTCCGATCTCGTCCAGAACGTGGAGCTCGAACCCGGTGGCTACGGCTCCGCGCACGGCCGCGGGCTCGGCGGCCTCGTCAACGTCGGGCTCCGCCCGCTCGACTCCGGCCCGAGCCACGGCAGCGTCGCGATCGACGCCATCGACGCAGCAGCGAGCGTCCGCGGCTCGGTCGGTGACCATTTTCGCTTCGCCGGCGCAGTTCGCCGGAGCCACCTCGACTGGGTCCTCGCGCGCGTGACGTCGAAGGACGTGGGCGAGTTCGTGCCGATCCCGCGCTACTGGGACAGCCAGATCCGGTTCGCGTGGGTACCGCGTGACGGGGAGAGTGTCGAGGTAGGCGGGCTGCTCTCGTCGGACCACATCAGCAGGTCGCTCGTCGAAGCAGACCCCTCCGACACCAAGACGGAGAGCAAGGCCACGGGCTTCCAGCGCATCTACGTCCGCTATCAGCGCCGGCTCGACGACGGCGGCACGGTCACCGTGACGCCGTTCTTCGGCCTCGATCATTCCACCGTCTCGAACGTGTTCGGGCCCGTCCTGGCGGAGCTGCGCAACGACTCCACCCTCTACGGTCTACGTGCCGCATGGACGGGTCAGCCCGTGGACTTCCTGTCGCTTGGAGCGGGCATCGACGCCGAGGTGGTCTCCAGCACCCTGCACAGGCAGGGCTCCGTGACCGAGCCGCCGCGTGAGGGAGATCTGCGCGTGTTCGGGCAGGCGCCGAGCGATCTCGTGAACAACGACGACTGGAAGACGGTGGTCGCCGGGCTCGCGCCCTACGCCCAGGCCGACGTCTCGCTCGGCGGCGGTGCCGTGCACCTGATTCCCGGCGTGCGTCTCGAGCCGTCCGTGGTGACCACCAGCCGCACGAGCCCTCCCTCGGGCGATCTTCCTGACCGTGGAAATTCGCGCGAGGACAGCCAGCTCGAGCCCCGCTTCGCCGCGCGCTGGGCCGCGACCAAGCAGATCAAGCTCCGTGCTGCAGTGGGCGTCTATCACCAGCCGCCGATGGCGGAGGATCTCAGCTCGGTGTTCGGAAACCCGACGCTCACGCCGTCGAAGGCAGTGCATTACCTGGCCGGGGCGGCGTTCCAGCTCTCGAAGGCGCTCTCCGTCGAGATGACGAGCTTCTACTCGAAGCAAACGGAGCTCGTGACGCGGAGCCCGCTCCCGGTCCCGGTGCAGTCACAGGCGCTCATCCAGGACGGCCTTGGTCGTGCGTACGGCACCCAGGTCCTCTTCCGTCACGAGCTGCTCAAGCGCTTCTTCGGCTGGCTCAGCTACACGCTCATGCGGAGCGAGCGCACCGATGGAGGCTCCACGCTGTATCGTCCCTTCGATTTCGACCAGACCCACGTGTTCACCGCCCTCGCGTCGTACGATCTCGGCGCGGGCTTCGAGGTCGGCGCTCGCTTCCGGTACTCGACGGGCTACCCGCGCACACCAGTGCTGCGCCCGGTGTTCGACTCCCGGACCGGCACCGACGAGCCGGTGTTCGGCGTCCACAACTCCATCCGGATCCCGGCGTTCTACCAGGCGGACATCCGCGTCTCGAAGCGCTTCAAGTTCAGCGAGTCGAGCGGGCTCGAGCTCTATCTCGACGTCCAGAACGTCACCAACCACTCGAATCCGGAGGAGATCGTCTACAACGCCGACTACTCGAAGCGGTCGTACATCACCGGGTTGCCGATCCTGCCCGTCTTCGGAGGGAAGCTCACGTGGTAGCCGCTGCTCCGCGAAGCGTGCGCTGGTGCGCGGCGCTGGCCGTGACAGGCGCCGTGACGTTCGGGTGCAAGCCGAACATCGAGGGCCGTCCGTCGCTCGTCGACAGGTCACGCGTGCTGGCGGTGCAGTCCACGCCGGCCGAGCAAGCTCCGGGCGACAAGGCGGGCGTCGACTATCGCGCCCTCTACGCCGTTGCAGACCCCGACGGAGATCCTTCGTCGATCCAGTGGGCGTTCTGCACCGTCAGGAAGGAAATCGCGGTCATCGGGCCCGCGGCGCTCGAATGCCTGGTGCCCTCGGGCAAGGCGCTCGCGCCGATCGGTCAGGGACCCGAAGTGCACGCCGTCATCGACAAGAACGACTGTAGCGTCTTCGGTCCTTCACCGCCGACGCCGAAGGAAGGCCAACCTGCGTCGCGTCCGGCGGACCCCGACACCACGGGGGGTTATTACCAGCCGGTCCGCTTGCTCGTACCCACGCCCGAGGAGCCCGACTACGTGGTCGGCGTGACGCGGCTCGCCTGCGGGCTCGGCGGCGTGACGCAGGACCAGTCCATCGAGTACAACGATCGGTACCGTCCGAACGAGAACCCCGCGGTCGCGGAGCTCGTCCTCACGCACGCGAACGGGAAGAAGGAGACGTTCACGGTGGGGGGCGACGTGCCCACCGTCACCGTCGCACCGCACGAGCGCGTCACGCTGCGCGCGACGTGGGCATCCTGCCCGAAGACGTCCACATGCGGCGACGGCATCTGCGGAGCCGGCGAGTACCCGACGGATCGCAAGGTGAATGGCCAGGACGTCGCGGGCTGTCCGGATGACTGCACGACGCCGAAGGGATGCACGGGCTCCGAACCGTACGTCGAGTTCGACCCGGTGCAGCGGAAGATCGTCGCGCACCGCGAGGCGATGCGCGTGGCCTGGTTCGGCACGGATGGAAGCTTCGACCATGACGGAACCGGTCGAACGGAACAGGAGGCGGGCAATGCATTCTCCGAAAATGACTGGGTGGCTCCTGGCGGAAAGAGCACGGTTCACATGTGGTTCGTCCTCCGGGACGACCGGGGCGGAGTCGGGTGGACGGAGCTATCTGTCGATGTCGGAGCATGAGAGGGAGCCAACGGCCTCCGACGAGGCCGGGGAAGAGACGGCCGAGGAGGCCGCGCTCTCGCTCGAGCCGAAGGCGCGCGTCGTCCTGATCACGAACGACGACACGGTAGGTTCGCTGGAAGCGCCGCTGCGCGACGTCGGTCACAAAGTGTCGCTCTTTCGCGAGGGCAGGTTGGCGCTCGCCGCCCTGAAGACCACGGGCGCAGATCTCGTGGTTTTGGATCTGGTGCTCCCCGACGTCCAGGGGCTCGAGATCTGCCGCGCGCTGCGCGGAGATCGCGCGACGCGCGGGATCCCGATCCTCGTCGTCACGTCGCGCAGCGAGGAGATGGAGCGCGTGATCGCGTTCGAGGTCGGCGTGGACGACTTCGTCGCGGCGCCGTTCAGCGTTCGCGAGGTGCTGCTCCGGGTCCGGGTGCTGCTCCGCCCGCGGCCCGTCGCTCGCGCCGCGGCCGTCCTCTCCGTCGGCGCGCTTTCGCTCGACGCGCGATCGCACCGCGTGTGGGTCGACAAGGAAGAGGTGACCCTGAGCGTCCGCGAATTCCGTCTGCTCGAGGCGCTGATGACGCGGCGCGATCGCGTGCTACCGCGCCAGGCGCTGCTCGAGATCGTCTGGGGCGGCGCGGACGTCGGCGCGCGCTCGGTCGACGCCTACGTCACGCGCCTCCGACGAAAGCTGGGAGCCGCGCGCGACTACGTGGAGACGGTGTCGAGCGTCGGATACAGGCTGAAGAGCCCGACGGACTGACGCTCGTCGCGGGGGCGAGGGCTTGCGGGGGAGGGAGAGGGCCCGGGCTCGAGTTGGGGGCTTGAGGAGGGGGGAAGGGCTTGGGCTTGGGGTTGGGGTTGGGGTTGGGGTGGGAGATCGGGGAGGGGGAAGAGGGCGGGCTTGGGCTTGGGAGCTCGGGGAAGAGGGCTCGAATTGGTTCGGCAGATGGCTCCGGTGTTGCCCAAGTTGCGGGCTCGGTCGCTCTCGCTCGGTGATCAGATGGAGCGTGCGCTCATTTCGGTGCCGTTGAACTTGGCCGAAGGCGCGTATAGCCGCGGCAAGAATCGGCAGGCTCGGTATCAAACGGCTGCGGCTTCCGCGCGCGAAGCGCTTGCCTGCTGGGAGACGGCTCAAGCGCTCGGCTGGTGCAACACAATGGATCCGGAGCTCGCAGCACTGTTCCACCGCGTGATCGGCACGCTGGTACGGCTGACGAAGTCTCGCTTCTGATGGAACACGCGACGGCGCCGGGACGCGAGCTCCCGGAGCCGCCACGCGCCCGCTAGCGAGCGATCTGCCCGTTCCCTCCACACACCCAGCCCCTGTCTCAGCCCCGGTCACGCCTTTCCGGCAAGTATTCTCTGCAGCAGCTCTCCGTCGAGGCTCT
>CAYUAW010000238.1:0-3454 GCA_964442485.1 uncultured Polyangiaceae bacterium
GCGAGCGCGTCGACGATGGTGTCGGCGTTCTTCTCGTTCTCGGCGAGATCGGGCCCGTACACCTTGATCGAGTTCTCGCCCTTCACTCCGGCCACCGCTTCCTCGACGTTGTCGCCGATCATCTGCGAGAAATTGAAGACCACGCCGGGGAAGGCTTCCTCGAGCTCGCGGCCGAGCTCGTCCGTCAGCTTGTCCTTGGTCATGCCGTGGGGCCATTCATCGAAGGGGCGAAGCGGCGCGAAGAGCTCGATGTTGAAGAAGCCCGTCACGTCCGTCCCGTCGTCGGGACGGCCGAGCTGCGACGTGACCGAGATGACCTCGGGGTGCTTCACGCGATCCGGTGCGCAGTGGGCCGACGGGCCCTGTGGGCACCCGCGGACGATGGCGCGCATCTCGTCGACGTATTTCGAGCTCTGCTCGAGCGAGATGCTCTTCGGCAGAGTCGCGCGGATCCAGAGGTTACCCTCCTCGAGCTTCGGCATGAACTCGCCGCCCAGCAAGGGGAAGAGCGCGGCGCAGGCGGCAACGACCACGAGGCGGAGCGGAATCGCGAACTTCGGATACCGGAGGGCGACGCTTGCCACGGGTGTGTACACCCGGTGGAGCGCGCGCATCACGAGCGGCTCCTTCTCCTCCAGCGTTGCTGGGACGAACTTCCACGCGAGGACCGGAAGCACCGTCAGGGCCAGGAAGATGGCGGTGCCGATCGCGAAAGCGTAGGTGCGCGCCATCGGAGAGAAGATCACACCCGAGACCCCCGTCATCGTGAAGAGCGGAATGAAGGACGTGCCGATGATAAGTGTCGAGAACGCCATCGGAGTCCCGACCTCCTTCGCCGCCGCGAGCACGCGCTGCTTCATCGAGCCCTTTCCGTGCGGCCCGAGGTGACGGAAGACGTTCTCCATCATGATGACGGAGGAGTCGACGACGATCCCGAAATCCACGGCGCCGATGGAGATGAGGTTCGCCGACGTTCTGGTCGCGACGATCCCCGTGAAGGCGCCGAGCAGGGCCAGGGGGATGGTGAGCGCGGTGATCACCGCCGCGCGCACGTGGCCCAGGAAGACGAGCAGCACGAACGACACCAGGGCGATCCCGACGAGCACGTTCTCCATCACCGTGTGCGTGGTGAGCGCCACCAGGTCGCCGCGGTCGTAGTACGGCCGGATGTCCATGCCCGGCGGCAGGACGTGGTTCTTCCTGATGTCCTCGATACGCGCGTGAATTCCTTCGAGCGTCGGCTTCGTCTCGGCGCCGTAGCGCATCAGGATGGTGCCCTGCACGACGTCGGGCCGGTCGTCGATGCCCACCATGCCGAGGCGAGGGGCCGCGCCCACCTTCACCTCGGCGACGTCCCGGATCCGCACCGGGGTCCCCTTCAGATCGACGATGACGATGTCCTCGATGTCGTGGACGTCGCGCAGCAGGCCGACGCCGCGGATGTCGTAGGACTGCTCGCCCATCGTCAACCGCTGCCCGCCGGTGTTCAGGTTGGCGTTCTGGACCGCCTGGACGACCTGATCGAGCGAGACGCCGTGCCCCTTCAGGCGATAGGGATCGACGCCGATCTGGAATTGCTTCGTCTCGCCGCCGAAGCTCGTGACGTCGATGACGCCAGGCACCTGCTTGAACTGCCGCTCGAGGATCCAGTCCTCGGCCGTCTTGAGCTCGCGCACCGTGTAGCCCTTCCCCTCCACGGTGTACCGGAACACCTCGCCGATCGCGTTCCACGGCGATATCTGAGCCTCGATGCCGGCGGGGAGCGAGACGAACCCGAGGCGGTTGATGACCTCCTGACGCGCCTCCTCGTATTTCGTTCCCCACTTGAAGTAGCACTTCACGTCGGTGAGGCCGAAGAGGGATTGCGAGCGGATGTGATCGAGCCCCGGCATTCCCGAGAGGCCCACCTCGAGCGGGATGGTGACGTAGCGTTCCGTCTCCTCTGCGCTCCAGCCAGGGGGCTGCGCGATGACCTCGACCAGCGGCGGGACGGGGTTCGGGTATGCTTCGATGTTCAGCTGGCTGTAAGAGACCGTGCCGAGCACGGCGAGGGCGAGCGCGAACAGGATCGCGAACGCAGGCCTCATGAGCACGAAGCGAACGATCTTCCCGATCATCGCTCGCGCTCCCTACAGCATGCCGGAAAGGAGGATCGCGCCCGTGGTGACCACCCGGTCTCCTCGATCGAGCCCGTGCTCGACCGGAACCCACGCGGTGCCCGCGCCTTCGTCCACGTCGACCGGCACTCGCTCGAAGCGCTCCTGTCCCTCCTTGTCGGTGCCGCGGTCGAGGAACGCGACGGTCTGCTCCCCCAGACGAAGCACCGCCGTTCTCGGGATGGCGATCGCAGTTCGCGGGTCGGTCGCGATCTTCACCGTCGCGAACATCTCCGGCTTGAGCGTGCCGTCCACGTTGTCGAACGCGCAGCGAACCCTCGAGGCGTGCGTCACGGGATCGAGCGCGCCGCTGATCCAGTCGAGCTTTCCTTCGAAGTTCCGGTCGGGCAAGGACGCGACGTTGACGATGACCTTCGCTCCGACCTTCACGCGCTGGATGTCGAGCTCGAACACGTCCGCGAGCACCCAGACCAGGTCCGACTCGCCGATGGTGAAGAGCTCCGCGGAGCCGCCGCCGTACTGCCCCGCGATCTGCATCCCCGCCGAGACGGCCTTCATGAAGACCTCACCGTCGAGGTCGGCGCGAACGGTGAAGCTCTGACCCACCACGTCGCCGCGCTGGAAGAGCGCAGCCTTCTGCCGTGCGCGGTCGACTTCGGTCTTCGCCTGCCGGAAGGTGCTGGTGGCCGCCTCGAAATCGCGTTGCGACGTGGCGTGCAGATCGAGCAGCTCCTGCTGCCGCTGATACTCGCGCTCAGCCGTCGTGAGATCCGCCTCGGCTTTTCCGACGTCCGCCGTGGTGACGCCAATGTCCGGCGATTCGACGGTCACCAGCGGGTCGCCCTTCTTCACGCGGTTGCCGAGCTGGACGAAGACCCTCACGACCTTCCCCGCGACCGGCGAGAAGACGTGAATGACCTTCTGATCGTCGTAGGTCACCTTGCCGCTCGCGAGCACCGTGTCATCGACGTCGTGAAGGTCGACCGTCTCCGTGGTGATCTTGATGTGGGAGAGCTGTTCCTTCGTGACGAGGACCACGTTCTCGGGCACCGCCGGCGCCGCCGCCCCCTTCGCCTTGGCCTGGCACCCCGGGAGGCTCGCGAGCAACGCGAACGTCGCGAGCGTCACGGAGATCCGTGTGAGGCGGTCCTGCGCTGAGCCCGGGAGATTCACGACACCTCCGCGAAGTCGTCCTGGTCGACGGCTTCTGGTCGCAAACCTTACCCGCAACCCAGGTGATGGTGGCAATTGAGTAGGACTACAAACTCCAAACCCAATTGATTCCTCGTTCTGTTGCCAGGCGGCATCAAGGAACGTTCACGAAACACGAGCGAGCG
>CAYUAW010000238.1:3554-7175 GCA_964442485.1 uncultured Polyangiaceae bacterium
TCCACATGAAGCAGCGTGCCGTCACTCCCGCCCCGTGGCGAGCACGGTGCGGAGGGCGGCGTAGGCTCGGAAGGCCCGCAGCTTGACCGCGCTGACGGTCGTACCGAGGAACCGCGCGGCCTCCTCGTGTGAGAGTCCGTCGAGCCTGAGCAGCTCGAAGGCGACGCGCTGCGCCTCCGGGAGGCGCCCGAGCTCCGCGTCGACCAGTGCGGCGGTTTCCCGTGAAGCGACTTCGTCCTCGGGCAAGGTCGACGTGACGCGGTCGTCTTCCTCGATGCTGCGAGCGGCCGAGAGGGCGTCCGTGCGTCGCCGTCGAAATTCGTCGATGCAGAGCCTCCGGGCGATGGCGAACGCCCACGGCATCACGGGAAGGCCGGCGACGTACGACCCCCGATGACGGTGCATCTGCAGCAGGGTCAGCTGAAGCAGATCGTCCGCACGAGTTCCGTCACCCGTCCGTCGGAGGAGGTATGCGCGAATGCTGGGCGCCACGGTGTCGTACACGTCGGCAAAGGCGGAATCGTCGCCGCGCGCGTAACGGTCCATCGCAAGGTCCGCCCGCGCGTCGGCACGCGCGAAGTCCGCCCGCCTCGGTCGCGCAGGCAACAGTCCCGCATGGAAGGTGAGGCGATGAGTCAGTGTCGACGCCCTGATGCAACGTGAGTGCCGCGAGCGCGACTTCGGAATCCGCAGCGTGGCGCGCGAGGGTGACCAGCTGACGCGGGCACGTGCCCGGACACGTGCCCGGCACGACGTGCTCACACCTGCATCACTCGGGTGTACCCGCTTCGCCCGCCTCCGATCGATCACGGAGCTTTTCGGCGGCCCGTTCGTGATGACGGCCTTCGATGTCCCGACGCGCCGACGCGACGGCGTCGAGTCAGCAGAGCCGGAGGCGTCGCTTCAGGGTAGTCTCCTCGCGCTGCGAGTAGCGGGATGCAAGCACCCGGCAAAGACGGTCCGGCGAAGCCTCAATGGGAAGCATTCGGCCCGAACTTGCCGCCCGTGTGGACGCTGCCCTTCGAGGATGTGTTCGCGAGACTCGGCGCTGAGCCGAGGGGGCTCCGCGCCGAGGAGGCCGCGCGGCGGCTGCGAAACGTCGGACCCAACCGTCTGCCGGACAAGCCGCCCCGCTCCCTCATCGGCCTTCTCCTCGCGCAGCTGAAGGGGTTCCTGACTCTGCTCCTCTGCGCAGCGGCCGTCGTGGCCTGGGCGATCGGCGATCTGAAGGACGCCATCATGGTGGCGACGGTCACCGTCTTCAACGCCGTGCTCGGATTCGTGCAGGAGCACCGGGCCGAGCAGGCGCTCGCGGCCCTCCAGCGGATGATGGCGTTTCGCGCTCGCGCGCGGCGCGACGGGCAGGTGAGCGAGCTGCCCGCGGACGAGCTCGTGCCAGGTGACGTGGTGCTCCTGGAGGCGGGGGATCGCGTTCCGGCCGACGGGCGCCTCTTCTTCGCGCATGGCTGCGAAATGGACGAGTCCGCGCTCACGGGAGAGTCGGCGCCGACCCGCAAGTCCGCTGCGCCTGCGCTACCCCTCGCGACACCGCTCGGCGAGCGGCACGACGTCGTTTTCATGAACTCGGTCGTCACCCGCGGGCGCGCGGAGTTCGTCGTCTCCGCCACGGGGTGCGGAACCGAGATGGGGCGCATCGCGGGGATGCTCGAGGGCACGATGCCGGCGCCGACGCCCTTGCAGCTGCAGCTCGACTTCCTCGCGAAGCGGCTCGCCGTCGCCACCGGCCTCGTCGTCGGGGTCATCGCGCTGCTCGAGCTCGTGCGCGGTAATTCGCTCGCGAAGGTGGCGATGGAGGCCGTGGCCCTCGCGGTGGCGGCCGTTCCGGAGGGCCTCCCTGTGGTGGTGACCGTCACGCTCGCCCTCGGGCTGCACCGCATGGCCCGTCAAAGGGCCATCGTGAAGCAGCTCGCCGCCGTCGAGACCCTCGGGTGCACGACCGTGATCGGCGCCGACAAGACCGGGACGTTGACGATGAACCAGATGACCGTTCGTCGCGTCTGGTTCGCGGGCGCGGCGTACGCGGTCACCGGCGAGGGCTATGGTGCGGACGGTGAGGTGAAGAGCCCGGAGTCGGGTCGGACGGCGCGCGACCTCACGCCGCTCCTTCGCGCCGTCGTCCTCTGCAACGACAGCAGGATCCACGGCGGGGTCCTGATCGGAGATCCGACCGAGGGCGCCCTGGTGGCGCTAGCGGCGAAGGCGGGTCTCGCCGTGCAGGAGCTCCGCAGGGCGTCGCCGCGCATCGGTGAAGTGTCCTTCGAGTCCGAGCGGCGTTTCATGGCGACCTTCCACCGCGATGGCGACGTCGTGCACGTGTACGCGAAGGGGGCGCCCGGCGCGTTGCTCGACCGCAGCACGAGGACCTTGCTGGCGACCGGAGAAGGGCCGCTCGACGACGCCGGCCGGCAGCGGCTTCGCGCCGAGAACGACGCTGTCGCGGCCGACGGACTCCGCGTCCTCGCCGTCGGCATGCGCGAGATCTCCGCGCAGCGCTTCGAGGAGACCGAGGAGCTCACCGAGCTCGTGAAGGAGCTCACGTTCCTCGGCCTCGTCGGAATGCTGGATCCGCCTCGAGCAGAGGCGCGCGACGCCATCCTGCGCTGCGAGCGCGCCGGGATCGCGGTGAAGATGCTCACGGGAGACCAGCGGCCGACGGCCGTGGCGGTCGCGCGTGCGCTCGGCCTCGTGGGCGATGCGATCACCGGCGCCGAGCTCGACGGCATGGACGACTCGATGCTCGCCGCCATCCTTCCGAGCGTCGCCGTCTTCGCGCGCGTCTCCCCCGAGCACAAGCTGCGCATCGTGACGGCATTGCAGGCCCGAAAGCACGTCGTCGCCGTCACCGGCGACGGGGTGAACGACGCACCTGCCCTTCGAAAGGCGGACATCGGCGTCGCGATGGGCTCCGGGACCGAGGTCGCGAAGGGCGCCGCGAGCATGGTCCTTACCGACGACAATTTCGCGACCATCGTCCGCGCGGTCCAGGAGGGGCGGACCATCTACGACAACATCGTCAAATTCGTCCGCTTCCAGCTCTCGACGAACCTCGGCGCGCTGCTCACCGTGCTGGTCGCGCCGTTCTTCGGTCTGGAGTCGCCGCTCGGCGCAATCCAGATCCTCTGGGTCGCCATGATCTCGGACGGCCCGCCCGCCGTCGCGCTTGGCCTGGACGCGGCGCGCGCCGATGTCATGAACGAACCGCCGAGGCACCCCGCGGCGCGCATCCTGACGTGGAGCCGATTCTCCGTCCTGCTGTTCCACGGTGCGATCATGACGGGAGGGACGCTCGCTCTCGTGCATTTCGGGCGCACGCTCGCGCCCGGGCGCGAGTCCACCCTGGCGTTCAGCGCGTTCGTGCTGTTCCAGATCTTCAACGCGTTCAACGTTCGCTCCGAGAACGGCACGTCGTTGAAGCGAGCGACGATGACCAACTACCGCTTGTGGGTCGCGCTCGGCGGCGTGGTCGCCCTGCAAGCGGCCGTGGTCCACTGGCCGCCGCTGGAGCGTCTCTTCGGGACGTCGCCGCTCACGATGGCCGAGTGGGCGCTGGCGGCCGGCACCGCGTCCACGGTGCTCGTCCTGGAAGAGCTACGGAAGCTC
>CAYUAW010000238.1:7275-11557 GCA_964442485.1 uncultured Polyangiaceae bacterium
GCTGGCACAGACAGCCGTGAACGCCGTGAAATCGGCGTGGCATGGCCGTTGCTTTACAATTAAGGATGACTCTTGGGGTGCGGGCTCTGGTGCTCTCGGTGATGGTGTACGTACCGGCGTGCGGCGGCGCGTCGTCGGGCGATTCCGGCGGCGTGCAGCACTCGCAGGGGACGGGAAACGCGACGAGCGCCGGCGGGGCGAGTAGCTCGGGCGGATCGATCGCGGCCGGCGGCGTGGCCGAGCCCGGAGGGTCGAGTGCCTCGGGAGGGACGAGCGCTCCGGGCGGCGCCACTGCCTCCGGTGGCACGAACGCCTCGGGCGGCGTCAACGCCGTCGGGACGGGCGGTTCGACGTCTGGCGGTGCGGCGAACACCGGTGGAGGCGTCAATGCTTGCGGGAAGACGCCTCTCTCGAAGGCCGTCGGCCGTCCGACGATCGTGGCATGTCCCGAGTCGCCTCTCGCCGAGAACTGGCACGACGCAGGCGTCATGACCTGCGTCTCGGCCACTGATTGCCCCGGTGGCGAGATGTGTCTGAAGGGTATGTGCGGCCCCGACGAGTGCCACCTGGACACCGATTGCTCGAGCGGGTTCGCGTGCGCGTGCGCGGCGGGCTACTACGGCGGAAACGCGATCCATGGGAACCCCTGCGTGCCCGCGCAATGTCGGATCGACGCCGATTGCAAGACCCCCGGGGGGACGTGCGCGCCCTCCTTCTCCGGACGCTGTGGCGCGCTCAGCGGCTATTACTGCCACTCTCCGGCCGACACGTGCAACACGGACGCGGATTGCTGCGGAAGCACGCCGAACTGCAGCTATCAGCCGACGCTTGGACACTGGGCTTGCCAGTCGTTCACCGTCTGCAACGGCTGACGGCGATGGGCCGCGCGTCCCTCCGGTGTCTCGCGGCGTGCGCACTCGTGACGGCTTGCGGGCCGCCGGACGTCTCGGCCTCCGACGTCCCGGCGCCCGTGCCGGACTCCTACCTCGACGACGCGGCGTTCCGACGATCCGAACTGGTGCGATCGCTGGTGAACACCAGCAACGGCTATTCGAAGCTCCGCCTCGAGCACTACGCGACGGGCAACGCCGACGACTGGGAGCGCCTGCCCGAGTGGAACCCCGGCGCAACCCTCGTCACCATCGACGAGCTAGGCCAGACGGCGACCGCGCCTGCGTTGTCGGAAGCCGACGCGCTCGCGCTGCCTGACCACGTCACCGGAGAGGACGATCCGCGGCTCGTCGCGTTCGGCCGGACGGCGTTCGAGCGCTACCCGGTACAGCTCGCGCCGTACCTGAGCATCGCGCTCCGCTCGAACGCCGCCGCGTCCGACTACGGGCTCTGGGTGGATCCGGCGCGCGGAGTCGGAGGGCTGGTGCACGCGCGCATGGCAGACGGCTCCACGGCGCTCGCGATGACGTGCTCGACGTGTCATGCGGGGGCGACGGCATCCGGAGTCGAGAACGGCGCCCCCAACGCCGCGCTCGACCTCGGCAAGGCGCAGAGCGACGCGAGCGCCGGCGCGTTCGATCCGTCGAGTCCCGTCCCAAACTGGGGTCCGGGTCGCCTCGATGTCACGACCACCGCCGGGACGGAGCCGGTGCAGATCGCGGATCTGCGACCCGTCGGGCTGCTCACTTACCTTCACAAGGACGCGACGATCGCGGTGCTCGATCGCACGACCCTCGCGATCCGCATCGAGACGTTGCTCATCACGTCGTACGGGCAGGTGCTGCGCCCCCCTCGGGTCGTGGCGCTCGCGCTCGCCGCGTACGTCGCGTCGCTCGCCGAGGCGCTGCCCCGGCTTTCGTCCGCCGGAGCAGCGTCCCCTCGCGGCGCGCGCGTCTTCGGGGAAACGTGCGCATCGTGCCACGTCCCCCCGTCGCTGACGGGGCCGCCGGTGCCGCTCGCCGTCGTGGGAACCGATCCGGCCATCGGCCTCTCCGCCGATCGCGGCACGGGCACGTACCGCGTTCCATCGCTGCGCGGCGTCAGTACCCGCGGGCCGCTCCTGCACGATGGCACCGTGCCGTCGCTCGCCGCCTTCCTCGACCCTTCGCGCGTCACTCCAGGCTTCACGCAGCGGCTCCACGGCGAAGGAGCCGTGCCGGGGCATCCCTACGGCCTCGACCTGCCGGACGCCGACCGCGCCGCCCTCGAGGCGTACCTCGAAGCGCTGTGAGCCCTCGCTCGCGAGCGCGGCCATCTACTTAGGAGCTCGGCGCCCGAGCGCGTCGCTGATCTTGCGCGCGAGCGTCTCGGCGGTGAACGGCTTGTGTAGGAACTCGATCCCCGGCTTCAGCACCCCGTGGTGGGTGATGGCGTCCTCGGTATAGCCGGACATGTAGATGACCGTCAGCTCTGGTCGTTGGTCGACGAGCTGCTGGCTCAGGGCGGGCCCGCTCGTGCCCGGCATTACGACGTCCGTGAGCAGCACGTCGATGGTCCTGTTCTGCTCGAACAGCCGGACCGCTTCGGCGGCGTTCGCGGCGGTTAGCACCCTGAATCCGCGCCTTTCCAGGATCCTCTTCGCCAGGTCGCGGAGCCCCTCCGAATCCTCGACCACGAGCACCGTCTCTCCGCCGGCACGTGCGCGCGACGGCGGCGGAACGCTACCGGCCACTCCTTCGTGGGCGGCGCTCGGAAGGTAGACCTTGAATGACGTGCCCCTGCCGAGCTCGCTGTGGACGCCGATGCTTCCGGCACTTCTGACGACGATACCGTGCACGGTCGCCAGCCCGAGGCCGGTGCCCTTGCCGACCTCCTTGGTGGTGAAGAACGGTTCGAAGAGCCGGGCCTGCACCTCGGGAGTCATCCCCGTGCCGGTATCGGTGATCGTCAGCGCGACGTGGGGCCCCGGCCTGGCGTCGAGGTGCGTCTTCACGTGGTCGTCGTCGAGCTCGACATTGGCCGTTTCGATCGTCAGCGAGCCGCCCCCCGGCATGGCATCCCTAGCGTTGACGACGAGGTTCATGACGATCTGCTCGATCTGCCCGCGATCGGCCTTCACCGGCGAGAGCGACGGGCGAAGGTGCACCGCAACCTGCACGTCTTCACCGATGAGCCGCTGGAGCATCGCCAGCATGTCCGAGATCACGGAGTTCACGTCGAGGATCGTCGGCTCGATGATCTCCTTGCGGCTGAAGGTCAATAGCCGCCGGGTCAGTTCTGCCGCGCTGGTGGCCGCCCTCTGGATCTCCGCGATGTCCGCGCGATCGGGGTCGTCGGGTGTCCGGTCTGCGAGCAGCAGCTCCGTATTCAGCAGGATCACGGTCAGGATGTTGTTGAAGTCGTGCGCGACTCCACCAGCCAGCCTCCCGATGGCTTCCATCTTCTGCGCCTGATGATACTGCCCTTCCAGCGTCCGGTGCGCGGTGACGTCCAGGAAGATGCCGACGCCGCGCAGCGGGTCGCCGCGCTCGTCGAGCCGGATGCGGCCGGCGCCACTGAGCCAGCGCACCGTGCCGTCGGGCCAGATGGTGCGATTCTGCACCGAGAAATCGGCGCCGGACTTCTCGGCCTTCTCGAATGCCTCCTGCACCGTCGCTCGATCCCCGGGGTGTACGCACTGCATGAAGGCGCCCACGGTGCCTGCGAACGTGCCTGGCGCGAGACCATAGTGCGTCTCCAGGATCTCGGACCACCGGAGCACGCCAGTCGTGTAGTCCATGTCCCAGATCCCGACGTCGGCGTTCTGGAGCGCAAAGCGCATTCGCTCTTCCGCCGCGCGCAGAGCTTCGACCGCCGCATATCGCTCGGTGACGTCGGCACCCGAGCTGAAGGTCCCGATGACGCGCCCGTCATCGTCCAGCAGTGTCCGGTTGCGCCATTCGATCAGCCGCTCCTCGCCGGTCTTCATGACGACCGGGTTCACGACGACGGAGAAATCTCCGCGCAGCAGGGACTCGAACTTTCCCTCGAGCGACGCTCGCATCCGCTCCGGGACGCAGACCTCGCCCCAGCTCCTTCCGAGCAGTTCGGCTTCCGTCCATCCCAGTATGTCGCAGCCCTTGCGGTTGATGAGGGTGACCCGACCGTCGAGATCCAGCGCGAGCAGAATGACCTCGGCGGCGTCGAGGTACTGCTGTGCGCGATCCCGCTCGTGTCGCAGGGCCGCCTCCGCTTGCCGTCGCTCCGTCACGTCACGGAAGTACCAGACGCGACCGTAGTATCGGTCACCGGGATCCCGCATCGGCGCGGAGTAGCGATCGAGGACCCGCCCGTCCTTCAGCTCGACCTGATCCTGCGAGAACTCGTCGTGGCGGTCGTAGAGGTCTCGAAC
>CAYUAW010000239.1:0-1538 GCA_964442485.1 uncultured Polyangiaceae bacterium
CCCCTACGCAGGGGGCCTGCCCGCGAACTTCCCGGCGTACTGCAAGCAATTCTGAAAGAGCGACATCGACTCAGTGCTGCGCGCGACCCGAGATGCCCTTGAACCCGAGCGCGACGGCGATGATGATCCCCGTCGCGGCGACGCACAGGGCGAGGCCCATCAGCACGACGAACGCCAACTTGAGCACGACGACGCCGAAGCCCTGATAGCGCGAGTCCACTTCCGTCGCGACGGTGGTGGCCTCGCCCGGCGCCGCGTTCGGGAGCGCGCTACCTGGTTCCGTCGACGGCGTACTGTTGTCTGCGCCAGGTGGCCGCGCTTCAGGTGGTTCGTCCTCGCCCGGGGGAGGCGGAACCACTCCGGAGCTTGCTGCTGATGGCGCTCCGTTCCTCTTCGTTGGTGGGGGCGCAGTTGCGGCGCTGCTCGTCTCGCTCGAGGCCGGAGGGGCCGCCGACGGTACAAGCGACATCTGGGGTGCGGAAGCCGACGCTGACGTGCTCGCCGCGGCTGAAGGCCGCGCGCTCGAGCCGGGCGCCGCGGCGGCGGCTCCCGGCAGGGCGCTCGAGCTCGGAGCTGCGGACGCCAACCCAGGTACTGCACTGGCGCTCGCAGCCGCCGAAGGCGCGGCGCTCGCGCTCGGCAGAGGCGCTGGCGCGACGGGAGCTGCGGCCGAGCTCGGAGCTGGCGGCACGTAAGCAATGGGCCCGTAGAGCGGTGACCACAGGACGACGGCCCGGGTCGCCGGCGGCGGTGCCGACGTGAAGCTGCCGGCTGACGCCGCCCGGTTCGGGTCGGGATCCGCGCTGTTCGAGTACCACGACACCGTGCTCTGGCCCGACGTCGCCGGATCGGTGCTGTTCGAGTACCAGGGGTTCGGCTGAGCAGCCGTCGCCCGGGGATCCGCACTGTTCGAATACCAGACAGGTCCCTGCGGGGCGGCGCCGGGGTCGGTGCTGTTCGAGTACCAGGTCGACTGACCGCCGCTCATGTTGGCGCTGTTCGAGTACCAGGGGTTGGGCTGGGGCAAGGTGCCCTGGGGAGGTGCGTTCGGCCCCGTAGCCGCCACCGGTTGCGCCGCCGTTCCAGCCGGAGCCGTGGCGTTCGCCGTCGGTGCTGCTTCTTGCGCCGGGGCCGCGACGGCAAGCAACGAAACCGCCGCCCACAATCGTGACGTGACCGCGAGTCGATGACGGTTTGGCACGATCCGCTCGAGGAGCAAGAGACGTGCCGTTTGGGATCTTCAGCGCGTTGCATCCCTGCGTGCAAACCGTTCGCAGGCCCGGGTCGTCTGCTCGTCGAGGGGGAAGTAGCGCTCGATGCGGAGCTCTTCCAGGGTCACGTTCTGCGGCGCGGTGAACGCGGTGAGGGTCGTCAGGAACCCGAGCTTCAGGTCGTCGCGCCGGACACGGAGCGTGAAGGTGGCCTCTGTGGGCAGCGAGAGGTCAGGGTCGCGAAAGCTCGGAGGCAGGTCCGGGTATCGCTCCACCTCGGCGGTGTTTCGCGAGCGCGCCGCGCTAGTCGACGTCACTTCGCCTTCC
>CAYUAW010000239.1:1638-11493 GCA_964442485.1 uncultured Polyangiaceae bacterium
GGCGGAGCCGATTCACGGGGACGTGGCGGGCGCGTTCGGGGCATCGCCAGTCACGATTCGTCTGCACCGGCACGATTGCAACAGATCCTCCCGTCCTCCATGCGGATCACCCGCCGCGCCCGCTCGGTGACACGCGGATCGTGCGTCGAGAACAGGAACGTGGTCCCCCGCTCGGCGTTGAGTCGCTGCATCAGCTCGACGATCTGGGCGGACGTTACCGAGTCGAGGTTCGCCGTGGGCTCGTCGGCGAGGACGAGGTCCGGCGCCGTGATCAGCGCGCGCGCTATTGCGACGCGCTGCCGCTGCCCGCCGGAGAGCTCGTCGGGGCGGTGCGCGAGGTGCGACGCGAGCCCCACCGCCTCCGCGAGCCCGAGGACCCTCCTTCGAAGGTCGGGCGCGGGCTCTCTTCGCCTGCCGAGCAAGCACGGAAATTCGATGTTCTCGAGCACGTTCAGGACGGGGATGAGGTTGAAGGCCTGGAAGATGAAGCCGATCTTCCGGTTTCTCACGTCGGCGAGCGCGTCGAAGTCGCTGCCGCCGATCGACTCGCCCTCCAGGGCGTACGTACCCGACGTCGGGCGGTCCAGACACCCGATGATGTTCAGCAGCGTCGACTTGCCCGATCCGGACGGCCCCATGAGCACAGTGAACTCGCCCGGCTCGACGGTGAGGTCGATTCCGCGGAGCGCGGGGACCCGCGCGGCGCCGAGCACGTATTCCTTCGTTATTCCCTTGAGCATCAGCAGCGACATCGCTCTTCCTTTCAGGTGGGAGGCCGGCACATCAGTAAAACGCTCGCGCCTCGACGAGCAGGCGCGCGTCTTCCGGTATGAGCGAGAATTCGCCGTACCACTCGCCGTCGGGGCAGCGGCCGGCGTGCGTCGTGACGGCGCACGCTCGACCGACCGGCACGCCGTGGATGGGCAAGAATGCTGCGGCTGTGAGCGAGAGCCATTGCTCGGGCGCGAACGTAACGCTGGGGCTCACGAGGCCCGATAGATCGGCGAGCCCGGCGATGAGCGTGAGCGTCGCCGTCCAGTCCTCGAAGAGCTTCGGCTTCGAGTACGCGGCGATCAGGTAGTGCTTGCGGAGCGGAGCGAAGGTGAACCGCTGCGGCAGCCCCTCCGGCCCCGACGTCATCGCCGACAGGAGTGCAGACGTCTCGCCGCGGGCATTCGCCTGGCGCACGACCCTGACGAAATCGCCGAATTCGTGCGGCGAGTAGCCGTCGCCCTGGAAGTAATACTCGAGCGAGAGGGTGCTCTCGTCGCCGAACGAACGGCGCGTTCCAGCGATGATGCGCGGGTAGAGCGTCTTCGACGAGATGCGGCTCTGCGGGAGCACGGCGTCGAGCAGCAAACGGGGCGAGCCCTCCGCGGGAAATGCGCCGCTCGCGGCCGCCGGGTCGCCGTACCGGCGCGTCGTGCCGAGCGCGAAGAGCGCCTCGGCGTGGAGCTCGAAGGCCCTGAAGAAGAACCGCGACGCGCTCAGTCCGAGTCGTGACTTGGTCCGAAAATCGTCGTCGCTCCCGTACCGATTCGAGAAGTAGTAGACGAGATTCAGATCGGCGTTTTCGATCAGCGCGTACCCGCGCGCCGCGGCCAGGTACCGCCCCGACGCTACGGCGCCGTCTGCGGCGACGACCGGCGAGGCGAGCGCGGTCAGCGTGAATTTCTCGAAGGGTGCCTCCGCGCGGAGCATCCACGCGCCTGCGCGCTGCAGTGTGGGATCGGTGGGATCCTTCGGCGGATTCAGAAGATCCGTCGGGTTGAACGCGAACCCCGCGCCCCAGATGACGCGCTTTCTGCCGGCCAGAAGGGTGAGCCAGGGGCGCGCCGTGACGTCGACATAGAGCTCGGACGGCACTGCGCGAGAATGCAGCGCCGCGAAGAGCGAGACATCGGCGTACGCAAAGGCAAAGGGCGCGATCGGGACGCGGAGCTGGGCGTTCGCCTCGAGGAGCGCCGAGAGCGTCGGCAGATCCGCGGTCGGGACGAGCCCGTGCGCGTCGACGTGCTCGTATTCGAAGCGCGCGTCCACGTAGCCGTTCGCCTCGACGCGCGGCGCGTCCGCTTCCCCCGCGCCCTGGTCGACCGGAGCTCCGGCGTTCGCACGCACCGAGACCGTCATCAGGAACGCGACCGAGACGGAGAGGACGCGCGCGCACACGTCGAGGGGCCTCAGCGCCCCAGGTCGGTGAGGACGAATCGCTGCGGGGGCGCGTCGACGTCGAACCGCATGTCGAGGAAGAACAGCTCCGAGTAGCGCTTCGTCGCGAGCTCGTTCCTCATGATGACGTGCGACGGCCGCCGGAGGCCGTGGAACGCCTTCACGTCCTCGAAGACCGCGGAGCGGAGGAGCTTGCCTGACACCGCGTAGTACTCCGCACGGGTGGGCATCTGTTCCGCCTTCGACATCCAGAGCACGACGCGGTCGTAGGCCGCGTCGCGCGTCTTCGCCGCGAGCTCGAGCCGCCACGACGTCGCGTCTCCCGACGGCGTGAACCGCGCCGTGAAGTCGCGCGAGTAGTTCACGCGCAGCACGTCGGCGTTGTTGAAGTCGCCGCCCTGAAAGCTCTCGCGCGAGGCGATGCGCAGGGCCCGCTTCAGGTTCGGCAGGTAGACCCACAGGTTGTCGTCCACGCGCAAGAGCTCCTGGCCGCGCGCGGAGGCAGGCTCGGAGAAGGAGACGCGCACCTTGTCGTCGCTCGACTTCAAGAATCGCATCTTGTAGCTGCGCGTGCTCTCGTCCTGGTGATGCGCGACCATGACCACCACGCCCTCGAACGTCTTCGGGTTCATCAGCGCGTCGTAGCGGGCGAGGAGCGCCTCCGGCGTCGGGTCCGCGCAAGCAATCCGGGGGAACGTGAGACACAGCACGAACGCGACGCGGTACGAGGTTCTCCACACGACGGATCTCCTGATTCAGAGTGCGCGCAGCGCCTCGGCCGGCGGCCTGCGTGACGCCCGGAAAGCGGGCCGGAGCGCGGCGACCACGGCGCCCGCGACCGCGAAGCACACGACACCCGCGATGAAGGAGAGCCCGATGTGCGGACGGACGATCAGCGCATCGCCTCCTGGCGGGTGAAGCGCGACGCCGCGCAGGCCGATCGCGCCGACGACGAGCCAGCCGGTGCTCGCCCCCAGACCGGCGCTCACCAGGCCGAGCACTGCCGCCTCGGCGAGGAACAGCTGGACCACCTGGCGGCGCCGCGTCCCGAGCGCGACCATGGTGCCGATCTCGCGCACACGCTCCTGCACGGAGAGGTGCATGGTGTTCACGATCCCCGCGGCGATCAGCAGGAAGAGCACCGCCGCCACGAAGCCGAAGATGCCGCGAGCCTGCGCGATCTGCTCGGCGAGACGGACGTCCTGGTCATGCCAGGTCGTCACCTGGTAGGCGATCGGCTCGTGCGACAGCGCCGCGCGCAGTCGGTCGGCGACTGCGTCGACCGCTTCGAGGTCGGCGACGCTCGCGACGTAGCCGGTCACCCGTCCCGGCATGCGCAGGAGGTCCTGCGCGAACGACAGCGGGACCGTCATGGCGTGCTTCGACTCGCTGAAGTCCAGCGTCGAGAGCGTCCCCGAGACCTCGACGTCGAGCGCGTTGGTTCCCGGCATGCCGGGGCTCGACGATTGCATCATGAGCGACGAGCCGCGCACGGCGCCGAGCGACGTCGCGAGCGCCTTCCCCATCAGCGCGCGTCCGCGATCTCCCGCCGCGAGCGGCGTGGAGGCGCCGCGCACCGCAGTCGCGCGAAGCGGGCAGACACGGTATTCGAGCGCGGGGTCGATCGCGACGGCGGTGAACAGCGTCGACTCGGAGCCGTTCGACACCATCCCGTCGAAGACGAGCCGGGGCGCGACGGCGGCCACACCGGGCACCGCCGTGATTCGCGCGACGAGCTCCGGGGTTTCCCGGAGCGCGAGCTTCAGCGGCTCGTCGGCGCCCAGGGAGCCCGCTCGCTGGATCTGCAGCGCGCCGACGCTACCGAGCACCGAGGCGTCGATCCCCGTGCTGATGAAGCCCTCGATGAACCCTTGTAGGAAGACGAGCGCCGCGGCGCCGAGACCCACCGCGAGCGCCGTGAGCGCCGACCGGCGTCGGTTTCGCACCAGGTTTCGAGCGGCGAGCGACAGCACGTTCACGTCACACCGAGGCGAGGGCGTCGACCGGCCGTAGCCGGCTGCCCCGGAGCGTGGGGACGAGCGCCGCGAGCACAGCGCCGCCCGTGCAGAGCGAGAGCATCTGGAGCACGTAGCCGAGGCCGAGCGATGGGTAGATGTGCACGGGCCGCGGGACGCTCGGAAAATGCAGGACCACGCCGCGCGCGCCGAAGTACGCGACCGCGGCCCACGCGACCGCGGCGCCCACGATGCCCGCGACGAGCGCGATCAGCGCCGCTTCCAGGAGGAACAGCGAAAGAACGTCGCGACGCCGGACTCCGATCGCCATCATCGTGCCGATCTCGCGGGTGCGCTCGTACACCGACAGGAGCATCGTGTTGCCGACGCCCAGCATCGCCACGAGCAGGAACAGCCCCTCGACGATGCCCAGGATGAAGTTCTGGTTCGAGATCACGTCGTCCACGAACGACGCGACGTCGTGCCACGTCGACACCTCGTACTGTCCGCCGACCGCGGCCTCGAGCAGCGGCTTCATCGGCTCGGGGCGCTCGGGGTGCTCGACGGCGACGGCGAGCTCCGTGGCGCGCCCCGGCATGCGCAAGAGCTCCTGTGCGAGAGCGAGCTCCACGAAGCCGACCTTCTTCTCCGGCAGCGGAAGGCCGGGCTGCCCGTAGGTGCCGACCAGCTCGACGTCGAGGCCGTTCAGCACCCCGTCCCGATCGCTCGTGAGCAGCGTGCGCCTGTCGCCGAGGTGCGCGTGCGACGCTTGCGCGAGCTCCGGCGTCAGGACCGCGGCGGCAGGGCCGGATTCGCCGAGGGTCTTGCCGGTGGCGACCATCTCGCCGCGCCGGGGGCACACCCGGAGCTCGCGCGCCGGGTCGAGCGCGTCGAAGAACGCGAACGTCGTCTCGTCCCCGTCCGTCACCATGCCCCCGAACGAGAGCCGCGGCGCAACCGCCGTCACGCCGGGAACCGCCGCGATCTTCGCGAGGAATGCCTCGTCCGTCGGGACGTCGAGCTCGAGCGACGCGTCGCCTGACGAAAGGTAGCCCTTGCGGTGGATCTCGAGCGCGCCGGCCTGTCCGAAGACCACCGATTGCCAGATCGCGGCGTGCAGTCCGTTCAGGAAGCCGCGCAGCGTGACCAGCACGGCGAGCGACAGGAACACCGCGGAGAACGTGACCAGGGAACGGCGCCGCTGCCGCACTGCGTTTCGCGCCGCGAGGCGAAGCAGGAGACGCATTCCGAGACGTATATCGGCCCTGGTCGCGACGCACCGTGCGGTCCGGCGCCAAAGCGCTGATAAAATACGCCAGCGCTGCCGTCGGGGCGCCGTCGGCTCAGTTCGTGTCGCGCTTGTCCGTGGTGCGCGCCGCGCGGACCTGTTCGGGCGTCGTGCCGGTCCACCGCTTGAAAGCGTGATGGAACGCGCTCGGCTCGGCGTAGCCCCGGAGCCACGCTATCTCGGCGACGGAGAGCTGCTTGTCCAGGTACTCCGTCGCCATCTCGCGCCGCAGGGAGTCGACGAGCTCGCCGAACGACGTCCCATCATCGCGCAGGCGCCGCTGGAGCGTCCGCTCGCTCATGCCGAGAGCGCGCGCGGTCCCGGCGAGCGAGCATTGCCCCGCGAGCAGCGCTGCCTGGGCCGCCGCGCGGACGTCCTTCGCCGTGCCGCTCGACCCGGGCAGGCGCGCGAGCGCGCGCTCGACCTGCGACTGGAAGATCATGCTGTACGTCTCGTTCGCGTGGGGCAGCGGCGCGTCGAGAGCCTCGTCGTCGAATTCAATCTCGGTGTGTGCCGCCTCGAACTCCAGCGTGCAGCGGAAGAGCGACTCGTGCTCGCCCGTGTCGAGCGGCGCCGCGTGCCGGAATCGCACGGCCCGAGGCAGCACCTCGCGCCCGGTGATGGCGCGAAAGCCGATGAGGATCTCCGCCATGGCGCACTCGTCGCTTTGCCGCTGATAGTCGTCGTCCGTCCCGGAGAGCATGAGGCGCACGCTCGCGCCCCCTCGAGTCGAGAAGAGCCGCACGCGGTCGCCGTCGCCCCAGTAGCGCTGATACTGCTGCATCCGTTCGAGCCCCACGCGCACCGAGGGGCTCGCCATCATCATGAGCAGCCCCGCATCGTAGATGCTCGTATCGCGGACGTCCTGCGCGAGATGGAGGCCGAAGTTCGGGTCTTTGGCGATCTCCGACGCGCGCTCACCGAGCTCGCGAACGACGCTGTAGGGCACACGAGAGCCCTCGCTCCGGAGCAGCTCCACCGTGACCCCCACGCTGCGGCACAGCGCCTCCGCATCGTGGCCACGCGCCGCGACGAAATCCACGACACGCACGGCGACCCTGCCCGAAAGGGCAGCGGGGCGCGGCGCGGTACGAGCGGCCATTCGACGAAGTAGACGCGGGGAAGGACGTCGAGACAAGAGGGGGAGGGCGCCACGAGGGGACGGGCGCGGCATCGAGCGTCAGTACTCCGCGCCGAGCAGGATGAACGACCGTCCCCCGGAGAGTCGTTCGGAGACGTCGATGCCATTGCCGAGGAGTCGCGCCCCGACGCTGTACAGGTTCACGGTGTAGTACTGGACGAGCAGATCGGCGCGGAAGCGCAGGTGCTCGCTGAAGGTGTACAGCGCGCCGACGCCCACGCCGATATTGAAGCCCACGTGAGCGCCTGTGACGCCGTCGCATCCGCTCGCGCCGTCCGGGCATACGGCGCGAACCGCGTCCAGGTCTTGCGCCAGCTGTCCGCCGGGAAACAGGACCGTGATACCGCCCTGCAGACGCGGAACGAGACGCAGCGTACGCGTGACGGCGGGCGCGGCCTCCACGACGAGATCGATGCCGAGATCGCTGCCGACGCCGAAGTGGTCCTTCGCGCCGTCGAGGTCGACGTGGTTCGGCAGCACGTAGAAGAGGCTCGGGCCGAAGCGCAGCACGTCCAGCACCGTGAAGAGTGCCTCCGCGCCGAAGCCGAACGCCACCCCGTGCTGATACGAAGCGTCGTTCGCGGCGAACCCCGCGCAGGCGCCGGAGCAGCCGTTCTCGTCCTGGCCCCGCCCGTAAGGGAGTAGACCGAGGTGTACGACGGGCGCGACGAACGGAATCCGCGGAGCCGCCGTTCCAGTACCGGCAGCGTCGGAAGCATCTCCCGCTGCGAAGCACGGCACCGCGCTGAGTGCCACGAAGGCGAACGAAGCGCCGCGCGCAAAGGCTTTCATGCGTCGGGGCCCGGGCCACTCCAGACCATGGTGGTTGGAAGTGGTCCCAGGGCTAACCTACGGCTCAGGTTGACGCGATGCGCGCAGAACGCCAAACGACGGGCCATCCCGCCGGATGACGATCAGCCGGCCTTCGTGCCGCCCTTGAGCGCCGTCTCGATCTGCTGGGCGATGGCGTCGAAGCTGGTCGGGTCGGCGACGCGGGCTCCGTTGATGAACATGGTGGGAGTGCCCTGCACGGAGACCTGCTCGCCGAGCTTCACGTCGGCGTCGACCTTCGGGGCGAACTGGTGATCGGTGATCGCCTTCTTGAACTGGGCGACGTTCAGGCCCGCCTGCTTGGCTTGCGTCTCGAGGCCGGTGCTGTCGAGCTGCTGCTGGTTCTTGAAGAGGAGATCGTGGAACTCCCAGAACTTGCCCTGCGCATTCGCGGCAAGGGCTGCCTCTGCCGCGCCTCTCGCGTTCTGGTGCATCGGCAGCGGGAACTGACGGAAGGTGAAGTGGACGCGGTCGCCGTACTTCTCCTTGATCTTGTGCACGGCCTCCGCGGCACGCGAGCAGTAGGGGCACTGGAAGTCGGAGAACTCGACGATCTGTACAGGCGCCGCCTCGGGGCCGAAGCTCGCCGCGGGCCCTTCGAGGATGGCCTTCTGCAGCTCGGCGCTGAGCGGCTTGTTCGCCTCCTCCATCTTCTGGAGCTGGGCGATCACCTCGGGCAGGTGGTCCTTCATCCCCTTGCAGCGGTCGGGGGTGAACCCCTTCGTCTGAGTGGTCACCATCTGGCAGGTCTGTGTCGTCGGTCCGATTGCCTTGCAGAGCGTCTGGGTCAGGTCGTCGCAGACCTTCGCTTCCGAAGCGATCTTCTTGAAGGCGTAGTCGACGTCCTTCAGGGCGGCGGTGCACGTGTCAGGCGACATCAGGTCGACGGCGATGCCCATCGCCTGACACGACTGCGACTGCTGACCGGCCTTGTCGCAGATGCGCTTCGTGTAGTCGGCGCACGGCCCTGTTGGAGCTCCCGCGCTCGCGCTCGCGCCGGGCGCGTCGCCGACGTTCTTCGTCGGCCGCTTGCAACCGGAGAGCCCCGTCAGCACGATGAGGGAGCACGGCAGGAGTGCGCGGGCCACGCGAGGCGGGGGGTGGAATCGGAACATGAGAAGACCAAGCCTTTCTGGACAACCTGCCGTTTCGGCACGCACTCGTAGCAGTCCGGGCCGGCGAATCAAAGCTCGGCGAGTGCTCTCTTCGGCGCTCCCCGAGGCCTGCGCGATGCGTCGCCGGGCGCGGAGTCTGCCGGGTTTTGCTGTAGTTTTCCGGGGTCGGACGCCGTGAACGCACGGGTCGCTTCACTTCTTCCCGCTGCGACGGAAATCGTCTGTGCGCTCGGCCTGCGTGGCTCGCTGGTCGGCGTCTCGCACGAGTGCGACTTCCCCGCGGGGGTCTCCGATTCGCCCGTCCTGACTCGCGCGCGGCTCGCGCCCCTGAATACCAGTCGAGAAATCGACCGCGACGTGCGCGCGCTCCTGCAGAGCGCGCTCGCAATCTACGAAGTCGACGTCGAGCAGCTCGCGAGCGCGCGCCCCGACGTCGTCGTCACGCAGGACCTGTGCGACGTGTGCGCGGTCTCCTTCGGCGACGTCTGCGAGGCGCTGAGGCGCGTCGGCCCTTCCGACGCTCGCGTGGTCAATCTGCATCCGTCCCGCCTCGACGACATCTGGGGCGACATCGGCCGCGTCGCCGCGGCGCTCGGCGTCGCGGCCGTTGGCGAGCGCGTCGTGGCCGACCTGCGGGCACGAGTCGCGCGCATCGCAGCGAAAGCGGCGTCACTCGCCGAGCGTCCGCGGGTGCTCACCGTCGAGTGGCTCGCTCCGGTCATGGTGGGCGGCCTCTGGATGCCGGAGCTCGTCGAGCTCGCAGGCGGCGTGCCGCTCGTCACCACGGCCGGTGAGCACGCTCCAACGCTCACCCGTGACGCACTCGAGGCGCTCTCGCCCGACGTGGTCCTCGTGAAGCCCTGCGGCTTCCCCCTGGCGCAGACGCTTGCCGAGCTCCCCGTGCTGCGCGAGTCGTGCCCGTGGCAGCGCTGGAGCTCGGAGCGCGCCGTCCGCGTGTACGTCGCCGACGGCAATGCTTACTTCAACCGCCCCGGCCCCCGCATCGTCGAGTCCCTGGAGATCCTCGCCGCGTGTGTGCACCCGCTCGCGTTCCCGGAGCTCGTGCGCGCGCACGAGAAGTCCGTCCATCGCATCGACGCTGAGTTGTCCGCGTGACGTGGGGGCCGAAGTCTCGCGCCTGATGGAACGCGCTGCGGCGAAAGGACGCGATCTCCCGCGCCGCGGCGCGCCGCTCTAGCGAGCCATCTGCCGTGGAAAGGACACCGGCAGAGCGCAGCCACCGCAGGGGATTCGACGCGGTGGGGTCGGTGCGCTCGACTCGGGGCCACTGCGGGTCGTGAGTGGTGCGGTGGTCGTGTATTGTCGGAGCGCACTGTTCGGCCGCGCAGAAGACTG
>CAYUAW010000240.1:0-11482 GCA_964442485.1 uncultured Polyangiaceae bacterium
CCCGATCCCGATCCCGATCTCCCACCGACGCCAGCCCGCCGGGCGGGGCGAGACGCCACGATGCGGCCCTTTGTAGCTCACGCCATTCGCCGCACGACCGACCTCGGCATCGAGGGGGGTGGGTGACGGGAGCATTCGCCCCCTTTTTTCGCCATGAGTCTGGACGGTCCGGTGCGTGCATGAGGCCGCGCCCGTGCATCGGTTGCAACGTCGTCAGGGCCGCCAATTTCGTCGGGCGCGGGCGCGGGGGCCTTCGTCGTGAACACTCTTCGCTCGCCCATGGTCGAGCCTCTCACGCTCGGCATCGAGGAAGAATTCCACCTCGTCGACCTGCGGACGCGGAAGATCACGCCGCGGGCGCGCGAGGTCCTCGGTAATCTGACGGAGTCGACGCGCACCTACGCTGCGGAGCTGCAGCAGAGCGTCGTGGAGACGAACAGCCCGGTGTTCCGCACGCTATCGGAGCTCAAGAGCGAGCTCGCCGAGACGAGGAGCGAGCTCGCGCGCGTCGCCGGCGGCCTCGGCATCGGTGTGGCCGCGGCGGGGACGCTGCCGGTGTCAACGCGGGAGGTCCGCCTCACGGACGCGCCGCGCTATCAGCGAATGCTCGCCGACTATCAGCTCCTCGTACGGGAGCAATCGATCTGCGGCATGCAGGTGCACGTCGGCGTCGGCGATCGCGATCTTGCCGCGGCGCTCCTCGATCGGCTCGCACGCTATCTGCCCGCGCTGCTGGCGCTGTCGGCGAGCTCGCCGTTCTCGCACGACGGCAGCGACACCGGGTACGCCAGCAGCCGTTCGCTCATCTGGTCGCGCTGGCCGACCACCGGCGGGGCTGGCCCGCTGAAGTCCGCGGCCGAGTACGACGGCCTGGTGCGGGACCTGGTTGCGTCCGGCGTCATCAGCGACCCGGGGATGATCTACTTCGACGTGCGCCCGTCCTCGCACCTTCCGACCATCGAGCTTCGCGTGTGCGACGCCTGTCACTCCGTCGACACGGTGGCGCTCATCGCCGGGCTCTTCCGCGCCGCGGTCGCGCGCGAGATCGCGGAGGTGCGCGCCGGCAAGCCGGCCACGGTGGTGCACCCCATCGTGCAGCGCGCGTCGCTGTGGCGTGCGGCGCGCTCGGGGCTGGAGGGGGAGCTCGTCGACCCGGGCGGCCCGAGGCCGATGCCGGCCGCGCTCGTGGTGAAGGCGCTGATCGACGAGCTGTCGCCGGAGCTCGCGTCGTCCGGTGACGAGGAGCAGGTGCGTACACTTTGCGACGAGGCGCTCGGGCGTCGCAGCGCCGCCGCACGACAGCGCGACGCGCTCCGCCACCGCGGTCGGCTGACGGACGTGGTGGATCTGATCCTGGCCGAGACGCGGGGGGAGCGGCACGACGCCACCACCACGTCGAACGCCGTCTCGCTCGCGACGCGCTACGAAGCGCCGGCCTTCGACGAGGCGCTCCTTCCCGGCGGCCAGGCGCGCCCTTCGCACGCCGCGGTGCTCCGGGCGCTCTCGGCCATGGGCCCTTCGGAGCTCGAGCGGCGCTCGGAGCGGTTGACGGAGCTCACGCGAGAGGCGGGGGTGCTCTTCCGTCCGACCGGCTCGAAGGAGGCGCAACCCTTCCCGCTCGACATCGTGCCGCGCGTGCTCAGCGGCGAGGAGTGGAGCCGCCTCGAGGGCGGTACGGCCCAGCGCGCGCGCGCGCTCGATGCCTTCCTGAACGACATCTACGGCGAGCAGGCTATCGTGCGCGACGGCGTCCTCCCTGCGTGGCTCGTCGAGGGAGCCCCCGGACGCCGAGACGCCGGCACGACCCCTCCTTCCGGCGCGCGGCGCGCTCACGTCTCGGGCTTCGACGTCGTGCGTGACGCCGATGGCCGCTGGCTCGTCCTGGAGGACAACGTGCGCATCCCTTCCGGCGTCGCCTACGCCATGCAGAGCCGTCGGCTGCTGAAGCAGGCGATGCCCGAGCTCGGCGACACGACGGAGCTCCACGACGTCGAGCGGGTTCCAGCGTTGCTGCGGCGCGCTCTGGAAGAATGCGCTCCGCCTCGCGCCCAGGACGAGCTCTCGCTGGTCGTGCTGAGCGAGGGGGAACGCGACCCGGCGTCGTTCGAGCACCGGATGCTCGCGCGATCGATGGCGTTGCCCGTCGTGACACCGGCGGAGCTGTTCGTCGAGGACGACACGCTGTTCCACGTGACGGGCGGCGAGGCGCGTCGGGTCGACGTGGTCTACCTGCGCATGGACGACGCGCTATCCCACCGTCGCGGCAAGGACGGTCGCGTCATCGGCCCGAGGCTCTCGCGTGCCGTGCAGGCGGGACGGCTCACGCTGGCGAACGCGCTCGGCAACGGCATCGCCGACGACAAGGCCGTGTACGACTACGTCCCGAAATTCATCGAGTACTACCTGGGCGAGCGCCCGCTCCTCGAACAGGTACCGACGTACCACTGCTCGGACCCTGCCGTGCGGGAGCAGGTGCTCGCTCGCCTGGGCGAGCTCGTGCTGAAGCCGGTCGACGGCTACGGCGGCATCGGCGTCGTGATCGGTCCCCAGGCGTCCGACGAGGAGCTCGCGACGGCGCGCGCGCTCGTGGAGCGAGAGCCGGGCCGCTACATCGCTCAGGAGACGATCTCGCTGTCGACTCACCCGACGTACCACGAAGGAGTGCTCGAGCCCCGACACGTGGATCTTCGCGTGTTCGTCTATTACGGCAAGGAGCCCGTCGTGGTGCCCGCGGCGCTCACGCGCGTGGCGGCGAAGGGAAGCCTGGTCGTCAATTCCTCGCGCGGAGGCGGCGCGAAGGACACCTGGCTCAGGAAGAGCTGACATGGCGCCGTGTCCTGACTCGGCGCACTACCGATCCGAGGAGTACGACAGAGCATGTGCGGTATCGCCGGAGAGATGAGGTTCGACGGACGCGAGGCGGACCTCGCGGCGCTGGAGAAGATGAGGGAGCGAATGCGGCCGCGTGGACCGGATGGCTCCGGCGCGTGGCAGCGCGGCCCCGTCGGTCTGTCGCACCGGCGGCTGACCATCATCGACCTGAGCCGCGCAGGCGAGCAGCCGATGGTCGACAGCGAGCTCGGCCTCTCGCTCGTCTTCAACGGTTGCATCTACAACTACCGCGAGCTCAGGAAGGAGCTCGAGGCGTCGGGCTACCGGTTCTTTTCGAGCTCCGACACCGAGGTGATCCTGAAGGCGTACCATCGCTGGGGCATCGAGTGCGTGTCGCGCTTCCTCGGGATGTTCGCCTTTGCCATCGTGGAACGCGAGAGCGGCCGGCTGGTGCTCGCCCGCGACCGCCTCGGGATCAAGCCGCTCTACGTCGCGCGCACCCGGGACAGGCTTCGCTTCGCGTCCACGCTGCCGGCGCTGCTCGCGGCTGGCGGTATCGACACGTCGCTCGATCGCACCGCGCTCCATCACTACATGTCATTTCACTCCGTGGTGCCGTCGCCGCGCACCATCTTGAACGGTGTGCGGAAGCTGCCGCCCGCCACCGTTCGCGTCGTCGAAGCGGACGGGACGGAGCGCGACCACGTGTACTTCCGGCCCGCGTTCAGCCGCGGCGACGAGAAGCTCTCCGCCGCAGAATGGCAGGAGCGGCTGCTCGGTGCCCTCGAGGTGGCCGTGAAACGGCGAATGGTCGCGGACGTACCCATCGGCGTCTTGCTCTCGGGGGGCCTCGACTCGAGCCTGATCGTCGGGCTCCTTGCGGCGTCCGGACAGCGCGGGCTCGCGACGTTCAGCATCGGGTTCGAGGCCGCGGGCGGCATGGAAGGCGACGAGTTCCGCTACTCGGACCTCGTCGCGAAGACGTTCGGCACCGAGCATCATCAGCTGCGCATCGACAACGCGCGCCTCGTCCCGGCGGTCCTGCCGACGGTTCGTGCGATGAGCGAGCCAATGATCAGCCACGACGCGGTAGCGTTCTTCCTCTTGTCGGAAGAGGTCGCCCGTCACGTGAAGGTCGTGCAATCGGGTCAGGGCGCCGACGAGGTGTTCGCGGGATACGAATGGTATCCGCCGCTCGCCGACGTACCCCGCGCGGACGCGCTCCGTGCCTATTCGTCCGTCTTCTTCGACTGGACGCACCGCGAGCTCGCCGACATGCTTTCACCCGACTTCCTTTCGCCGGGCGACTCGAGCCGCGCCTTCGCTGCCGAGAACCTGGGCGCCCCTGGCGCCGATACGACGCTCGACGCCGCGCTGCGCCTCGACTCGACCGTCATGCTGGTGGACGATCCGGTGAAGCGAGTCGACAACATGACGATGGCGTGGGGTCTCGAGGGTCGCGTGCCGTTCCTCGACCACGAGCTGGTGGAGCTCGCCGCGCGATGCCCGCCGGAGCTGAAGGTCGCACACGGCGGTAAGGGCGTGCTGAAGGAGGCGGCGCGGCAACTCCTTCCCGCGGAGATCATCGATCGGCCGAAGGGGTACTTTCCAGTCCCGGGCATCCGTCACCCGGAGGGGGAGCTGCTCGAGCTCGTGCGCGCAGCGCTGACGAGCGACGTCGGGCGAAAGCGGGGGGTGTTTCGCCCTGCGTATGTCGAGCGGTTGCTCCGCGAGCCGAACGCGCTTCGTTCGAACCTGGGCTCGAACGCGCTCTGGCAGGCCGGTCTCCTCGAGATGTGGCTGCAAGAGATGCGCGTCGCGTGAGCATGGCACCGCCATTGCACCATGGTCGGGCCATGTCACAGCCGCTCCGAATCGCCTCTTTGGTCCACGTCGTGTCCCTCGCGTTTTTGTTGTGGGGGCCGGTCGGATGCACGGCCGAGGTGCGCTCCGGAACACCTCATGAGGCGCGGCAGGAGCGTCGAGAAGAAAGGCACGAAGCCCACGAAGCCCACGAAGCCCACGAAGCCCACGAGCACGAGCGCGAGGATGGGGACGGCCACTGAGCGCCGCGGCGACTCCACGCACATGCGAGAGATTCGTTACCCTTAGGCGCCGATGCTGTAGCCGGAAAAGTCACGGCGCGAGGCAATTCGGACCAGCCTTCGCTGGCCGCGGCATTTGATCCCGGTCGCGTCGCAAAGGGATTCTTGCTTGGCATGCACGGATAAGTGCCGCTCTCGTGCGGCCAGTCCGCTTGTCTGAAAGCGAGTGAGCGCGCCATTTTTTCCGACCGCGTGCCGGAACCTCCGCCACGTACGACGCACAATGGCACTTCGCGGCAAGACGGTCCTCGTTCTGGCGGGTCTCTCGGCGACGGCGGTGGCGTGCGGCTCGAGCTCCGCCAGCCCCGGCAAGGCGAACGCGAAAAACGGTTCCGACGCTTCGGCGCCGGCGTCCACGTGCGACCCCAACGACCCGAAGGTGCCATGCATCAAGGACGTCGCCGAGCCGTGCGACAATTACAGCTCGGGCTACCCGGGGGACGAGCTGTGCATGAAGCCGCCGAAGAACGGCTTCCAGCTGCACGTCGGTCCCGACGATTACACGAACCCGGACAACGTGACGCCGTGGATCTTGCCGCCCGGCGGCTTCCCCGGTCAGGGGCCCGACACGAATTTCTGCTACTACATGAAGACGCCGAACGAAGAGGACATCTACTCGGCCGGGTACATCGCGCACATGCGGCCCGGGTCGCATCACTACATCATGTTCGCCGTCAATGGCGACGTGCCCGACAGCACTGCGCCCGACAGCTGCGCCCAGCGTAACGCGCAGATCGCCGGCGGCGCGAACTTCATCTCCGGCGCCACGCGCGAGGTGCAGGACGCGACGATGTTCGGTGACGCGCCGGAAGACGACGGCCTGGGCATGCCGCTCGCCGCGAAGCAGCAGCTCAACATGAACCTGCACTTCGTCAACATCGGCGATCAACCCGTCGTGGAGGAGCTGTGGGTGAACCTTCTCGAGAAGCCCGCGGACGAGGTCTCCGTCGTCGTGAAGGCCATCGAGTGGCTGGGCGGCCTCGCCATGAGCATCCCGCCGCATCAGAACCAGACCCTGCAGAGCCCGGCGAACGGCTGCTCCTCACCGAAGGATATCGACAGCGTGCGCCTCCTCGGCGTCACCGCGCACATGCACGCCAACACCGTTCGCGTGTCCATGTATCACCAGGCGCCCGACGCAACCGATCGCGAGCTCATCTTCGACGACTTCTCCTGGTCGGAGCCCACGGTGTGGCGCTTCAACAGCGCGATCACGAACCCGCTCCCCGATCGCAGCGCGTCCAAGTCCGGAGCGCCCTTCAGTGGTATCTTCACGGTCACTCCGCAGGACAAGTTCAGCTGGGAGTGCCAGGTCGAGAACAAGACCGACTCGACCCTCACGTTCTCCGACAAGGCGTACACGGGCGAGATGTGCAACATCTTCGGCATGTACGCCTCGCCCGTCGCGAAGAACCCCTGGAATTGCTACTTCTAGCCACGGCCTCTTTCGCTCGTCGCGGCTACTATCGCCCGTAGCCGCCTTCCGGGGGCCGTCGCGTCCCTTCGCGTGACCGTCCCAGGCTCCGCCGCTGCCTCGCCGGGTCGCGCGTGCGTCGCGTGATAAGCTTCCCGGATCGATGAGCCCTGCATCGCGCCGCAGAAGCGCGCGCCCGTCGTGGCGCAGTTGCGGCGCTGCGTGCTGTGTCATCTCGGCAATCGCGTCGTGCGGTCGCGTCGGGTACGACACGCTCCCCGAGGGCCGCACCAGAGGTTCGGGCGGAGGCGGGGCGCGTGACGCTTCCACCCAGGGCGGGCTCGATGCGAGCAGTGGTGCGACGTCGGCGGAGTCTGGCGGCCCCGGGGAGTCCGGCGGCGCCGCCGCAGGTGGAGTCGCGGCGGGAGGCCGAGGCGCGGGGGGAGCCGGCACCGGGGGAGGCAATTCCGGCATCGCGGGAGGCAATGCCGGCGCCGACGCGGGTGAGCCGACCAGGGACGCGGGACGGGATGCGCTTCCCGACGCGCCCGTCGTTCCGCCGTGCTCGGTCGCGGCCGTCGCGGACTACTGTACGACGCTCCCGTCGCTTCCCGTCGCTCCCGTCATCGACGGCACGGCGGATTGCAACGTCGCGCTTCAACCGATGCCCGAGCTCGGCTGGACGGGCGGCACCACGGTGCAGGACGCCCACGCCGAGTTCGCGCTGGCGTGGCGCCCGGACGGCCTCTACGTGTTCGTGCACGTGCGCGATCCGAGCCTCGTGCCGGCCGACACGACGCGGTCCGTCTGGCAGGGCGACGCCCTGGAAATCTACGTCGACGCCGACGGCGCGTATACGGCGCCGCCCGCGTACGACAACCCTGGAACGCGGCAGCTAGTGGTCGGCGCGCCGACGACTGCGGCCGGCTCTGCCGCTCGCGGCGCCCAGTACGCAGCCGGTCACGCGGAGGTCGAAGGCGTGTGGTCGTCCACCGCGTTTCGCGCATACGGGCGCTCCGATGGCTACGTGATCGAAGCGTTCATCGCCGCCGCGGATCTGGGGCTCTCCACCTGGAAGCTTGCCGCGGGCGGCAAGGTCGGCATCGATCTCAGCATCGACGTTTCGTATTCCGCCGACCAGGGTGCCGACGCGGGGGGCTTCGGAAATCGCGTCGGTCAGTACTTCATGCGTCTCGGTCAGGTGAACGGCACGAGCGTCCTTCCCCCCTTCGACGTGCGCGCATTCTGCAACCCGTCGCTCGTTCCCTGAGACGAGCGGCATGGCCGTCGCTGCCATGCCGTCCTCGTAAGCCTCCCCCCCCGGAGCGTTGCCATCACTTGTTCCAGTTGAACATCCAGCTGATGCCGAAGGCGTCCGTGCACATTCCGAAGGTGGCGCCCCAGAACGTGTCTTGCAATGGCATCGTCACCTTGCCGTCGCTGGCGAGCGCGTCGAACTTCTTCTTCATGTCGCTCGCGTCGTCGAAGTCCAGGAGCACGTGGGTGTTGCCGGCCGGCGGCGTGGGCATGTTCGCGGGCGTGTCGCTGATCATGACGATGCCGCCCCCGATGTGCAGCCTGGCGTGGATGATGCGGTTCTTGTTCTCCGGCGCGGGCGTGTTGCCAGGGATATCGCCGAAGCGCATCGTGCCCTCGGTCTTCGCCCCCAGCGCCTTCTCGTAGAGAGCAATGGCCTTCTCGGCCGTTCCATTGAAGTTGAGGTAGGGGTTCAGCTGCTTGATCATGGTGTGGTCATCCTTCGTTTCGGGCGAGACGCCCTGGTCGGTTTCGCGGGGCGTCGTTCGCGCCCTCCCAGAGCGACAATCGACTCCTTGCCGGATCGACAGGCGCGGCGTCGTTTTTTGCGCCAGTCGCGGAACGAACCAGAATAATTCGGGATCGAGAGCCAGAGATGCCCGAGCTACCCGATGTGGAGATGGCGAGACGACTGCTCGAACGCGCCCTCCTCGGCGCCAGGATCACGTCGGCCGTCGGCTCGGATAGGGTGATCCTCCGGCCGGGCTCGTCGCGGACCCTGTCGCGGATCGCCGTGGGCCGGGCCGTGCAGGCCGTCGAGCGCCGCGGCAAGTGGCTCCGTGTGATGCTCGACGACGGTGCCCGGCTCTTCTCGCATCTCGGGATGACCGGGGAGTGGATCACGGCCGGCGTCGACGAGCCGTCGGCGCGCTTCGAGCGCGCGCGCTTCGAGGTCACGAAGGGTCGCTCACGGCGGAGTATCCGCTACCTCGACGCTCGCCGCTTCGGCCGGTTGCTCGCCACGAAGGACGACATCGCCGCGTGGCGAGAGCTCGGCCCGGATCCCTTGACCGACGGTCTCGACGTCGAGACGCTCGCGGCGGCGCTCGGCCAGAGCGCCCGTCCGGTGAAGGACGCGCTGATGGATCAGAGGCTGGTTGCCGGCATCGGAAATATCCTCGCGACCGAGGCACTGTGGCATGCCCGGATCGATCCGCGCTCGCGGAGCGATCGCCTCACGCCGAAGGACGTCGGACGCGTCGTGCGCGGCCTGCGTAACGCCATCGAACGACAGCTCACCGCGCGTGAGAAGGCCGGCGGCGACGAGCCGCGCGAGTCGTTCGCGGTGTACGGTCGCAGCGGCGAGCCCTGCCGGCGATGCGGAACGTCCATCAGCCGCATCGTCCTCGGCGGGAGAGGAACGACGTTCTGTGCGCATTGCCAGGAGCGCCGCGGAGCGCGGTAGGTGCTCAGAAGCGCCCGGACGCCGTGACCGCCGCCAGCTCGTGGGTCACGACGCCCGAGACCCCGACGCTGCTCGAGCGCCGGGATCGGGGACTGAGCAGCCACCAGATGGGTGTGGCGACGAGACCGACGCCCGCGACGACGAAGCCCGCGGTGGAAAGCGCCTGCGCGCGGCTCGCGCCGTCCACGTCGCTGCGGAGCGCCGTGCAATCCTCCGACGAGCCCGCGGCTCCCGCGCAGGCTCCAGATCCGAGCCGGGCCCGGATGCCGTTCGCGTGATCGTCGTCCGCGTTCGCCGAGAGACGGAACGCGATGCCCGCGGTGAGACCGGCAGCCACCACCGCGCCGCCGATGATGAGGGGGACGACGCTGCGCGGACCGAGCTGGTCGTCGTGCGGACGGTCCGGCACGAGTGGACCGAGGCTCAACGTGAGTGAGCTCTCCTTCGAGGCTTCGCCGACCACCAGACGCGTCGCGCTCCGGGCGCCCTTGCGCGCCTCCACCGTGTGCGAGCCGGGCGTGACGAAGACGGGGTCGACGAGCGGCGACACACCCACCGCGCGCTGATCGACGGAGAGCTCCGCGCCCGCTTCGTCGACCGAGATACGAACCGCGGCGACTTCGTGCCGGGCGAGCTCGAGCTGACGCCGGACGTTCTCGAGCGCGCGCTCGTTCTCCAGCGGAGGAAACGTGCGCAGCGAGAAGGAGAGGTGCTCGGCGGCCTCGGCGTACAGGCCGAGCTTGATCTCCGTGTCGCCGAGCGAGGCCGCCACATCGTAGCTCTGCCGGAGCGCCCATGCTTCCAGCAAGAGCCCGCGCGCGTCGCCGTAGCGTCCTCCCTCGAACGCCTCCGACGCCTTCTGATACAGCGCGCGTGCGCGTGCGTAGTCCTCGGCAGGCGGTTCGACGGGGTGCGAGCCGGACTCCGCCGGCACGACGGCCTCTGATTCGGCGTGGACCGTCATGGCGAGCGAGCACAGGAGCGCCGAGGCCATCTTGCCGGCGAAGAGAGAAGCGCAGCGCTGTTTCATCGTGTCGGGTCCCGAGGACGTCTCGTGGAGGGGCGCTCAGCGCGGGGGCAGCGACAGCGTCTCACGCGTGTCGCCTGACTTCGTGCCCGTAACGGGCGACGGATCGGGGAGCCCTGAGCCAGGTTGTGCGGCAACCGCGGTGGTCGCAGGCGCGCGCGCCGCGGCTGCTTCGAGCCTCGCGCGGCGTTGCCGTTCACGACGCGTCTCCGGGCGCTGCGAGTCTGCCAGCGTCTCTTCTGTGGCTCGAACTGCGTCGCTCGTGGACGGCGGCTTCGGGCTCTCGTTCGCCGCGTGCGTCTCCTCGGAGCGAACGACGGCCTGAGCGGCCGAGCCACGTCCCGTGACAGCCCGCGGTGCCGCCGGCGAGCCGCTCGTGACCTGCGCGGTCGCGGCGCTCACGCGCTCCGGGCTCAGGGTGATTCGACGCGCGAAGAGCACCACGGTGACGGCGGCCGCGGCGAGAAGCAACGCGGCGGCCGTGCGGCGACGTCGCTCGCGCGGCGTCCTGCGACCCGGGGGCGCCCGCACGGTGATGCGCTCGTTCTCCGTCGGCTCCACGGGATTCGCCGCGGAGCCTGCGTCCGACCGTCGCTCTGGGCGGTCGTCGAAGGCGTCGATCGCGAGGGGAGGCAAGCTGGTGAGCGACGGCATCTGGCTGAGCCACTCCGCTTCCCGCGAGCTGGGCGGCGGGGGGATCCCGAGGCCACGCTGGGTGGGCTCCGTGGTGGCCGTGACCACGGGCAGAGGCGTCGAACCGGTGAGCGGCGCCGAACTCCAGTCGAGCGAGCGCGGTGTTGGAAGCCCGCTCAGGCTCTCATCGACACCCGTCTCTTCGGCCGAATCGACGATGGCTTTTGGGGCCGGGCGATAGCCGCTCGGTTCGACCGCAGGCAGCATCAGCTCGTCCTCTGGCCACAGGGGATCGATGTCCTCCGCGTCGGAGTACGTTTCGAGAGGCTCAGAAATCGGATTGTCGCGCTTCACGAGCATGGCCGGTGGTTCCGGTTGCGGGCTCAGCTAGCCGATTGCTCCCCCGGGAGGCAATCCTTCATTCATAGCACGCCGTCTTCCACAAATCTTGGCCCCGCCCGCGCTTCGCTATCTCGCGTCTCAGCTCGGTCTTCTTCTTCGGGAGGGTCCTAAACCAGAGGCTGTGGCGAGTCGCCACAAATCGCGCTCGCTCGGGCCCGGAGCTAACTCTTTTTCTGTGAGCGCTTCTGCACGTTCGTTAGAGAACACCCGATTTGGCCAGGCCGGCCAGAGTCCGTTCACCGCGCGCCGCGTTTCCGTTCGATATGGCGACGCATTCTGCGGCTTCACGGGGCAAAAGGGGACGCTGACCGTCGGCATGGCCGATGCTCTCACGTCGGCTTTGGTGA
>CAYUAW010000241.1:0-11388 GCA_964442485.1 uncultured Polyangiaceae bacterium
CGTCTCGCCCTTCCACGCGAACACCGGGATGCCGGCCTTCGCGATGGCGGCGGCGGCGTGATCCTGGGTCGAGTAGATGTTGCACGTGGTCCAGGTCACCTCGGCGCCGAGCTTGTGCAGCGTCTCGATGAGGACGGCCGTCTGGATGGTCATGTGCAGGCAGCCGGCGACGCGCGCCCCCTTCAGCGGCTGCTTCGCGCCGTACTCCTCGCGGAGCGCCATCAACCCGGGCATCTCCGTCTCGGCGATCTCGATCTCCTTGCGACCCCAGTCCGCGAGGCCGATGTCGGCGACGTGGTACGAACCGGCGTCCTGGGTGGGGACTGCCGTCTTCGGCTTGCTGATCTTCGCGGCGCTGCTGCTTTCGGTCATGTGCTTTCTTCCTTTCGATGAGCACGGGAAGGTATCGCGTGCTCGAGCGGAACGGGAGCGGTCTCCCCTTCCCCTTGTTCCTTCGAATCCTTGGAGCGCGCGCCAGGAGTGGCGCCTCGCTTCCCCGGCTGCTTGGTCGCCGTGAGGGCCAGCCAGGGCACTCGCTCTGCACGGCCGCGGCGCGACGCCGCCCAGAACCCTGCCGGTATCGCGAACACCTTCGCTCCGAGAAGGCCGGCATCCGTCGCGAATGCGACGAGCTCGTCGGGGGCGAAGCCGAGCCAGACGTCGGCCTGCGCCTCGCGCATCGCCTCGTTCGTGTGCGACGCGTAGTCGACCACGAGGAGACGGCCGCCCGGAGCTAGCAGGTCCGCGAGCGCGCTCACGGTGCGGAGCGGCACCGGCGCATGATGGAGCATCCGACCCGCGATCACGAGATCCGCGGCGCCGAGGGCGCGACCGCGCAGGGCCTCGCTGTCGATCTCACCGGCGACGAACTCTACGTTGTCGTAGCCGCGCGCGATGGTCCGACGGCGCGCTCGCTCGAGGCGTGCCTCGCTGCGATCGACGGCGATGACCGTGCGGAAGAAGGGCGCGACGGCTTCCAGCACCGTGCCGTCCCCCGTTCCGGCGTCCACGAGGAGCCCCTGCCGCGGCAGCACTGCCCCGAGCGCGAAGAGGTACGCGGCGAGATCCCCGGCCTCGGGCTCCGCGTCCAGATGCTCGGAAGCAAAGTACTCACGCGAGCGTGCGTCGCGGGCCCGGATGAGCTCCGCGACCCGCGCCAGGCTGCCCTCGGCCTCGCAGAGCCTTCTCCCTTCGACGAGGGCGTCGGCGACGACCGCGTCGCGTGACGCAGCCGGAGCGAGCCGCAAGAGCGTTCGCGTGCCATCGCGCCGGTCGGTGAGCAGCCCGGCCTGTCGGAGCGGCGCCGTGTGTCGCGACACGTTCGGCTGCGTCTGCTCGAGCACCTCCGCGAGCTCTCCAACGGACAGCTCCGCCTCTTCCGAGAGCGCGAGCACGCGCAGGCGGACGGGATCGGCGAGCAGTCTGTAGAGGTGCCAGCGCGGATCGCCGGCCATCGCGGTGGTCATGAACCGAACTCAGTATATTCCTATATTCGCATGAACGCAAATACGCGAATACACTGGGAGATACAACCACTTAGAGAACCCGATCGATAAGCGGGTGAAAACCGAGCCTGCGTGCGCTTCCGAGCCTCCAGAGGCTCGCTCGATGCGTTCGAGTTCCGCAGCGTCGAGTACCCCATCAGCGGTCGCCGAGCGACCATCATCGCCGGTCTCCCGACGAATCGATGCGGAGCTCGTTGAACGCGAGGCCTGTTAATACCGCACTCGAGTGGAGGCTTCGGGATAGACTCCCCCGCCATGGACCGGTTTCGCCGCTTCGACGAAGCCTATTATCATCGCTTCTACGAAAACCCCCAGACGCGCGTGCACTCGGCCGACGAGCACGCCAACCTCGCGCAGTTCGTCTTCGCGTTCTCCCGCTGGAACAAGCTCGAGGTGAAATCGGTGCTCGACATCGGCGCAGGCATCGGCCTGTGGCAGGACTACGTCGCAAAGTACGAGAAGGGCGTCAAATACACGGGCACCGAGGTGAGCCAGGTGATGTGCAAGAAGCGGGGCTACGAGCACCGCGACATCGCTCGCTGGCGCGATCGAAAGAAGTACGATCTCATCGTCTGCCAGGGCGTCCTGCAGTATCTGCCGGATCCGGACGTCGCGCCCGCCGTCGCGAACATCGCAGCGATGGCCAAGGGGCTCGTCTACATGGAGATCACCACGCGCGCCGACCTGCGCGAGAACACCGATCGGGTCCGCACGGACTCGGACATCTTCGTGCGCAACGGTTCGTATTACCGCGGCCTGCTCGCCAAGCACCTCATCATCATCGGTGCCGGCCTCTACTGGCCGAAGGATCGCGAACCGCCGTTCTACGAGCTCGAAATCGGGGGAACGAAGTAGTGGCAGACTCGGGCATCGTGCGGCGGGTGATCCTCCCGGTCGTCCTCCTGGGGCTCACCGCCGCCGGCCTCCTCAATACGTACGGCGATTCCACGGGCGTCGAGCAGCTCGCCGCCCGGACCGCCTGCGGCGGGGAGATGTGCCAGGTGCAGATGCGCGAGTTCACGCGGTCACCGTTCTCACACGAGTACGTGTTCGACGTGGGCAAGGCGGGGACGCGCACCGAGGTGAAGTGCGCGCGCTCGGCGATATTCTTCGGCGACTACGCCTGCCAGAAGAAATAGGCGGCCGCGCCGTCAGTTGAACGCGGTGGTCTGCTCTCGCAGGCGGCCGACGATGCGCCGGATCTCGGCGACGTCGGATGCTTCGGGTTCCAGCGCCAGATAGCGCGCGAGATCTTCCTCTGCGACGCGGGGCGAACCGAGCCGCATGGCGATGAGCCCGCGATCGCGCACGTCGGTGGCCGAATCCGGAGAGAGCTCGAGCAGCCGGCTCGTCACGACGAGAAGGCGGGAGAGCTCGCCGCGCGCGGCGTAGACGCCCTTCAGATTGCCGAGCATGCGGGCGAGAACGGTCCGGTGATTCGCCGGGGCGAGGAGCGCTCGCGACGTCCTCTTGCTGGTCGGGCCGCGCTCGAGCAGCGACTCGAGGGTTCCGCGCCCAACGACGCGACCTCCCCCGAACGGATCGATCATGAGCGGCTCACCGGACTCCGTCTCGATGCGCACCAGGAAGTGGCCGGGAAAGCCCACGCCGCTCGCGGGCACGCCCGCGCGCCGCGCGACCTCCGTGTAGAGGAGGGAGAGTGTGATGGGGATGCCGAGCTTCCGGTCGAGAACGGCATTCATGTAGGAATTCCGCGGGTCGTAATAATCGTCCGCGTTGCCTCGAAAGCCGCAGTCGCCGAAGAGCCGCTCCGAGAGGAGCGTCGCTTGATCCGCCGCCTCGAGCTCGTCGAGCCTGCCGAGCGGCGCAGCTAGCTCGTCGATGCGCGCCTTCTCGTGGCAGAGATCGAGGCTCGGAAATTCGTCTTTCGCGATGAGCAAGGCGCCCGTCAACACGTCGATACGTTCGTCGGGCAATGCGGCGAGGGTGGCGAAATCCATCTGCAGCCGTTTAACGGTATCACCGTCTCGCCGAGGGCGCCCGCGCGTTTCCCCGCCGGGAGCGCGGATTACCATTTCAGCGGCCCTCACCCCCGTCATGGCGCGGCGACGCCATGCGTGTAGGTATGCGGTCAAATTCGTCGGAAGGACTCACCGCTCGTCCTTCTGGTACAAATCCGGTCGTGCCCGGCAATTCTTGCGCGGCGCGGAAGGGATTTCATGGAATCGTTGCTCGATCGCTTGACCCTCGTCGAACGACACCTCGCGCGCGCAGTGGACGCGGCCGAGGCCGATTCCGGCGCATCACCGGTCCTCCGGGCCGTGGTGCGCGAATTTCAGAAGAAGGCCATGAAAGCGCGCGACACGCTGAAGTCGTCCGTCAGCGCTGCTGCCTCGCGTGAGGCGGTGATCGAAGTGGAACAGGCCGGAGACAGCGCCAACGTGGCAGCAGCCGCTGACCCGGGCGCCAGTGAAGCCACGCGCAAGGCCGTCGACGTGGCCCACAAGGCGATGTGCCTCATCAAGGTCGAGGGGCTGCACTCGGCGTAGGTCTCGCTTCACGAGGGCTCTTCGGCTGGCCAGATGGCCTCGAACCGGACGTTCGCCGAGCGATGGGCGTTGCGCACCGTCTCGGCATCGACAGCTTCGAAGATGCTGATGCGGCGCGTGCGGTCGCGCGAAACGTGCGTGCGGACGAGCGTCGCTTCGCGTACCTCGAGACAGTCGGCGAGCCGGGGCGCGTCCCGCGCGTACTGCTCCACGGTGAGGGGCTCCTCGTAACGATACTCGGCCACGACAGTCGCCATCTGTCATCCTCCTTCCTGCGCGACCCGAGCGCGCGCTCTCTCGATGGCTCCGAGCGCGCGGGCGGAGAGCACGTCGTTCGCTGTCGCGAGACGGCTCGCCTCCGCGAGCCACCTCCGCGCAAGCTCCAGGTCCTTCAGCGCGCATGCGACCTCGCACGAGAGGGCGCGCGCCAGTGCCGCTTCGTCCTCGCTGTGCATCAGTAGAGCCATCTGCAGAGCCTCTTCCGCTCGCTTCGCGGAAACATCGACGGCGCCCGATGCGAGCTCGATGCGCCCGACGGTACAAAGAGCGTACGCCAGCATTCCTTTCGTGTCGATGGCGCGGAGCATCGCGAGCGCCGCCTCCACCTTGTCCCCGGCCGCGGGCTCGTTCGCTCCGAGCGCAACCAGGGCGGTGAGTGCGCTCGCGACCTGAGGTTCGGTCGCTCCTTCACCCATCTTCGCGGCGACGTCCTCGAGCTCGCGCGCGTGATGCCCCGCCTCCTCCCATTCCGCGCGGTCGATGGCGCCCATCGTCAAGCGCACCAGGCACTCGCATTCGCGCCAGTGGTCGGCCGAAGAGCGAATCGCCGCGAGCGCCGAGACGAAGAGGCGCGACGCCGATTCCGTGTCGCCATCGAACTGAGCGAGGCAGGCCTCGCCGAGAGCAACTTCCGCCTGCCACACGCCGTGCCTTTCCGACAGGGCGCGCGCTTCGCGGAGGAGCTCACGCGCTCGGGTGATCTCGCGGCCGACCATCGCGTAGCAACGCCCTGCGTGAGCGAGCGCGCCGACCACCGTACCGATCGGTGCTCCACGCCCCACCTGGGCACCGCGATCGAGGCTCTCGGCGCTCGCGAGCACCTTCCCCACCTGGTGCTGGAGCATCGCGAGAGCGCGGTAGGCGTCCGCCACGAGCTCGTGATTGCCGGCGGCGTCCGCGTCGGCGATGGCCCGCACGAGCGCCTCCTCCAGCTCCGCGGAACGCCGCAGGGGTTCGGCCTCCGCGAGCACCGCGAGAAGGTCGACCTCTGCCGCGAGGCGCTCGACGAGCCTGAGCTTCGCCGCGTGTCGACGTCCGCGATCGGCGAGCTCCGCCGCCTCGGCGTAGGCGAAGAGACGCAGGCACCGGCGCGCCGCGAGCCGTGACGCGGCGGCTGCGAGCGCGTCCTCGCCGCCGCGCGCCGCGTGGCGCAACACCTCGCCGGCCACGGAGTCGTCCTCGGGCAGCGACTTCGCGAGCACGGCAGCGATGTGCGCGTGATGGAGCTTTCGCCGCGGCTCGGAGACACGATCGTAGGCCGCGCGGCGGATCATGTCGTGCGAAAAGTCGTAGCCGAACTGCGTCGTTCCGGCCGCCGCCGACGAGAAGATCCCGCGTCGCTCGAGCTCGTCCATCAGCGGCAGCACCTCCGGCGGCGTGCCGCCGAGCACGTCGACCAGCACCTGGAGGCGGAAGCTCTTGCCGAGAGCCGCGGCCCACGTCACGAGAGCCTGCGCCTTCACGTCGAGCTTCTCGAGCCGCTCGCGGAGCAGACCGGTGAGCGTCGAGGGGAGTCCGGCGTCTCCTTGCTCCTGGCGCCGCGCGCGCACGAGCTCGATGGTGAACAGCGGGTGTCCCTCCGACTCTGCGTGGATCGCGCGAGCATCGAGGAGCGGGTCGAGCTCCGCGACGAGGCGCGCGGTGTCGTCGAGAGAGAGCGGCCCGAGCAGGACGTCGACGAGCTGCCCGTGCCGGCGGAGCGTCCGCAGCAGGCGCACCGCGGCGGGGTTGTCGTCGAGCTCGCCGGGACGGGCCGACAGTGCGAGCACGACGCCGGGCACCGCGGCGCGCGCGACGAAGTGCAACAGCGCCGCGGACGCTTCGTCGATCCACTGGACGTCGTCGAGGAAGACCACGACCGGTCGCTCCGGCGCCGTCAGCGAGGCGAGCAGCTTCACCACTGCGTCGAAGAGCCGCGCCCGGTCGCCGCTCGGCGCTGGAGTGTCCGAGAGCTCGGGGAGCAGCGTCGCGAGCTCGCTGCGCACGCCCGCCGCGGCGCGCCCGAGGGGAACCGAGCGCAGCGCGTCCATCCACGGCCCGTACGGGCGCACGGTCTCCGCCTCGAAGGCGCGCCCGGAGAGCGCGAGGCCGGACGACGCGCGTGCCGCGGTCACGAGCTCCGAGAGCAGACGCGTCTTGCCCACTCCCGGCTCACCGAACACGGCGAGTGGCGTGGTGGGATGGCCCGCGGCCGCAGCGGCGAGCGCCTCCATCAGCGTCGCGCGCTCGTCGCGACGGCCGACCAGCAGAGGCCCCTCGCGCGGCTCCGAGCGGATGACCGTCGTGCGCGGCTCCGCGTCCGCAGCTGGACGCGCGGTGACCTTCGCAGCGTCGGAGGTCACGGTGCCGGCCCCCGCGCGAGCGGCCTCGAGCAACGCAGAGGGCTTCGCGCCGAGCTCCGTCTCGAGGATGTGACGGCAGCGCTCGTACTGCTGCGTCGCTTCGCGGCGCCTTCCGAGCCGCCCCAGCAGACGCACCACGGCGACGTGGGCCGGCTCGGCGATGGGCTCGATCTGCGCCCAGGCGCGCGCGTAGGAAAGCGCGCGCTCCGGAGCCTCGTCGAGACGCTCGACGAGCTTCGAGACGATCGCGACGCGTTGCCGCCGGAGCGACTCCCTCTCCGCCGTGCACCACTCGTGGAAGCGGTAGCAATCGGGCAGCTCGAGCCCCTCCAGAAAATCGCCCCGGAACCGCGCCGCTGCGCACTCGAGCGCCGCCACATCGAGCGCATCGAGCGAGCGGGCCACGTCCGCGCGGTGCTCGAGGAGATCCACCGAGCCTGCCGCGTTCGCGAAGGCGACACGCTCGGCCGATGCGAGGATGGGCCCCCCGCCCTCCTTGCGGGCGCTCGCAGAGGTGCCGTCCTCGAACAGCGTTCGCAGCTTGCTCAGGCTCCAGCGCAGGCCGGCGCGGGGATCATTCGGTCCTTCCCACAGCAGGTCGCACAGCCGCTGCCGGGACTGCGGCTCGTTCGTGGCCACGAGGTACGCGAGGAGCGCACGGGTCTTCTTCGACGGCGGCAGCGCCGTGGGGCGTCCGCCCGAGAGGACCTCGAGTTCCCCAAGAAGCCGAATTTCCATGGGTCTCGCGCCGGCCACGTGACTCACGCCGCATCTTGGCACAGCCCGCCCGGCTCCGTCGCGCCGAGGCGCCCCGACTTTACAACGCCCGTTACAACGGCCGCATCAACGCCCGGAGGCGACAGTTCCCCTCGATGCGGCACGACGCCGCTGGAAACAGAAGGAACCGACTCATGACGACTCCCCAGGCAATCGACGACAAGAAGCTCCTCGACTTCGTGTACCGGGTGGTGGGCGACGTGGGGGCCGCGATGAGCGGAACCCTCGTCCTCGTCGGAGAGAAGCTCGGTCTGTACAAGGCGATGGCGGAGGCTGGCCCGGTGACGTCGACCGAGCTCGCGAAGCTCACCGGCACCTCCGAGCGCTACGTACGCGAGTGGCTCGGCAACCAGACCGCCGGCGGCTACGTCGCCTACGACCCCACCACCGAGAAGTTCTCGCTGCCGCCGGAGCACGCGATGTGCCTCGTGGACGAGCGGAGCCCCGTCTTCCTCATGGGCGCGTTCGGGATCATGAAGGCCATGCAGAAGTCGGAGGACCGCGCGGTCGAGAACTTCAGGACCGGCGCCGGTCTCGAGTGGGGCGCACAGCACCCGTGTCTGTTCGACGGCACGGAGCGGTTCTTCCGCTCCGCGTACAACGGCCACCTGGTGAAGGACTGGATCCCCGCGCTCGACGGAGTGCGCGAGAAGCTCGAGCGCGGCGGGCGGATCGCCGACGTCGGCTGCGGCCACGGCGCGTCGACGATCATCCTGGCGCAGGCATTCCCGCGCTCCAGGTTCGTCGGCTTCGACTACCACGAGGCGTCCATCCGCAGCGCGCGGGAACGCGCGAAGGCCGCGGGCGTCGACGACCGCGTGACCTTCGAGGTCGCGAAGTCGACGACCTTCGGCGGCGGCCCGTACGACCTCGTGTGCACCTTCGACTGCCTGCACGACATGGAAGATCCGGCCGGCGCTGCCCGACACGTGCGCGGCGCGCTCGCAGAGGGCGGCACCTGGATGATCGTGGAGCCCATCGCGGGCGATCGCGTCGAGGATAACGTCAACCCCGTCTCGCGCGTGTACTACGCGGCATCGACCCTGGTGTGCGTGCCGCACTCACTGTCCGCCGGCGGTCCCGCGCTCGGCGCGCAGGCCGGCGAGAAGCGTCTCCGGCAGGTCATCGTGGATCAGGGCGGGCTCTCCTCCGTGCGCCGCGCGACGGAGACGCCCTTCAACATCGTGCTCGAGGCACGGCGCTGAGCTCGTTCGAACGCCCGGGCGAGCGACATCGCTCGCCTGGGCGTCCACGCTCGAGCGTTCTGCGCGCGCTCAGCGCACGCGGCTGGCGTGCCGGTATTCGGCGGGCGTGCAGCCGAGCCAGCGCTTGAAGGCGCGGTAGAACGCCGTCTTCTGCGAGAAGCCCGCGCGCCGACCGATCTCGTCGATGGTCAGCGCCGACGCCGAAAGGCACTGGACGGCGATGTCCTTCCGGATGTCGCTCAGGATGTTGGTGTAGCGCGCGTTGTGCTCCTGCTCGAGCTTGCGACGCAGCGTGGCCGAGCTCATGCCCAGGCGCTTCGCGACCCGCGACTGATCGCCGAACGACGTCGAGAGCTCCTCGCGGGCGACCGTCTTCACGCGGTCGATGAGGGAACGACTCACCCGCCGCGTCGGCAGCAGCGTGGCGGCCTGCCGCAGGAGCAGCGCGTGCAACACCGGATCGGCCGTCGGGAATGGCGTCTCGAGGTTCCCGGACTGGAACACGAGCGCGTTCTCGCCCTGAGAGAACTCGACCGGGATGCCGAACGTCGCCGAATACTCGCGCTCGTAAGAGGGCGCCGCGTGCGCGAAGTGAACGCGCAGCAGCCCGGGCACGCGCGTCTCGCCGAAGGCGTGCCGCAGCTCGATGACGATCTTGCCGAGCGTGCCCTCGATGAACCAGTGGTGCTGGGCGACGTCCGCGTGCAGCTCGCACGTCAGGAACGTCAGGCCGTCCTCGGTCCGCGTCGACAGGGCGAGGCCGTCGTGCAGGAGCGACACGTGCTTCGTCACCGTGTCGATCAGGTCGCCCACGTTCGCGCACGTGGCGTTCAGGTAGTCACCGATGCCGTGGTCGCCCATCCTCCAGTAGGAGAGGGCCCGCAGCGCGACGGCGTTCGTGCCCAGGAGCCACGCCGAGCGCTCGAGGATCTCGAGCGAGAGATCGTGCGGCACGCGCGCGTTCTCCGCCGCGAGGGCTCCCTCGGCGATGTCGTAGCGGGCCAGCAAGGCGCGCAAGGTGCGGTTGCGATCCTCCACCGCTTCGACTCCCTGCGCTGAAAGGAGGCGAACGAAAGGGGCGGAGGTCGATACTGCGACAGTTGCTCGCTCGGGTGCGAGCTCCACGGCTCTGGCCATCGAGTCGTTAGTTTAGGGCAACTGGGTTACCCAGGAAAGACACGCCAGCGCTCACGCCGCTCAAATGCCACAAGAAGCAACCGTTTCCGCGCTCCCTTTTTGAGCGCAGAGACTCAGCGCGTTTCATCACACCAAAAACTTACGGTGATGGTGCACATCCTCGGTCCCGACAGACCCTGGGTTCGAGGACACGACGGAGCGCAACGCGAGCGAGTCGAGCTAGTCCGCGAACGCGTGACGAGCAACGCAAACGACGCCCGACTCGCGGACGGCTCCGACGGACCTCTCAGCCCCGGAACCCCGTGCACCACTGAACCTCGGAGCAGCTTACCCGCGTACGCCAGGGCCGCGCGGGCGAACTGAGCGCGAGGATTAACCCCGTGCCGTGCGAAGCTCCCGCGCCTGATCTTGGCGATTCACAGCGGCAACCAGACCTGCTCCTCGCTCGTCCCGACGCCGGGCGGCTCTCTCGTCGTCCCTCTGAAGGCCCCGGACGGCGGAGCCCGCGTTCGACTGAGTCTGGTCATCCCGACGTTCAACGAGGCGAAGAACCTTCCGGTGCTCGTGGATCAGCTCGACGCGCTCCTCCGGCCGGTGCTGGGCGATGCGTTCGAGCTCGTCGTCGTCGACGATGACAGCCCCGACCGGACATGGGAGGTCGCGCTCGAGCTCGCGCAGTCGCGCCCGTTCCTTCGCGTGCTGCGCCGGACGACGGAGCGCGGGCTGAGCACCGCGGTGGTGCGAGGATGGCAGGTGGCCCGCGGCGAGGTGCTCGCCGTCATGGACGCGGACCTGCAGCACCCGCCGGAGGTCAACCTGGCGCTCCTTCGCGAGATCGATCGCGGGGCGGAGCTTGCCGCCGCGAGCCGTCATGTGGAAGGAGGCGGCGTCAGTGACTGGAGCCTCACGCGCCGCATGCTTTCGCGCGGGGCGCAGGTGCTCGGCTTGCTGGTGCTCCCCGGCGTGCTCGGGCGACTCACCGATCCGATGAGCGGCTACTTCATGGTCCGCCGCTCGAAGCTCGGCGGGATAGAGCTCGATCCCCTCGGCTACAAGATCCTCATCGAGGTCGTCGCGCGCGCCCGGCCCGACTGGATCGGCGAGGTCGGCTACGTCTTCCGCGAGCGAACGGAGGGTGAGTCGAAGGTCACGTCGCGCCTGTACGTGCAGTACCTGATGCACCTCGTGAAGCTCCGCCTCGTGACGCTCCCGGACTCGGCGTTCTTCAAGTTCTGCGTCGTCGGCGCGAGCGGCGTCCTGGTGGACATGGGCCTGCTCTACGTGCTGAGCGATCCGCGCATGCTCGGCCTCGGACTCACCCGCAGCAAGCTCCTGGCAGCAGAGACGGCGATCGTCAGCAATTTCCTCCTGAACGACCTGTGGACGTTCCGTCAAACGTCCTTGTCGCATCCCGGTGGCCGCGAGCGCTTCCGCCGTTTCCTCGGCTTCAACGCCATCTGCTCGGCGGGCGTCGTGCTGAACGTGGCTCTCCTGAATCTGCTCTTCAACTACGGGCACCTGGACCGGTACTTCGCCAACGCGATCGCCATCGTGGCGGTGACCGGCTGGAACTACTGGCTGAACCGCAAGCTGAACTGGGCGCCGGCCCGCTAGTAATGGGGGGCCTTGGCCT
>CAYUAW010000242.1:0-6612 GCA_964442485.1 uncultured Polyangiaceae bacterium
GGCGAACTGCTCCCCCCGCCGCCTTCGGCGCGCTCGCTCCGCTCGCGTAGTTCCGTATCTTTGACGAAAGCGTCGATGCGAAACTACTGCGACGGGACGCAGTCGTACTGGACCTTCCACTGCAGCAGCGTCGGGGCGGCGAGCTGGGTCGTGGTGGGGTTCAGCTGGATCAGGACACGGAGCACGTTGCCCGAGCGGGTGAAGGGGTTGGTCTGGTCGAACGCGCCGGTGCCGCCCTGACCGGTCTCGATGAGCGCCACGTCGTAGTTCTGTCCCAGCGGGCCGACGTTGGTGCTCGTCTTCGCGTCTGCGAGCTGGACCGGTGTTCCGGGTCGCAGGTGTGCGAGGTCGTCGCCGGTCTGTGCCGAGAGGACGATCTCGGCGGTCGGCGGGATCTTCGCTTGCCAGTCGAACTCGCGCCACGCCACGGACGTTCCGCTGGCGCACGTCGCCGTGAAGGTCTCGGTGAACTGGCCCGGGGGATAGATGTAGGTCGCGACCGGCGGCGGGGGCGGCAAGTTGTCGGGCGAGACACACGAGGTCAGGTCGAAGAACATGAACTCGAGGGCCTTCTCTTGCGGCGAGAGCGCGCCCTGCTTGCAGTTCTCGGGGAATAGCCCGCTGGCGAACGGGCTGCAGGTGCCGAAGTTCCCGGCGGGGATGCCGCTGCAGCTCGCCGTCGCTCCGAAGTCGTGGCAGTCGCCGGTGCTCTCGCAGCCGCCGCACTTGCCGCCGACGCACTTGTCCGGAGCGCAATCAGTGTCGCTCGTGCACGAGCGCTGGCAGGTGCCCTGAGCGCCACCCGTGCACGCTTGCGATCCGCCGCAATCCTCTCCCGTCGTGCAGGCGCAGATGCCGCCCGTGCAGTTACCGCTCGCGCAGTCGGCGGCACTCGTGCACGTGAACGCACCACAGCTGCCGCCACAGAGGCCTCCCGCGCCGCAGTCCGCGGCGGTCGTGCAGGCGCTTGCGCTGCACTTGGCGCCCGTGCACTTGGTGCCCGCGACGGTACCGCAATCCGAGACCTGTCCGCACGAGGGCGGCGGTGCGCATTTCGAGTTGGTGCACGTGCCGAGCGGACATTGCGTGTCGACCTTGCAGCTGGACGTGCTGCATTTCGCGCCGTTGCAGAGGTTGCCGACGGGGCAGCCCGGGTCGCCCGCGCACTTCTTCGTGGAGCACTTGGAGCCGGTGCAGACCCCGCTCGCCGGGCACGCGGCGTCACCCGCGCAGGCAGCCGGCGTGCTGCACTTGGCGTTGTTGCAGAGATGGCCGACCGTGCAGGTCGCATCGGCCCCGCAGGCGAGTGTCGCGCACTTGGCGTTGTTGCAAACTCCGCTGACGGTGCAGGCGGCGTCGCCGGCGCACGTGGCGGTGCTGCACTTGGAGCCGGTGCAGGAGCCGGTCGCGAGGCACGAAGCATCGCCGGCGCACGCGGCCGTGCTGCACTTGGCGTTGTTGCAAAGGTGGCCGACGGTGCACGCGACATCGCCCGCGCAGGTCTGCGTCGCGCACTTGGCGTTGTTGCAGAGGTGGCCGACGGTGCACGCGGCGTCGCCGGCGCAGGTAGCGGTGCTGCACTTCGCGCCGGTGCACACGCCGCCGCCGCCAGGTGTGCCGCATGCCGTGTCCGCGCCGCAGCCGCCGGCGGTGCACTGGTGCGTCGTCGGACTGCAGGTGCCGCTCGTACCGCAGTCGGCGTTGCTGCCGCATGCGCCGGCCGTGCACTTGCCGATGGTGGAACCCGTGCCGAAGCCGCACGAGCCGCTGTCGCAAGTGGCGTTCGAGTGACAGACGGTGGCGTTCGTGCTGCACGTGCCAGCGGTGGAACCGGTGCCGGTGCCGCAGAGGCCGCTATCGCAGGTGGCGCCGGAGTGACAGACGGTGGCGCCCGTGGAACAGGTGCCTGCCGTCGCGCCCGTGCCCGAGCCGCACGAGCCGCTGTCGCACTCGGCGTTCGCGTGACAGACGAACGTGTTCGTCCGCGCACAGACGCCTGCCGTGGAGCCCACGCCCGAGCCGCAGGAACCACTGTCGCAATCGGTGCCCTGGTGACAGAGGGCCGCGTTCGTGTTGCAGGTACCCGCGGTGGAGCCGGTGCCCGAGCCACAGGAGCCGCTGTCGCACTGGGCACCGGTATGGCAGACCGTGGCGCCCGTCGAGCAGCTGCCGACGGTGGAGCCGGTACCCGAGCCGCAGAAGCCGCTGTCGCAGTCCGTGTTCGCGTGACAGACGTAGGTGTTGATTCGCGCACAGACGCCTGCGGTGGAGCCGGTGCCCGAACCGCAGAAGCCGCTGTCGCAGTCCGTATTGCGGTGGCAGACGGTCGCGTTCGTCGAGCAGTTGCCCTGAGTCGAGCTCGTGCCCGACCCGCAGGTGCCAGACGGACCGCACTGCGAATCCGTGTGGCAGACGAACCCGGCCGCGCAGGTGCCGGGCGTCACGGTACCGCAGGTGCCCAGGCCGCACTGCGCGTCGCTGTGGCACGTCACGATGTTGCACACGCCGCCGCCGCAGGTCCCTCCGCCGCACGCGGCGCTCGAGGTGCACGCGATGGGGCTGCACGTCTTGCCGCCGCAGGTGCCGCCGTTGCAGTCCGTGTCGCCCGCGCAGGTGCACTGGCCGCCACGGCAGAACCGGCCGGTGCCGCAGTCGCTGTCCTTCGTGCAGGTCGTCTGGGTGCACGTGCCGTCCGCGGCTCCGGCGCAGGTGAAGCCGGGGTTCGGGCAGTCCGCCTTCGAGCCGCACGGTTCGTTGCACTGCCCGACGACCCCTCGCGTCGACCCGCCGCACGTCCCGCCGAAGCCGCAATCACCGTCCTTGATGCAGGAGTTCGTCGCCGGCATCAGCGCGTTTGCCGACACGTGGAAGTCGCTGAACACGACGCGCCCGCACTGGTTCGCGGCGGAAGCCCCGACCGGCGTGTTGAAGGTGAAGAGGTTCGTGTAGTTGGGCGACGGTGCGTACTGTTGATCCTTCGCCGACATCCATTGCTGCACGCCCGAGCCGATGGACACGAGATCCTGCCGGCCCTCGTGGATGGTGAGGCGCGTCGGCACGATGGTCGCGCCGACGTTCTGCAACCACTGCGAGAAGACGCCGCCCTTCGGGAAGGACGTGTCGACGATGCCGGTCAGCGGATCCTGGGTGTTGATGCTGCCGGTCATCGCCGCTCCGGTCGGTGACCAGTTGGCGACGGGCGACCAGTTGTCGCCCGTGACGTATCCCTTGCCGGCGGGGAACTCGAGCCACGAGTACCCGAAGTGCGTCATGAAGGCGCGGCCGCCCGCATTCGCGTAGCTGATCAGGTTCTGGTACGGCGTCGCCCAGCCGCGATCCACCGCCGCGCCCTCGCACGGCAGGAGCACCACGTCGTAGTCCCACATGCTGGGCTGAGTGCCGTTCGCACCGTCCCAGAGGGTGGAACCTGGAACCTGGAACCCGTAGGTCGGGTCGAGCTTGTTGCCGGGCTTCGTGTCGCTGTGGAAGTAGTGGATCCGCTTGCCCGTCGTGTAGTCGCTCACCTCCTGCGCATCGATGCCGGCCTTCAGCAGGAGGCAGTCGAAAGGGTCGGACGCGCCGGTGATGATCGCCGTCTTCGGAAGATCCGCGTTCGAGTACGCCCCGGCGGCGGGGTCGTAGCCGTCTTCCTGGTTCCTCGGGAGCCGGAACACGCAATCGGCGGGATTGGGCGCCGTGCAGTTGCCGGCCACCGCGTTGTCGACGCAGTCGGTGACCTTGGTCAGGAGGAGCTCCCGACGCCACTTGCCCATCTGGACGACCACCGGGATGTTCGAACCGGAGGGCACGTTCGTGAGCGTGAAGTGGCCGCTCGCGTCGGTCGTGGTCGCCTGCAAGGCGTCGAGCGACGCCGCGCCGCCACACGTGTCGCAGGTCGCGCCGGAGCCGAAGGGCGGAAGGACCGCGTTCGGATCGATCGGTATGTAGACGTGGGCGTCGTAGAGGGGATTGTTACCCGCCGGATCGTAGACAGTGCCGGAAAGCGTGGTCGAGGTGCCATTCGCGCAGCGCGCGATCTGGCATTGGAGGCCGGTGCAGTTGCCGTTGACGGGCGCGCCCGCCGCGTCCTTCAGGAGCGTGATGCCGCCGTCGGGCGCGTGCGTGACCGTGGACGCGTCGACGTCCTGCGGATCCGGCTGCAAGGTGGTGCAGTAGGGATCGCAGACGTTCGTGCATGCGGGCGACGTGGGGCCCGCGAGCAGCTTGAGCCCGTTCAACCCGAGGCGCAGGTTCGGGATCGTCCGCGTGACGATGCGATCGCCGATGCACGCGCTCCACTTGCCGCCTGCGCACACCGCGTGTCCGACCGAGCACGTGACGTAGTTGCCGTCGCGGTGCTCGACGCGTCCGCAGTCCCTCGTCTCCCCGTCCGGGTCGCAGGCCTTGCCCTGGTCGACGAACGTGGGCCCGGTGTTGCCGCCGCCGGTCGCGGGCGCGTGGTTGTCACGCGAGCACGCCCCGACGACTGCGAGCACGGTGGCGAGGACGACGAAGAGGCGCCTCGCTCTGCTGGATGTGCGAGAGCCGACCCCTGGGTATGACACCGAATTCATTGTCGTTCCGAGCGAGCGAGAGACGCTCTCAAGCAAGCGATGTGCCGGCCCAAACGTAACATCTTACCGGCTCGCCCTGGGCACGCAAGCACGTAACTCTGCACGCCCCGGGCCCACTGAATGGGGATCGGGAGGGATGCAATCTCCGTCGGGGAGCAAAGCTCCACGGCCGCAAAAAGGTCAGGCCATCGCAAGGCTTGCGGGGCGCGCGGCGTCTCGTGGCTCCGGCTACACCGTGGACCGATTCGTCAGCGTGCTCCGGATCTGTGCGAGGAGGGCCACCCACTTGATGGGCTTCTGTACGAATCGAACGACACCGGCGGGCGGCGATTTCTCGAGGACGTACGTCGCGCTCGTCATGAAGATCGGGATGGACGAAAATCGCGGATCGGCCTGCAGTCGCTCGCACAGCTCGAGCCCGTCCATTCCAGGCATCTTGTAGTCCGTGATCACGAGATCGACGTGGCGCTGTCCGACGACGTCGAGTGCTTGCTGCCCATCCGAAGCCGTCACGACCTCGAAGCCCTCCCCGCGCAGCAACAGCTCGAGCACCTCGAGCGCGGCGTACTCGTCGTCGACGAGCAGGATGGTGGGGGGACCTGTAGGCATTTCTCGCCGCTCAGAATTCGCCGGAGTCGCGCCTGTATGGAACCGGGAAGGCGCTGGTCGCGGCGAGGATCTCGGCCGCGCTCGCGCCGTCGTTCGCCACGGAAATGCCCTGCCCCTTGAGCAAGAACTCTCGCGGCGTCAGCTCGTGGTCGCTCGCGCGCTCCTTCAGGACGTAGATCAAGCGTCGCAGGTTGAAACCGACGCTGACGTAGCGGAGCAACGTGAGGTTATCGACGAGCGCCGACATTCCGTCGATGCGCATCTCGACCTCGGGCCCCGATAGCTTCAGTGTTTCGTCGGTGAGCACTACCGTAACGTTGCGCGCTCGCAGCTCGTTGACCATGGCCGTGACGAACTGAATCGTCCGGGTGGGATCGGTGGCGGCGAGGCGGAACCCGTCCAGGCTGTCGATGACCAGGCGCTGGATCCCGAACCGGTCGACGTGCTCGAGAAGCTGTGCCCCGAGCTGGTCCAGCCCCATCTGATGTGGCGGCCGCCACAGGTGGACAAAACGTCCCTCGCGCGCGTATTCGCGCAACTTGAGCCCCACCGAGTCCGCACCTTGCAGCAGGCGCGACGGGGATTCGTGGAACCCGAACAGCAGCGCATTTTCGCCGGCCTCCGCCCCGGCGTCCAGAAAATGGAGGCCGAGCGTCGTCTTGCCGCTGCCGGAAAACCCGAGAATGACCGTGGTCGTCCCCTTGATGAGTCCTCCGCCGAGCATCTCGTCGAGGCCCGTGACTCCGGTCTTCACTCGCACGTGCTCCGACGGGGGAGCGCGGTCGATGCCGTTCATGACCTCCTCTGCTCGCGGAAACGCCTGGATGCCGTCGTCCGAGATGACGAGCTCGCTCCGGCCGAGCACGTGGCGGCTGCCGCGGAACTTCAGCACCTCGATGGTGCGTACGGTCCGGCGCTTGTGCCGCTCGAACGCGAGCTCGATGAGCCCGTCGACCATGGTGTGCTCCGGGCCGTTCGCGTCCTCCGCCGTCATGTTCGCCAGCAAGACGGTCGTGCATCCCATCATGCTGCTCAACATCTGCAGCTCGACGACGAACTCCTTCAGCGCGAGCTCCGTTTCGGCGACGGCGCGCGCGGGCGTGATGCCGTCGATGATCAGCAACGTCGCCTTCTCGTCCTTGATCACGCGACGGACCATGTCGAGCAGCCCCCGGAGCTGCCCGTCGCGGAGCGCGCGGTAGGCCCCCACGTACGACACCCCCTTGTTCAGCATCGACGCGTCGAAGAAGCGCATCTGCTGGAAGTTCTTCAGCATGCTGGCGTGCGACTCCGCGAGGAGCGTGAGATACGCGGAGCGACCGCCCTGCTTCGCGTGGGCGAAGCAGAGCTGGTTTCCGAGCGTCGTCTTCCCCGTGCCCGGGCGCCCCATGAAGAGATAGACGGCTCCCCGCACGAGGCCGCCGCCGCA
>CAYUAW010000242.1:6712-8509 GCA_964442485.1 uncultured Polyangiaceae bacterium
TCGAGCAGCTCGAACGGACCCTGTACCGCCGCATGCGGAGCACGTGCGAGGACTATCAGCTGCTCTCGAAGGGCGATCGAGTCCTGGTTGCGCTGAGCGGCGGCAAGGACAGCTACACCATGCTCGAGCTGCTCGGCAAGCTCGTCTCCCGTCTGCCGTTCGAGGTCGAGCTCTGCGCCGTGCATCTCGATCAGCGTCAGCCGGGCTACGACGGCCGCCCGCTCGAGGAGTGGCTCCGTCAATCGGGGCACCGCTACGAGATCCTGAGCGAGGACACCTACTCGGTGGTCGTCGACAAGGTCGACGTCGGCGCGACCTACTGCTCGCTCTGCTCGCGTCTCCGGCGCGGCATCCTCTATTCGGCGGCGGAGCGTCTCGGGTGCAACAAGCTGGCCCTCGGGCACCACCGCGACGACGCCCTGGAGACGTTCCTGATGAACATGATCTACTCCGGTAAGCTGCAGGCGATGCCGGCCGCCTACACCACGGACGACGGAAAGCTCTCGGTCATCCGCCCGCTCATCGAGTGCCCCGAATCCACCATCCGCGAGTACGCGGCACTGCGCAATTTCCCGATCCTGCCGTGCAATCTCTGTGGTTCTCAGCCGAACCTGAAGCGCGACGCGATGACGGCGCTCCTCGACTCCCTCGAGCAGGGCTCCCCCGACGTTCGCAGCGTGATGTTCGCGGCGCTGAAGAACGTCGTGCCGACGCACCTGCTCGACCGCGACCTCCTCTCCGCCTGGGCAGCGCGCCCCGAGAGCGTCGCGCCGAAGGCCGTCACGCCGCGGGCACCCGCGCGCGCAGCTGCGCTCCCCGTCGCGAGCGCCCAGCGAAGGCTTCCCGTAGTCGGGCCATGAGCATCAGGAGAGCAATGGGATGGAGCGGTTCTTGTGGATCTGCTTTGCAGGCGCGCTCGGGACGGGCACCCGATACCTCGTGGGTGTCTGGGCCGGACGCGCGCTCGGTACCGAGTTTCCCTACGGTACGTTGATCGTCAACGTGACCGGCTGCTTCCTGATTGCGGCGATCATGCACGCTGCGCTGACGACGGAGCTCATCCCACCTACGCTTCGGTTCGCACTGACGACCGGCTTCATGGGCGGGCTCACCACGTATTCGAGCTTCAACTACGAGACCACGCGGCTCCTGCAGGAACGCGCCTGGGCAGCCGGCCTGCTCAACTACGCCCTCACCACGACCGCGTGCTTTGCGGCGGGTCTGCTCGGCCTGGCCGTGGCGCGGCGTCTCCTCGGTACGTGAAGAAAGGAAGACACCATGCGAGTTCTGGACGGTGAACGCACGCTGGTCCGCATCTTCATCGGAGACTCCGACAAGTGGCACCACACGCCGCTCGAGCGCGCGCTGATCGAGCGGCTCAGACGAGAAGGCTTTGCCGGCGTCACGATCATCCACGGCGTGGCTGGCTTCGGAGCGCGCAGCGTCATTCACACCGCGAACCTCGTCGAGCTCTCCGCAGATCTGCCCATACTGATCGAGATCGTGGAGGACGACGAGCACGTCGAGAAGCTCATGACGATTCTCGACGAGATGCTGACGGGGGGCGCGCTCGTCACCATCGAGAAGGTACGGGTCCTTCGGTACGCTCCGGCGGGCTCCGATACGCGGCCCAAGGCGTGAGGGGGCATGCCCCTCACGCACGTGCGCGCATGTGACGTGCGCGGAGCGCGAGCACGAAGGAAGCGCAGTCGCCGTTCATTTCACCCTGCGGCGCCGGCGCAGGGCGAGGGCTGAACCGAGTGCCACGAGGGCTCCCACCGCGGAGCTCGAAGCGTC
>CAYUAW010000242.1:8609-11374 GCA_964442485.1 uncultured Polyangiaceae bacterium
CTGTCGACGCCCGCGTCGCCCGGCGTGCTCGTCGGATGGTCGTCCTTCGGATCGTTCGGGTCGGTCTCGCCCGTCTCGATCTTGCCGTCGTGGTTCGCGTCCTCGACGCCGTCCTTCACGCCGCCGTGATCCGTGTCGGGGTCGAGCGGCGACGTCGTGGTCGCTCCCATGTCGGCGTCGGGGACGCAGTGCATCGCCGCGGCGTTCGTGGCCGGGTTGCTGCAGCCGAGGCCGTCCTCGGTCCCGTCGGCGAGACCGTCGGCGTCGCTGTCGGGGTCGAGGACGTTGATCTTGCCGTCGCCGTCGGTGTCGTCGGCGGGGTTCGCCTCCTTGCCGTCGGGGACGCCGTCGTCGTCGGTGTCCGCGTCGTGCGGGTCGGAGCCGATGGCCGTCTCGAGCGGATCGGAGAGGCCGTCGCCGTCGCTGTCGACGACCATGCTGTCGTCGGCGCCGTGCCCTGCAGTCGGATCGCGCTCACCGGTGTCGACGACGCCGTTTCGGTTCGGATCCTCGCTGCCGTCCGACGCGCCGCCGTGGTCGGTGTCGCGCAGCACGGGCGACGTCTTGGTCGCACCCATGTCACCGTCGGCGATGCAGTGCCCGGGCGCGGTGGGCGGATTCGGGCACCCCTTGCCCTCCTCCGTGCCGTCGTAGAGCCCGTCGTTGTCGGAATCCACGTCGAGGACGTTGATGAGCCCGTCGCCGTCCGTGTCGTCGGACGGGTTGCGCTCCTGGCCGTCGGGCAAGCCGTCGTTGTCCGTGTCCGCGTCGTTCGGATCGGAGCCGAGCGTGTGCTCCAGCGGATCGGACAGGCCGTCGTGGTCGGTGTCGATCGTCGTCGTGTCGTCCGCGCCGTGGCCGGCGGTGGGATCCGTCTCGCCGGGATCGGGGGCGCCGTTCAGGTTCGTGTCCTCGCTGCCGTCGCTGACGCCGCCCTGGTCGGTGTCGGCGACGAGCGGATCGGTCTTCGTCGCGCCCTTGTCGGCGTCGGCGCGGCAGTGCCCGAGCGCCGCGTTCGTGCCCTTCCCGGAGCAATCGAAGCCGAGCTCGGTGCCGTCGAAGAGGCCGTCGTCGTCGCTGTCCGGGTCGAGCGCGTTGATGAGGCCGTCGCCGTCGGTGTCGCTTCCCGGGTTCACCTCCTTGCCGTCGGGGACGCCGTCGTCGTCGCTGTCGGCGTCGTTCGGGTCGGTCCCGATCTTCGTCTCGTCGCCGTCGGGGAGGCCGTCGCCGTCGGTATCGACGCAGCTCGCTGCAGCGCCCATGCACGTGCAGGCATGCGTCGTCAGGTCGCACGTGGTGCCGACGGTGGTGCAGTCCGCGTTCGTGCGGCACTGCACGCACACCTTGGGCGTCGCGCCGGTGTCACAGTGCGGCGTCGCCATCGGGCAATCCGTGTCCAGCTGGCACTGATCGACGCCGATGGTGGTAGGGGGCGCCCCGGGACCGTTCGCGTTGCCGTCGGTCTGCGTGCTCGCGGTGGGAGAGCCCCTCTTGCCGCCGGCCCCGATGAGGGCCTGGTTCGAGATGAGGCCGTAGGTCGTCGGGTTGATCTTGGCGCGAAAGACCACCGTGGTGGTCGCGCCGATGGCCACCGAGCCGCCCGCGCTCGCGGTGGCACCGGTCCCGACGCGGACGGTGACGGTGTGGTTCGACGCGCTGTACTCGCCGACGTCGTCGCCCGGCTGATCCGTCAGCGCGCCGGTGTTCGGCCCCGACGTCACCTTCAGAGAGCCGGGGACGTAGGTGAGGCCCGCCGGTACGACGTCGGTGACGACCGTCCCCGCGGAATCGTCGTTGCCGGTGTTGGCGACCACGATGGTGTACTCGAGGTCGTCGCCCGCCGCGACGACGCCCCCGTTCACGTCGCTGACCGACTTCGTCGACGTCGTGAAATCCGGCTTGAAGGTGGAGATCGACGTGACGAACGCGCCGAGGAAGTAGATGTCGTTGGTCGTCGTGGCCTGCATGTCCACGGACGTCTGCCCGGCGGCCATGCGCGAGGTGACGTCGACGACGTCGAGATCGATGCCGGCCATGGTGCCGGCCGTCCCCGCGAGGCGCGGCAGGTCCCCGGCGTTGCTGACCGCGGCGCCCAGGTACGAGCGGCTGCCGTTGAAGAAATTCGTCGCGGGGTTCTGTGCGTCGCTCAGCTGGTTCGCGGCGGCGAGCGGCGCCTTGCCGAAGAGGAGCGAGTCGCCCGTGAAGGCGTTGTCGCCCTCGTAGGCGATGAGCCCGAGCTTCGCGTCGAAGCCCGCGTTCGGCACGGTGAAGCCGCTGAGCGAGACGCTCGACGAGCTGCCCGTCGTGATGCCGTCGAGGCCGTCGAACACGGCGAGGTTCCGCGGCGGATCGGTCGCGAGCTTGTACAGGACCACGATGGACCAGCCGGCGAACGCGACGTCCTGGTTCAGGTTCGTGAGCGAGACCGAATCCACGCCGGAGATGCGGTACGCGCCCTCCCCGAGCGCACGCACGGCGTCCGTCGCGTCCGCGACGGACTCGTAGACGACGTCACCGCCCACCTGGGCGATGACGTAAGACGACGCCGCGGTGAGCGTCGTCGCGGCAGTGCCGGGCCGGTCGACGACCACCGTCGTGTCCGCGGTGGTCCCCGTGCGCCGCGCTCCCCAATAAATATACGCGTTGGTCACGACGGCCCCCGCGGGCAGGTCGAGCACCGCCGTGCTGCGAGCGTCCGCCGCGGCGACGGTCAACGCCGCCGTCGCTTGCCCCGCGGCGGGCGAGTCGGACTGCCAGAACACGTC
>CAYUAW010000243.1:0-8787 GCA_964442485.1 uncultured Polyangiaceae bacterium
TTCCCCCCCCACTTCCATTCCCTCCTCCTCCTCCGCGCGCCCCCCCGCCTCCCCGCCCCCTGCCTCCGCCGTTCCCGCTCCCGCTCTCCTTCCCGCTCCCGCTCTCCCTCCCGCTCGTGCTCCCGCTCTCCCTCCCGCTTCCGCTCTCCCTCCCACTCCCCCGCCCGCTCGTGCTCCCGCTCCGGTCTCTCCCCGCCCCTGACTCCCAGCAATGCGCTCGTCTCTCTCCACCGACTTCCTCGTCGCCCTCGTCGCCGCCGTCGTGTGGGCCGCGATCGACGCCGCACGCCTCCGCTCGACGCTGCCCGTTGGCGTCGCGTTCCTTGCGCTGTTCGGCTCCGCGTCGCTCTTGCTCGGAGTCGGCGTGGTCGTCACGCGCCGTGCGCGCCCGCTCGGAGACGTCGTGCTCGCAGCAATCGCCGGTGCCGCACTTGCGACGCTTCCACTCACCGTACTCTCGGCCGCGCTCCAGCGCGTCACTCATCACCGCGCGCTCGGCGGCGTGACGTTCGCGTTCGTCGCGCTCGTGATCCTCGCGCTCGCCTTCGCCGTCGCGTGGCGCCTGCTGCGAACCGCGCGCCAGGCGGGAACAGCGGGGCGAGTCGCGATGACGGCGCTCGTCGTTGCGTCGCTCGCCTCGGGCGGAGCAGTCGTCGTGCTCGTGCTGCGTGGGGCCGGCGCTCCCTCTGCGACGCCGTTGGTTCCGGGCCTCGTCGACGCGCTCACGGGGGCTCTGCTGTTCGCAGCGGCCATCGTGATCTCGCCGCGCGCTGCACGGTTTCGGGCGCGTGCAGGCGCCGCTCTGTGGGCGTGTGCGGTCATGCTCGGCATCGCGACCACCGCGCTTACGCCAGGGCTCTGCGCGCCACTCTCTGCAGGCGCTCCCGTGGCGTTCGCGATCGGTGCTGGCCTCGGCGAGCACGAGCCGGCCCCCGCAGGTAAGTGAACGCTACGGTCGAGCGACGGGCGCCCTCGCGTCACGAGCGCTCTCCCCGATGCAACGGTGCCTCCGCGGCGGCGATGATGCACATGTGCTCCTTCCGGGGGCGCTCGCCCACTGCCCGTGCCCAGGTTCCGCGGGTTTGTCTGGGCCAAAGGAGTTCGACCGGCCCCCACGTTGACGAATGCAGGTGCCGTTTTTACCTTTGAGAGACGCGCCGCCCCGCGGGGCGCGCTCTTCCATGCGGAACCGCAGTGCTGCCCGCTCGGCGTTTCGACGGTTCGTCGGGTGGTGGTGTGTCGCCTTGTCGATCCTGCTCGGCGCGAGCATGGCGTTCGCCGGCGCTCCCTCCGTGAACGAAGCCCCGGGGTCGTATCAGCTTCCGGCGGATCAGCCGCACGGCGGAGGGCGCTCCCTCGAGCTCCCGCCGACACCGCCGACGTTCAACGTCGCGGATCGCGGGTGGATCCATTTTGCGTATCCGCCGTCGACGCGCGCGCGCGTGCAGCCGCTGCTGCGCGAGGCGGACGAGGTTCGAGCGGAGCTCGGTCGGCGGCTCGGGCAGAGCGTGCTCCGCAACGTCCACGTGCGAGTCGCGCGGACGCCGTTCGAGATGACGACGCTGGCGCCGGAGGGTGCGCCGTATCCGAAGTACGCTTCGGGCGTGGCCTACTCGGAGATCGGGCTGGTGCTCTTGACGCTGGAGTCGGGGCAAGCGAACTCCCTCTACGACATCGGGGAGGTGTTCCGGCACGAGCTCGCGCATCTTGCCCTCGCGGACGCAATCGGCGACGCGGAGCGCGTGCCACACTGGTTCAACGAAGGGCTGGCCGTGCATCTCTCCGGCGAGAGCTCGCTGCTGCGCTTGCGCACCCTGACCACATCGACACTCTCGGGCCGCCTCATCCCGCTCTCGCGCATCGACCGCGGCTTTCCACCCGATGCGGCGCAGGCCGAGATCGCGTACGCCGAGGCGGCGGACGTGGTGCGGTTTCTGCTACGCCAGGAAGACCGCGAGCGTTTCCCTGCGCTGATTGCCCGGCTGAGAGACGGCGAGCCGTTCGCCTCGGCGCTGCGCGACGCCTACGGCGTCGATCTGTGGACGCTGGAGCACGAGTGGCGCGAGGACGTGGCGAAGCGCTACAGCTTCTTGCCCGTCTTCTTCAGCGGGAGCCTCATCTGGATCGGTGTGCTCGTGCTGTTCGCGCTGGCGTGGCGAAGGCGTCGCCGGCAGAGCAAGGAGACGCTCGAGCGCTGGGCGAGAGAGGAGGCCTTCGTGGAGATCGGCCGTGCTCGTGTGGCCGCCGCTCAATCCGTCGCACCTCCGCCCCGAGTCCACATCGTCCTTCCCGGCAGCGAGTCTTTGACGGCGGCGCCCGATGTGCCCCTGCTTCCGCCGGCGGCGGTGGACGTCGAGGTGCCGAAGGTCGAGCACGAAGGCCACTGGCACACGCTGCACTGAGCGCGTTCGTGCTCGTCAGCGCGTATTCGTGACGTGATGCTGCTCCAGCCTGCGCATCTCGTCGATGAGACGCTCGAAGACGCGACGCACGGTCGCGCCGTCAAGGGGCGCCTCGGCCAGCGACGCCAGGCGATCCAGCACGCGTCGCTCGCGTTCCGGGTCGTAGACCGGCATCTGCCGTGAGCGCTTCACGTCTCCGACCGCGAGGACGAGGCGCACCCGCTCCGTCATGAGCTCGAGGAGCCGTCGATCGACGTCGTCGATGGCGAGCCGGAGCGCGTCGAGTTCCGGTGCGTTCACGGGGGCCGATGTTACTTCTCGCCGCGCCGGAGGGCGAGAGGATCGAGGTAGAGCAGGGAGGCGGTCATCGCGTGACGCTGGGGCAACCTGCGATCACCTGCACCTGCTGGATCCTGCCGGTCTGCAGCTCCTCGCAGGAGCTTCCCACGATCGAGAGGCTCGCGTCGCCAGTCCACGTCCACCCATCCTGAGCGTCGAGCGGGATCACCATGCCGTCGAAGTAGACGTTGACCTGCTCCCTGTCGGGCGGCGCCTGCTCGAGCGAGATGTCACAGCTGATCGCCACGCTGAGCCCGATGCTCTGGAGGGTCGTGGAGAGGTCGGTCGAATCCTCGACGGCGTAGTACTCGGGATCCGACGGCCGCGCGGTTCCGCCGGCCTCCGCGACACGGTTCAGGAGGTTCGCGTACGCCTCGGTGCCGGGCATGCCGATGATGAAGGTTTCGATGCCGCTGTCGGCGAGATCCTTCACCGCGGCAACCGTCGGATCGGCGTCGAGGCACCACCTCGCGTCGTAGAGCCCGAGCGCTGGATCGCAGCAATTGACGCTGGGCGGCTGCCCGCAGCTGCCTTCGATGTTCACCGTGCAGGTGGAAGCATCGCACGTCGCGGCTGCGTCGCAGTTCGGTGCACCGTCGGTGAGCAGGAAGGCGTACGTCTTGCCCGGAAGTGCGAGGAGATCCGTCTTCACGGCTGCAATGGACACGGCCGTCGGAGTGAGCCCGGATGGCTTGTGAGCGCCGAGGATGCGGAGCAGGCCAGCGAGCTCGGGGCCGGGAGTAGCGGACTTCGTGTAGCTCACGCCGTCTCCCGGATGCGTCGGGAACACCTCGCCTCCCGGAGCGCAGGCGTCGTTCGGATCGGAGCTGTTCAGCGGGAAGAGAGCTGCACCGAAGGACACGCGTGAGCCCACCGTGAGGAGCAGATCCCGTATGGCGATGCGCGCGGCGTCGAAGCGCGAGCTCTGGATACCGCCGTTCGAGTCGGGCGAGTCGATCTGCGTCGACATGCTGCCGGAGGCGTCGACGATGAAATAGAGATTCACGGGCGTGAGCGCGATCGGCACGACGGTACGGCCGCACACGCCCGGCGCATCCTGCGGGGGCAGCGGCGGGGGCGTGACGTGCAGCAACTGGGCATCAGTGCCGGCGTCTCTCGCTCTTGGCGCGTCTGCGGCGGCCGTCGTCGCGAACGGAGCGCGGCCATGCTGGCAAGCGGCCACGACGAGCCCTGCCGCCAGCGCGAAGCGCGCCACGCTCCCCTTCTTCGCGCGCTGGGCCATGAAAATACAGGATATAGCGAAAGCTCCGGGAAGCGCTCGTCGGCCAACGGCGTTATCGTCGGTTCGTGGTCGCCTCTCGCCGGTCGGAGGCCTTCGCGGCGCTCGTCGCGGCCGTTGCGGCCGTGCTCTTTCTCTCGACGATCCCTGCGTCCGTCGACGTCGGAAGAACGCTGACCTTCGCGCCGCCGTCCACCGGCGCGTCGGTCCGTCCCGCGGCGCTGTCGGTGACCGTGCTTCGCGCCGGGGATCGCATGTCGGTCCCTGCCGCCACTGCGCGGGCGTTCTGGGGGAAAGGCGGCAGGTACTTTCTGGCCGGCGTGGCGACGACGGACCCGCGTGGGCTGGCCGTGCTCGCGCCGTTGCCTTCGGGGTCGTTCTGGCTGCTCGTCGAAGCGCCAGGCTATGCGCGTTCGTCGACGGCCCTCTCGCTCGGTGTGGGACGGCGCGCCGCCGAGGTCGTGCTCGAGCCGGCGCATACGCTCTCGGTCCGCGCCGAGACGGAGGCGGGCGCTCCACTCCCGTCGGCCACGGTCCTGGCGTCGATGGGCGAGGCGTTGCCGTTCGGTGCGCTCACGAACGACGCCGGCGTGGCGGTGCTGCGACGCCTCGGCGCGCCGCCCTGGAGGCTCCGCGTGGCGGCGCGCGGGTACGAGCAAGCGATGCTCTCCGACGTGCTCGCCGACACCACGGTGCGGCTTCACGTCGCGAGCGCGCTCGAAGCCACCGTCGTCGACGAGGCAGGGAAACCAGTGCCGCGCGCGACGGTGCTGGTCGCGGGCTCCGGGCTGTGGCCGGCGCGCCGTCTCGAGACCGGCCCCGACGGGCGCGCGCGCATCGCGGGGCTCGCCGCGGGCGCCTACGACCTGAAGGCGGAGATGGGCGCGCTCGTCTCGAGGACGGAGCTCGGGGTTCACCTGGAGCGCGGCGAGACGCGCGGCGTGAAGCTCGTGCTCGGAAGGGGACGGATGGTGGCGATCGTCGTCACCGATGGCGAGGGCGACCATCCCGTCGTGGTGCCGAACGCCGACGTGCTCCTCGTCGAGGGCGGCGTCAGCTCGTTTCCGCTCCAGGGGCGGACGAACGGCTTCGGACAGGTGACGCTCGGGCCCGCGGCGCCGGGCCAGCTCGTCACCGCGGCACGCGCGGACGGCTTCGTTTCGAAGTCCACGGTGAGCGTGCCGGAGGTGCTCACGGGCGAGGTCCGCATTTCCCTGCTGCGTGGCGGCACGCTACGTGGAGACGTGGTCGACCGTGACGGTCACCCCGTCGGCGGCGCGACCGTCGAGATCGTGGGCACCGATCTGGACGGCATGCCCATCGCGGCGACGCCACTGTCGTCGGAGTTCCAGAAGGCGCATTTCGCCTGGGCGCTCGCCGGGCCGTCGCCGCTCCTGCCCGCGGGCGAGCTCGGCGTGATGCAGGGCCCCGTCCCACCGATCCCGATGGGCCCGATGGGCCCGGCCCCGCCCCAGGGGCCCATGGAGGAGCTCCTCGCGGGAGGCACCGACGCGGAGCCGTGGGTGACCTCGCGCGACGGCACCTTCCGGGCCGTCCCGGTTCCGCCAGGTCGGGTGCGCGCGCTGGTCCGCCATCCGTCGTTCGTTGAAGCGACCAGCGATATGGTCACATTGGCGCCCGGCGGGAGCGCCACCGTCCACGTCGTGATGGACAGCGGTGGCACGCTTTCGGGCAGCGTGGTAGACGAGTCGGATCTGCCCGTCGCGGGCGCTCGCGTGGAGGCAGTCGCGGCGCTCGGGACGGCGAACCGTTCGGTGACGACCGCCGACGACGGGACGTTCTCGCTGCCGACCCTCCCCGCCGACGTGCTCGTCACCGTGGCGCGACCGACAGAGCCGTTTCGCCCCGTCGTGCGCCGCCGGCTCTCCGTGGCCGATGGCAAGGTGACCGAAGTGAAGCTCACCCTGCCTGCGCTCCGCGGCGAGCTCGAGCTCAGTGTCGACGACGACTCGAGCCGCCCGGTGAAGATGGCGCAGGTCAGCGCGCTCTCGCTCGATCCGGATCGGCCGCTGCGAGAGACGGCCTTCACCGATGCGGCCGGCAGGGCCGTCGTGAAGGACGCCGTGGGTTTACCGCTTCGCATCGTGGTGGAAGCGCCGGGGTTCGCGCGGTGGGCGACCCAGACCGACGCGGCGCCGGCGTCCATCCGCGTCGGGCTCTCGAGCGGCATCGCGGTCGAGGGACACGTGACGGCCGTGCGCGGTCGGCGCGACGTGGAAGGCGCGAGCGTCGAGCTGGTCGCCGAGGGTCACCGCAAGAGCGCGCTCACGGACGCGAGCGGCGCGTACCACTTCGACGACGTGTCGCCCGGACGCGTTCACCTCACGGTGTCGCATCCCGAGTACGCGAGCGTCGAGCTCGACGTCGCCGTCGTGCCGACGGGAAGAGCGGACCGGGCCTTCGATGTCGATCCCGTCGATCTGCCCGATCCGGGCGTCATCGAGGGGCGTGTCGTGGACGGAGCAGGCAATCCCGTGGCCGGCGCGCGCGTGGCCGTCGGAGCCGTGGACACCGTCCTTCCCCTCGCGGTGCTCTCACCGTCGTCCGCCGTGAGCACGCATGCGGACGGGAGCTTTCGCATCGAACGGGCGCGGCCCGGCAAGCTCACCGTGGAGGCGTACGCGCCCGGCTCGGGTCGAGGGAGAACGGTCGTCGCAGTCGACTCCGGGCGCACCACGGCCGACGCCGTGATCCGCCTCGACCCTGTGTCCGACGACCGGGAACCGACGGCGACCGGCGGCGTCGCCGTGACGCTGGCGTCCGCGCCATCCGGCGGCTTCGCGATCGCGCAGGTGGCGCCGGGGAGCGAAGCCGAGCACGGCGGTCTCGTTCAAGGGGATGTCGTGGAGCTCGTCGACCGCGTCGCGCCGTCGTCGCTCGGCGATGCACGGCAGAAGCTCGCGGGTCCAGAGGGGTCCGACGTCGTGATCGCCGTCCGCCGCGAGGCGGGACGAGTGACGCTGCGCGTCCGGCGCGAACGCGTACGCTGATGGGCTACCGGATCTCCGGGACGACGGTGCCGCAGTTCTCGAAGGAGAGCGTCGTGTCGACGCGGAAGTCGGAATTCGCGGAGTGGCGCTCGGCGTGGAAGAGCTCGAGATCGTAGCTGCGGCCCTTCACGATCCCCAGGTCGTTCGCCGAGGCGTCCATGTCGAGGGTCTGGCTCTTCGAGGGATGGAGGCCCCCGAGATCGATCGCGAGCTTGCCGTTGACGAAGACCCACAGGTCGTCGTCCCCGGTGAAAGAGAACTGCTCGCCGCCCCGGTACTGGAAGCGGGTGTGGAGCTCCGTGGTGAAGCCGAAGTTGTGATGGCTCTTGTGCGGCGAGTTTCCCCAGCCCGCATCGTCCAGCGGGAAGAAGGCGGTGCTCGCGAAGGTGTACACGCCCGCGTTGGAGGCGAACCTGAGGTAGAGGACGTACGGCTTGTTCACTCCGTCGGTGAAGCGGTACCACTGGTCGAAGTCGGCAACGCTCGTCGTCTGCTGGCCGTAGGGGCAGAGCTTCCTGTCGGGCTGCGCCTCGCAGTGGGAAGCGTAGACGGGCTTGCGATCCGCGCCGAGAGCTGTGGCGACCAGTCCAGTGGTCGCACCCTTTCCGGAGAAAGCCTCGAAGTCCGGGTGCCCCGCGTCCTCGTTGATGCCCTTGAAGTCCCTGACCACCGCGAGCATCACGTCGCAGCCGCCGCCAGGGCCGGCGTCCTGGGTGCTTGCGCTGCCCTCCGTGACGGCGTCGCCGCTGGTCGGTTCGCCGAGCTCGTAGCCGCCGATGTCCGCCTTCGTGAAGCCGGCGGGGATCGGGCCCGTGGGAATGACCGGCAGCGCCGCGTCGCTCTGGGCGCCGGCAATTCCGAAGAACGGAGCGCCGCCCGTTCCGGACGACACGCCACCGCCTGCACCGCCTGCCGTGTCCCGGCTGCCGCTCGATGCCGTGCCGCTGCACGCCGCGAGAGCGAGGACGAGCACACCGGCGAGCAGGCCTTCACGGAGTCCGGCCAGCATTCCGGACAGGCTACCATTCCGCTTCGCCCTTGGCACGACGGGCGCAGAACGGCATGGTGACCCGGCCCCGCCGTATCCGTCGTGTCCTCTTTCAAGTCTCGCCCAGCCGTCGCTGCGTTCGTCGCTTCCGTCGCGTTCGGCGCGAGCGGCCACGCGAATCCGTTCGGATATCACGAGCACGACGGCTTTTACCTGCGGGTCACCGCCGGACTCGCCTCGCTCGACATCCGGCGCGAGACGCAGGGCGGTTCGTCCGAGTCCGTCGCGTTCGCCGGCGATGGCTCGCGCATCGTCGGTCCGTCGGTGTTCAACGAGCTCTCCGTGGGTGGGACGCCGCTCCGTCACGTCGTGTTCGCGGGGACGCTGCTCGGCACCGGGCTCCCCGCCACGGAGCTGAAGGTGGCCAGCGGGTCGCGCATCGATCTCGGCACTCCGCTGGTGTTTGCGATGCTGGGCCCCTCGATCGACGTGTTCCCCGACGCTTACGGCGGGTTTCACGCGGGCGGTGGCATCGGGATCGCGACGTCCACCGCCGGCGTGAAGGACCCCATCTTCAGCACCATCGGCGGCCTCGGCGTGGGCATGACCCTCACGCTCGGCTACGACTTCTGGACGAGCGACGACTGGTCGGTGGGCTTCGCCGCGCGCGGCATCGTGGCGCGCATCGAGGGGGAGCAGCAATCGAGCCAGGCCGTCGCGCGCGAGCAAGACATCGTCACCTCCGCCTCGCTCGCCGTGTCGCTGCTCTATCACTGAGGCGGCGCTCGCCGCGCCGCCTCACGCCCT
>CAYUAW010000243.1:8887-11354 GCA_964442485.1 uncultured Polyangiaceae bacterium
CTTCAGCGTGTCGCCTCGGCCTGCAGCAGCTTCGCGATGGTCTGAAGCTGCATGTTGCTCGTTCCCTCGTAGATCTTCCCGATCTTCGCGTCGCGGTAGAGCTTCTCCACGGGGAAGTCCTTCGTGAAGCCGACGCCGCCGAGGAACTCGACGGCGAGCGACGCGGCGCGCTCGGCGACCTCCGACGAGAAGAGCTTCGCCATGGCCGCTTCCTTGATGAACGGCTTGCCCGCGTCCTTCAGCCGCGCGGCGTTGTAGACCATGAGGCGCGCCGCCTCGATCTCCGTCGCGACGTGCGCATACTGGAACTGCAGGCCCTGAAAGTCGCTGATCTTCTTGCCGAACTGCTTGCGCTCTTCCATGTACGCCATCGCGTGATTGAAGGCGCCCTGCGCGAGGCCCACCATCTGCGCCCCGATGCCGATGCGGCCCTCGTTCAGGGTCTCGATGGCGATCTTGTAGCCCTTGCCGACCTCGCCGAGGACGTTCTCGACTGGCACCTCGGCCTGCTCCAGCACGAGCTCGCAGGTGCTGGACGCCCGAATGCCGAGCTTGTCTTCCTTCTTCCCGATGCTGAAGCCGGGGAAGCTGCGCTCGACGAGGAACGCAGTGATGCCCTTGTAGCCCTTCGACGGATCGACGTTCGCGAGGACGATGTAGAGGCCCGCTTCCGCGGCGTTCGTGATCCAGAGCTTGCGGCCGGTGAGCAGGTACTTGTCGCCGCGCTTCTCGGCGCGGGCCTCGAGCGCGAAGGCGTCGGAGCCGCTCGCGGACTCGCTGAGCGCGTAGCTGCCGACCCACTCGTTACACATCCTCGGGATGTAGCGCTTCTTCTGTGCGTCGGTGCCCCAGCGCAGGATGGCGTTGTTCACGAGTGTGTTCTGGACGTCGACGAGCACCGCGACGCTGGGATCGGTCTCCGCGAACCCCTCCACCGCGAGGATCGCGCTGAAGAACGAGCTGCCGGCGCCCCCGAGCTCGGCCGGAGCCTCGATGCCCATGACGCCCAGGTCGAAGAGCCCCTTGATGATGGCGGGGTCCATGACCGCCTTCGCGTCCATCTCGGCGGCGCGCGGGGCCACGCGTTCCTTCGCGTAGCTCGTGACTGCTTCTCGCAGCATGCGCTCGTCGTCGGAAAGGATGGTGAGTGGCTGTGTCATGGCTTCCTCTTTGGATTGGTCCCGATGCGGGCGGGGTCGCCCCGCGGGAAAGTCCGGATTAGACGCGGCGCGCCTTCGCGGCAACCCGGGACCGGCTTTTCGCCGGCTCCTTCCATCCGGCGGAGTACAATGCCGACGTCATGCCCGGCTCGAGCTTCGGACAGGCGCTACGGATCACCACGGCGGGAGAGTCCCACGGCCCCGGAAACGTCGTGATCATCGATGGTTGCCCCCCCGGCGTCGCCCTCACGGAGGCGGACCTCGAGCGCGATCTGGAGCGCCGGCGCCCTGGCCAGAGCCACATCGTGACCCAGCGGAGCGAGGCAGATCGGCCGGAGCTCCTGGCAGGCGTCTTCGAGGGGCGCACCACGGGCACCAGCATCGCGATCCTGATCCGAAACACGGATCAGAAGAGTCGCGACTACGACGACGTGAAGGAAAAGTACCGGCCCGGGCACGCGGACTACACGTACGACGCGAAGTACGGCTTCCGCGATTACCGCGGCGGCGGCCGCTCGAGCGCGCGCGAGACGACCGCACGCGTGGCGGCAGGCGTCGTCGCGAAGAAGATCCTTCAGGCGGCCTTCGGCGGGCGCGTCGTCGCGTACACGAAGCAGATCGGCGACATCGTGGCGACAGTCGACGACCCGGCCGAGGTGACGCTCGAGAGCGTCGAGACGCTCCCCGACGGCACGCCGAACATCGTGCGCTGCCCGGACGCGGCGCGTGTGCCGGAGATGATCGCCCTCATCGAGCGCATGCGCAAGGAGCAGGACTCCATCGGCGGCGTGGCGGAGATCGTCGCGACCGGCGTCCCCGCCGGACTCGGCGAGCCCGTCTTCGACAAGCTGAAGGCGGATCTGGCGAAGGCGCTATTCAGCCTGCCCGCGGTGCTCGGCGTCGAATACGGCGTGGGCTTCGCCGCCGCGCGCCTGCGCGGCAGCGAGAACAACGATCGCTTCGCGCGGCCGAGCGCCGCGCCGGGGTCTCATGCGACCGGCGCAGTGGCCACACACAGCAACCGGCACGGCGGCATGCTCGGCGGCATCTCGAGCGGTATGCCCATCGTCCTGCGCGCGGTCGTCAAGCCGACGAGCAGCTTGCCCCTCGAGCAGGAGACCGTGACCCGCGCGCTCGAGCCGACGACCATCCGGACGAAGGGCCGTCACGATCCCTGCTTGTTGCCGCGCTTTCCGCCGATGGCAGAGGCGATGGTGGCGCTGGTGCTCGCCGACCACTGGCTGCGGCAGCGGGCGCAGCTTCCGATCGAGCCGCGCTAGCCTCGACTTGAGCAGTCTTGGAAGAAC
>CAYUAW010000244.1:0-3847 GCA_964442485.1 uncultured Polyangiaceae bacterium
GTGCGCATTTCCTCGGGCGTCCCGACGTCGCCCGTGCCATCGAGCAGGCCGAGCGTGACATCGATGCGCAGCGCATCACGCCGACCGCGGCCTCGCTCGCGGTGCTCGCACTGCTCGACGCGAAGAGCCCGTCCCGGTAGCCATCGGGCACGCTCGACGCCGGGAGAGCGCTCATGTCCAGCGAAGTCGATACGTCAGTTCGTCACGCGCCGCGACATACCTGGAAATCTTCAGCGAGCTGACTCGAACGCCAAGCGCAACGAACGCCGCGCCGACCGCCGGCACGCTCGCGTTCCGAAAATACGAGTGTCGGGTGAGGACGAAGCCACGGAGCTCCATGAGCATCTCCTGGGCTCCTGCTTGCGTTACCTGAACGCTGCCGCCTTGATACTGGCGGTCCCACATCCGGTGCAGCGAACCGACCTCTGCCCAGACATCCACGCTCGTCTGCCGGTCCTTCTTCGCAGAAGATACGAGCGAAGCATTCTGGATACGATCGCCCACTCCGCTGCCGAGTACCTTCAGGTCGGCGATGCTGAGGTTCAATCGATCGCAAGCAGCGTAGTGCGAGTCGGCGAGCTCGATGGGGACCCAACCGGGGCCGAAACTCGAGAGGAGCTGTTCAGAGCACCTGTGGCTCGATGAGCTTCGAGTATCGTTCGTAGAACCCGGCGTTCTGAATCTGCCCCAGCGATGCCTGGATCAGCATGTTCTTGACGGCGGTAACCGGGCGACTATCGGTGGAGTGAGCGACGACGATCCGCGGCTTCGAATATGCTGGTGGGACTCCGGAGCGCGTTTCGGACACCCTTCCATCTTGGTTCGAGCGCGTTGGCCGATCAACCTCGAGCGCCAAACCCTGGGTGCGACCATTCTTGGCGCGTTTGTGGGGGTGCGCCCACAGCGCGCCGAGCTGTTCCTGGTCCAGGGGAGGGCCTCTCATTCGATGCTGGAGAGCAGGCGCGGTGGCCCGCGGTTCTCTCCCTGCCCTATGCAAAATGAAGGCGGATTCTCGGGTGCCGGTTCTGTGACTCGCCACTCTATCGCGGCGGTGGCACCGGCGGGATGTTGAAGGCGTCCCACGCGGGCGTCAGGTTGCTCGTCGTTGGGTCCTGGTTCCACAGGTACACGGCGCCGTAGGTCGTGAGTGCGCCGGTTGCGTCGTCAACGACGATCGCCGTCATGTAGAGCTGCGAGGCGCGCGTGTCGCTCGGGCTGTACTGGTTCGCCGGGACCTTGTGCGTGCCCGGGTAATCGCGCGCCGACGAGAAGAGCAGGAAGTAGTACGACTTTCCGCCTACGGACACGACGCTCGGCGACCATTTCGCCCAGCTGTTGATGACTCCGGGGCTCTTCTCACCAGAGCACTCGGCCGGGTCGTTCGCCGCGAGGCGCAGCGCCGTGCCGCCGCTTTCGCTGACGACGTTTATCTCGGCGTCGGGGCGGTAGTAGATCTTCCCCGACGTGGACAGAGCCCGGTTGAAGGCGATGAGCCGGTCGTCGGCGGAGAACGCGGGGTAGTACTCCGAGACGCCGCTCGTGGAGGCTCCGGCGAGCGGCACGACGGCGCCCCCTGCGCGGTTCGCGAACGGCACGACGTGAATGTCCGTCTCGGCGTTGTCGCCGATGCGGCCGTCCTGCGTCGCCGACGCGGACGTATACGCGATCTTCGAGCCATCGTGGGAGAAGCTCGGCGTGACCGCCGAGCGCGCTTCGCCATCGAGCGCGACGAACCCCCAGGCCGTTCCCAGCGCCGCCTTGATGGCTGCGTTCGTCGGATCCGGCTGGCCCTGCGTCCACGGGACGCTTGCGCTGGTCTCCAGATCGAACCAGGCGATGCGATCTCCGCCTTGGTTGGCCGCGTCGTTGAAACCGACGTCGGTGCCGCGCTTCTGGTACGACGTGATCGCGAGCCGGTCGCCGGCCGAAAAGTGTGATTTCGAGAACGACATCATCCCGAGCCATGGCTGATCCAGGAGCATCGCCGCGCCCGGTGTCAGCCAGGAAGGTGCCGCGCCGACGCTCGACGGCGCGATCGACGCGACGACGTCGTTCCACGGCCAGTGATCGGTGAAGCCGACGGCGTCGCCGTCGGGCGTCGATACGTGGCAACCGATGCACTCGACGTGGCCCGGGGGGACGCCCTTGTTGTTGTTGCGCAGATCGCCCCCGCCTGCCGCGACGAGGTCGGTCACCTGGACCTCAGGCACGGTGAGCGCGTCGACGACTCCTTCGTCCCCCACGCGGAAGCCGGCGAGCTTGTTCGTCGTCGGCGTCACCTCGGATGAGGTCGTGGCCCAGTACACCATGGTGCCGCCCGCGTTCACCGGCGCGATCCGGAAGGTGCCGCGCGAACCCGAGGGGCGGCTCTTCGTCGTGGAGCTCGTCTCGCGCACCGTCACGGTGATGGGCTGATCGAGCGCGGCCCCGGCGAGGCCCTTCCAGAGTTCGGCCGGTAGCGCCCACGTCGTGTCGGTCGTGTACACGACGAGGTCACTGGCGAGGCTCTGCGCATGGAGTCGGAGCTCGAAGAGATCGTCGGTCGGCTTGCCCGGGCGAAAGCGGAACCTGGGGCGGAGCCAGTTCGCCGGAAAGAGCGCCCCGGGCGTGGACCCGACGGCGAGGGCCGGCTCGACGATGCAGGGTCCGCCAGCGGAGTCGAAATCGTCCGCGCTTCCGAAGCGTGTCGCGGCGTCACCCGGAACCGCCTTTCCGTTGACGTTTGCCGTCAGCGGAGCCGCGGGGAACACTGCGCATCCCTGGGTGCAGCTCGCCGCGACAGCTCCGCTGCCCGACGCCGGATCGACGGCGCCCGGGATCGGCTCGAATGTCGTTGAACCCGGTAACCCAGAGCCCTGCTGTTCGGATGATGGCGTGGAGACCGCGGTCGCGCACCCGACGGCCAGGCCGCACAACGAGAAGAGGCAGATTCGCACGCAAAAGCTCCGGGCACGGCTGGCAGACATCCGAGTAGTCGCCTTCGGCGACCGCGACGGCTCATGGGCTCGCGGGCTCCACTCCGACCCTGTGGTAGGATGGGTCGTGATGGCCGTTCCTGAGCGCGATCGGCAATATTTCAAGCGTATCGGCGCGTTCAAGGAGGCGTCTCACGCCCGGGCCGCCGAAGAGCACCAGGCACGGTCGCTCGACGAGCGGCTAGCCAGGAGCTGGGCCCTGTATCTGAGTCACCGCGGATCGGTAGACGCGAGCCGACGCGAGGATGATCCGTCGCCGTTCTTCGAGCGAGCACGACGCCTGGGGCTCTATCGCGGCTAGGATTGGCGTGAAGGAAGAGCTCGGTTTCGTCGCGGCTCTCATCGCGCAGGCTGGCGTCGACTATGCCGTGATCGGCGGGCACGCCGTCAACGCGTGGCTCGAGCCGCGATTCACCGCGGACATCGATGTGACGATCGTCGCGGCGCCCGTCCAGCTGAAGCGGCTCACCGAGGTTTTCCTGAAGGAGGGGTTCTCCATGTCGGAGCAGCATGGCGCGGAGCTCGTGTCGGGACCGGACTTCGTTCGATTCGCGACATCCGACGCTACGGTCGTCGTCGAGCTGCAACTCGCGAAGACGGCGCTCCAGGCATCCGTCGTGTCGCGCGCAAAGGTGACACCGGGAGGCGTACGCGTCGCGAGCCCCGAGGATTTGCTGGTCCTGAAGCTCATCGCCGATCGCGCGAAGGACCGCCTCGATCTTCAGGGCCTCGCGCGCCTGCCGGGGCTCGATTGGTCGTACGTCGAGCAGCAATGCCGCGACTGGGACGTGCTCGATCGTCTCGAGCGGCTGCGCCACGACAGAGCGACGGATTGAATCGGTTCCGCGACGGGTAGGCGCGGCTGCGGCGTC
>CAYUAW010000244.1:3947-8907 GCA_964442485.1 uncultured Polyangiaceae bacterium
CGACAGAGCGACGGATTGAATCGGTTCCGCGACGGGTAGGCGCGGCTGCGGCGTCGGGCGCGTCGCCGAACGGGACCTTTCGACAGAGCTCGTCTGACGCCGCGCCCGTCCCCCGCGGGACCTCCCCGGATCAGCCGAGAGCGGCGATGACTTCGGGCGGCGCCTGCACGAGCTCGATGAGCGTCCCCTGGCCGCCGATGGGCGATTCGTCGTTGCCCTTCGGATGGATGAAGCAGACGTCGTGGCCGCCGGCGCCGCGACGGATGCCGCCGGGCGTGAAGCGCACGCCCTGCTTCGTCAGCCAGTCGACGGCGGCGTGGAGATCGTCCACCCAGAGGCCGAAGTGGTTCAGCTGAGGGACGTGCACCTTGGGGCTCTTCTCCGGGTCGATCGGCTGCATGAGGTCGATCTCGATGGCGAGTGGGCCCTTGCCGATGCGCACGATGTCCTCGTCGACGTTCTCACGCTCGTTCCTGTAATTGCCGGTGCGCTCGAGCCCGAAGAGGTCGACGTAGAGCTTGCCGAGGCCGCTCTTCTCGAGCGCACCGACGGCGATCTGCTGGACTCCGAGAACGCGGAAGGGTCTTTCTTGCATGGCGTGCTCTCCGGGAAGGACGGGGGCAGGCGCGTCCCGCGCGGCGTTCAGACGGGCGGCGATGCGGCGGGCTGTGCGGTGCCCGCGGTCGTCCACCCGCGCTCGGCACCGACCGCCGCCCACCTGAGCCCGTGGGTGCTGCCTCCGGACGAGACGGAGATGTCCTCCGCGCCATTCCACGAGGCGGGATCCGGCACGTCGACGGACGTGTTCTTCGCGAGCGCCTTCAGCGTGTTGCCGTCGGCGGTGAGCGCCAGGATGCCGAGCCCGGCGAAGATCGGCACGGTGCCGCTCGGGATGTACGATGCGATGACCGCCCTGAGGTTCGGCGCCAGCGTCGCGGCGCGATCGGCTGCCCAGCGCACGTCGTCGAGCGTCGCGAGGATCAGCGCGGCGGGTCGGCTGGGCGCGCGGAGCTCGGCCACGAGCTCGAGCGTCGAGGCGCCCGTCCACGCGCGCGTCGCGCCCTCGTCGACCGCACCGGGAGTGCGCTCCTGCGCGTCGCTCTTGCCCTTGCTCTTCGTCTTGCGGACGACGAGCACGTCGTCGGTGGGCAGCGCTCGCGGCACCGTCACGCGCACGGGCCGCTTGAAGCTGCGCGGGTCGCCGATCTGCCCGGAGGCGACGGCGTACGCGAGCGTCTCTGCCGACGCGACGACGAAGCGCTGGTTCTTCGGCATCCCCGGCTCCGGGTCGAACGTCCGGAGCGACGCGCCGCCGGGCGGTGGCGGGTAGAGCTCCCCCGAGATGACGCGATGATCGGGCTCGACGAGCCGCGCACCCGTCGCGATCAGATCGACGAGGGCGCCGGACTTCGCGAGCACCTCGAGGACCTGCCGGGACGGCGGCGCGATGAGAAAGTCGAGCTTCGGCGGGACCTTCTTGCTCTTCAGGAGGGCAGCCGCAGCGAGCATGTCACGGAGCGAAGCGCCCGAGTCGCCTCCCAGGATGATCTGGTGGACGGGCTTGCCGTCGAGCTCGCGCACGGGGCGGACCGCGCCGGCCTCGTCCATGACGAGTGGATCGACGGCGGAGAGGTCGATGGTGATGACGTCGTCGCAGGGTGCGCCGGGATCGGGGAAGAGGGCGCGGTGCGCCTTCGAGCGGCGCTGATCGCGCAGGTACACTTCCGTCTTTTCGTCGCTCACGAAGACGGCACCCGCTGCGCCGAGCTGCGGCGCGAGCCCGCAGAGGACGGCCCGCTCCGGCACCGAGAGAAGACGCGCGCTCGGCCCGGCGAACTCGAGGACGACCGGCGCTTGATGCTCGCGATCGATGCGCTCGATGACCTCGCCCAGGCCGCGGCGCAGGAGCTCGAGCGCGGCGTCGCGCACGCACACGAACGGACGAACGCGCCCGGAGAGGAGCACCTGGACGCTGCGCGGCGGACGGATCCGGAACGAGCCTGTGGCGAGGACCTCCCCGATCTGCGAGGGGGAGGCAACGATGGTGAGCATGCCGGCGCCCCCGACGGCGGCGAGCCGCGGGTCGTCGGTGATGGCGAGCCGCGCGGGCGCCGCGAACCGCTCGAGGTGCACCGCCGCTGGAAAACCGATCCCGGGCCGCGCGACGAGCATCCCGTAGTTCAGCGCGCTGCGGAACCCGGGGCTCTCGGCGTCGCCCGCCGCCGACACGCAGCGCGTGTCGTACGCCACGGCGACCTCTACCGCGGCCTTCTTCATCCCCAGGCGTTCGGCTTCTGCGACCGCGAGATGGGGCTCGCGCGACAGAACGACCTGGTCGACTTTGAGATGCACCAGATCTCCCCCCAAGAGCGGGTCGTCGGCACGACCAGCGAGGATCTTCTGAGGCATCGTGCGAGGCGGATCCCCCGCTTTCGCGCGCATGAGGCTATTACTCGAGTACCGTTGAGGGGAGCCGAAATTCGGCCCCTAAGGCGGCGGCGAAGGTACCCGTTCGATGACAGGGGGGTCAAGGTGGGTTTCGGGGTTCCTGGATCGTTCCATATGACCGGCGCTCTGCCTAGCCGGCTCCCCGAACCAGGCGAAACATTCACGGCTTCCGGGAAAACAGCTACCCTGGAGGCTATGTTCAAAGAGGCGCTGAAAGGCGTGGTCGATGGGACGGACGGCGGCCTGGCCGGCCTCCTGATGGACTTCGAGGGGATTCCGCTCGAGGTTTACACGAAGGAGGGCACGCCCTTCGACATCGAAGCCGTGGGCGCCGAGGTCAGCGTGGTCGTGAAGGCCATTCAGCGCGCGACCGAGATGCTTGACGCCGGAACGACGAAAGAAGTCGCCTTCCAGAGCGACAAGATGGTGACCCTGATCCGGGTGCTGGATCAGAACTATTTCCTGGCCCTGGCGCTCTCGCCGGACGGCAACTACGGCAAGGGGCGCTACCTGCTTCGCACCTCCGCGCCGAAATTCCTCGAGCAGCTGGTCTGAGCAGCGACGGCGTCGGACGATGGCGAAGCCGCGGGCCGCGGCGACCCGGGAGGTCGCGACTCGGAAGTCGAAGCCCGGATTTTCGATCCTCGTGCTGAGCGGGCCGAACCTCGAACGGCTCGGCCGTCGCGAGCCTCACATTTACGGTCGAGTTACGCTCGGGGAGATCCACGCCTCGCTCGCCGAGCACGCTGCCCTGCGCGGCGCCGCTGTGGACTGCCGTCAGTCGAATCACGAGGGCACGCTCGTCGACTGGATCAACGCCGCAAAGGACTCGGGGTTCGACGGCATCCTGCTCAACGCCGGTGCGCTGACCCACACGTCGTACGCCCTCCACGACTCGCTGAAGGGCGCGGAGCTCCCCGCAGTGGAGGTCCACGTCTCGAACCCCGACGCGCGCGAGTCGTTCCGTCACGTCTCGTGCATCGCCGCGGCCGTCCGGGCTCGCGTTGCGGGCTTCGGGCCCCGGAGCTACGCGGTGGCGCTCGACGGGCTGCTCGGCTTGCTCGACGAGCCCGGCGCGGCGAGGAAGGTACCCGCGCGGCGAAGGCCGCGCGCGACTCGAAGCACCGCTTGATGCCCGACGACGCGCCCGACTCCCGGAAGGCGCGCAGCCGCGCCGGCAAGTCTCGCGACGACGCGAAGCGCGAGACGCGCGAGGCGCTCATCGCCGCGGGGATCGCGGCGTTCGCCGCCGAGGGGATCGACACGCCGAGCCTCGATTCCATCTGCGCGCTCGCGGGGTACACGCGCGGCGCGTTCTACGTGCACTTCAAGGACCGCGACGACTTTCTCATCGCCGTGATGACCACGGCGCTAGAGGGGTTCCTGGACGCCATCATCGCCACGGGTGACGCGGCGCTCGACCTGGAGAAGACCATCGCGCTCTTCGTGGCAGCGGTCGGGCACGGCGCGTTCCCGATGAGCGGCGGCGTGCATTTTCATCAGTTCATGGCCGCCTGCACCCGTTCGGAGCGCGTGCGCGCGCGCTACGTGGAGGTGCTCGCGGAGGCGGGGCGCCGCGTGGGCGTCGCGGTGCGCGAAGGACAGGGGGCAGGCACGGTGCGAACCGACATCGACGCCGATGCGGTCGGGATGATGCTCGTCACGCTCGTCGCGGGCGTTCAGGGGATCCTCGAGGTGGGTTACCCGGTGGGTGACCTCGTCCGGCGGGCCGCGGCAGATCTCCTGAAGATGCTCAGGCCGTGACGCGAGCCTTCGCGGAGCGCTTCTTCTTCGCGCCACGCGCGGCCTTCGGCGGCGCTTTCTTAGGTGACCGAGCGGGGATCGGGCGCTCGCGGGCAGGCTTGCGACCGACGCGCTCGGCCTTGAACGCCGACGGACACACGTCATTCACGGCGCAGGCCGCGCAGGCTGGGTTTCGCGCGGTGCAGATCCTCCTGCCGTGGAAGATCAGCGTGTGACCGATGGCGTCCCACTCTTCCCGAGGGAAGAGGCGCATGAGGTCCAGCTCGATCTTCTCCGGTTCGGTGTGCTTCGTCCAGCCGAGGCGCTGGCTGATCCGCTGCACGTGCGTGTCGACGACGACGCCTTCAGGTGCCGCGAACGCCACGCCGAGCACGACGTTGGCGGTCTTCCGGCCGACGCCGGGGAGCAGCACCAGCTCGGCCAGGCTGTGCGGCACCTCGCCGCCGTGCTTCTCGACCAGGCGCTTCGCGAGCCCGATGATGCTCTTCGTCTTCTGGCGGAAGAAACCGAGGCTCTGAATGACCTTCTCCACGTCCGCGGGCTCGGCTTCGGCGAGCGCCGCAGCGTCCGGCCACCTCGCGAAGAGCGCGGGCGTCGCCTTGTTGACGTTCACGTCGGTGGTCTGAGCGGACAGGACCGTCGCGACGATTAGCTGGAAGGCGTTCCGGTGCTCGAGCTCGCAGTGGGCGTCGGGGTGCGCAGCGCGCAGGCGGGCGAGGGTCGTCTTGGCTTCGCGGACCGCCTTCGA
>CAYUAW010000244.1:9007-11351 GCA_964442485.1 uncultured Polyangiaceae bacterium
TCGTCGGTGTTCGCGCTTTCGTCGCCTGCCGTGGTCGCTCCCGGCGCGGGGTCTGTTGCCTCGCCGCCTTCGGCCTCGTCGGCGCGGAACTCGCCGACCGACTCGACCGCGACGACGCGCTCGCCGTCGTCGACGTTCATGATCTTCACGCCCTGCGCGTTACGGCCCGTCTCGCGGATGTCGTCGACGGGCGTCCGGATCGTCTGCCCGCGATCGGTGACGATCATGACCTCGTCCTTCGGGCCCACCAGGGCGATGCCGACGACGGGGCCGTTCCGCTCGCTCGCGTCGATGAGGATGATGCCCTTGCCGCCGCGGTTCTGCTGACGGAACTCCTCGAGCGGGGTACGCTTGCCGTAGCCGCGCTCGCACACGGCGAGCACCTGCTGACGGTCCGGCTCCGTCACGGCGAGGCCGACGATCGCATCGTCGTCGTCGATCTCCATCGCCTTCACGCCCGCCGCGCTGCGCCCCATCGAGCGCACCTGCTGCTCGTCGAAGCGGATGCTCTTGCCCTTGCGCGTGGCGATGACGAATTCCCGCGTGCCGTCGGTGACCGCCGCATTGAGGAGCTGGTCGTCGTCGCGGATCTGGACGCCGATGATGCCCTTCTCCCTGTAGTTCACGTAGTCGAGCACCGGCGATTTCTTGATCTGCCCGCCGCGCGTCAAGGTGGTGATGAAGATGCCGTCCTTGAACTCCTCCACCGGGGTGATGGCGGCCACGCGCTCGCCCTCCTCGAGCCCGATGAAGTTCACGATGGCGCGGCCCTTCGCGTTTCGCGCCGCCTGCGGGATTTCGTACACCTTCTTCACGAACACCTTGCCGGTGTTGCTGAAGAAGAAGACGAACGAGTGCGTCGAGCAGACGAAGAGCTGGTTGACGAAGTCGTCCTCTCGGGCCTCCATCCCGCTCGAGCCCTTTCCGCCGCGCTTCTGCGCGCGGTAGGTCGTGAGCGGCGTCCGCTTGATGTAGCCCTGGTGAGAGATGGTCACGACCATCTGCTCTTCCTGGATGAGATCCTCGATCTGGATCTCCGTCTCGTTCTCGACGATCTCCGTGCGGCGTGGCTCGGAGTACTTCTCCTTGATCTCCTCGAGCTCCTTCACGACGACCTCGAAGAGCCGCTCATCCGTGGAGAGGATGGCGGAGAGCGCCGCGATCTGGTCGCAGAGCGCCGCGTACTCGCCGGCGAGCTTCTCCTGCTCGAGGCCGGTGAGGCGCGAGAGCCGCATTTCCAGGATCGCGCGCGCCTGACGCTCGCTCAACCGGTAGTCCTTGCGCTTCGCCGCCGCCTGGATCTCCGCCTCCGGCCTCCCGGCGCGCCGGACGAAAGCTTCGAGGCCGGCGAGCGGGAGCTGCATCAGGTTGTTGCGCGCGTCGTCGGGATCGCGGGATTCCCGGATCGTCTTGATGACGAGGTCGGTGTCGGTCGACACCATGCCGAGGCCCTCGACGATCTCGCGTTGCCCCTCGGCCTTGTTCAGATCGAAACGAGTGCGGCGGCTGACTACCTCCCGCCGGTGCTCGATGAAGTACTGGAGGATCTCCTTCAGGTTCAGCACGGCGGGGCGGCCGTTGACGATCGACAGATTGATCACGCCGAACGTCGCCTGCATATCCGTCAGGTGATAGAGCTGGTTCAGGACGACCTGCGGGAAGACGTCCTTCTTCAGCTCGATGACGAGGCGCATCCCTTCACGGTCGCTCTCGTCGCGCGCTTCCTTGATGCCCTCGATGCGCTTGTCGCGGATGAGCTCGCCGATCTTCGCGTGCAGGCGCGCCTTGTTCACCTGGTAGGGCAGCTCGATGACGACGAGCTGCTCGCGCTCGCTGCCCTGCACCTGCTCCACGATGGTTCGCGCGCGCATCATCAGGCTGCCGCGGCCCGTCTTGTACGCCTGGTAGATACCGAGCTTGCCGTGGATGATGCCGGCCGTGGGAAAATCCGGCCCCGGGATGATCTCGAGGAGCTCCTCGATGGTCATGTCCGGCTTGTGGATGAGCCGGATCGTCGCGGTGAGCACCTCCGAGAGGTTGTGCGGCGGGATGTTCGTCGCCATGCCGACGGCGATGCCGCCGGAGCCGTTGACGAGCAGGTTCGGGAACTTCGCCGGCAACACCGTCGGTTCCCGGTTCGACTCGTCGTACGTGGGGATGAAGTCGACGGTCTCCTTGTTGATGTCCTCGAGGAGCTCGGCGGCAATACGCGACAGGCGCGACTCCGTGTACCGGTAGGCGGCAGGCGGATCGCCGTCGACCGAGCCGAAGTTCCCCTGCCCGTCGATGAGCGGGTGGCGCATGCTGAAGAGCTGCGCCATGCGGACGAGCGCGTCGTACACGC
>CAYUAW010000245.1:0-11347 GCA_964442485.1 uncultured Polyangiaceae bacterium
AGGCGACGGACGCGACGGAGCCCTGCTGCTGTGGCGGCTCCTCGCTCGGTTCGAGGGCGCTTCGCCGCTCGCTCCGGCTCGTCGCCGTGTCGTTCACCTTCACGCTGACCATCCGGGAAACACCTGGCTCGCCCATCGTGACGCCGTAGAGGACGTCGACGGATTGCATGGTGCTCTTGATGTGCGTGATGAGGATGAACTGCGAGCGATCCGTCATGCTGCGGATGGCCTCGTTGTAACGGCGGACGTTCGCCTCGTCGAGCGGCGCGTCGACCTCGTCGAGCACGCAGAACGGCGAGGGGCGATGCCGGAAGATCGCGAAGATGAGCGCGACCGCGGTGAGCGCCTTCTCGCCGCCGCTCATGAGCTCGATGTTGCCGAGCTTCTTGCCGGGTGGCTGAGCGACGATGTCCACACCGGTCTCGAGTAGATCGTCGGGGTTCGTCAGGTTGAGCTCGGCGCGGCCGCCGCGGAACATCTCCTGGAACGTCTTGCGGAATAGATCGTTGACCGCGTCGAACGTCTCCTTGAACTTCCGTCGCGACTCGCGGTTCATGTGCTTGATGGCGCGCTCGAGGTCGAGGAGCGCTTTCTCGATGTCGTCCTTCTGCGTCGTGAGCTCCGTGTAGCGCTTCTCGGCGTCGTCGTACTCCGACTTCGCGTCCAGGTTCACGGGGCCCATGCGCTCGATGAGCTTCGACAGCTCGTCGATCCTTCGGCGGTGTTCGGTGTCCGGCGCCGGGCGCGCGTGGTACTTGCCCACCACGCGGTGCAGATCGAGCCCGCGGAAGCGATCGCGCACGCCCTCGAGGAGGTGCTCGCGCGCGAGCTCGAGCTTCTGGAGCTTCAGCTCGTGGTCCTTCGCTCGCTCCTCGGCGCCCGACAGGTCAGCGCGCAGCGTCCGGAGCGCGCTCTCCCGGTCCCCGAGCGCGAAGCGGATCTCCTCGAGCAGGCGGCGCGCTTCGTCGTGGCTCCTGTGGACCTCCTGAGCCGCGACGTCCGCCTCGAGGCGGCGCTCGCGCGAGATCATCATGTTCGCGGCCGTCTCGCCGAACTGCGACGCGGCATCGACGGCGTCCTGCTCGAGCCGCTGGATGCGCTCCTCGTGCTCGACGATGGTCGTCGAGAGCCGCTCGAGCGTCGCGCTCGTCGCCTCGAGCTGCTCGCCGACCTGCGCGAGCCGCACCTTGCGCTCCGTGACGAGCGCGGTGTGCCCCGCCACGCGATCCTTCCACGCCGCGGCGCCCTCCGAGGCGCGGGCGAGCGCCGTCTGCGCGTGCTCGAGCCGCTGCTCGAGGGCGTCGAGCTCGCCCTGGGCGCGCGATTCCTCGTGCACGGACGTCTCGATCGATTCTCGGAGCTCCTCGAGCTCGACGTGCAGCGCTCCGAGACGCATGGTTGCCTTGTCCATCTCCGCCAGCGTATGCACGAGATCCTTCTCGGCGCTGACGTGGGCGATCTCGTTCTCCAGGGCTCCCGCGCGCGCCCGGTCGAGCGACGCTCCGAGCTCGGTCATGCGAGCGCGGATCACTCGGCGCTCCTCGGCGGCCTCGTGCACCCGGTGCTCGAGGCGGGCCACTTCCTCGGTGAGCTGACGGATTTCGCGCTTCTGCTCGACCATCGCAGACGCGACGTCGTCGCTCGAACCGCCGCTCACGAGTCCGTCGGCGTATGCGACCGTCCCGTCGAGCGCGACGGCGGTGACTCCCGGTGCGCGGCGCGAGACGTCGAGTGCGTCCTCCGGCGTGCGGCAGAGCACGGCGTCGCCGACGAGGCTCCGCACGAGAGCGTGGTGCTCCGGCGCATAGCGGATGACCTCGATGAAATGTCCGAGCGACAGCCCTTCCGGTAGCCCCGTCCGCCGTGCACCGGCGACGTAACGCGGGCTGTGCGCGGCGATCGTGGCGCGACCACGACCGGTGGACCGCAGGGTGTCGAGCAGAGCGAGCCCGCGCTCCGGCTCCGACACGATCACGCACTGCAGGCGCTCACCAAGGAGGCCCGCGAGCGCGGCCGTGTGCTCCTCGTCCACTTCCAGGTGATCGGCGACCATGCCGAGCACACCGGCGTCGCCCGACGACAGCAGCGCGCGCACTCCCGTGCCCACGCCCTCCAGGCGGCGGTGCAGGTCTTCGAGCGCGCGGAGCCGGTTTCGCTTGAGCCCGAGCTCGTTCTTCGCCGTGTCGAGCTCACGCTCCGAGTCGAGCGACCGCGGGCGAAGGCCCTCGAGCTCGCGCTCCAGGGCAGAGAGCTCCTCGGCGCTGTGACGCTTGCCCTCGGCGCGCTCGGCGACACTCTTGCGGATGGCGGCCTCGTGCGAGCCGAGGTTCGCGAGCTCCTCGCTGACACGCTCGCGGTCGGCGAGCGTGCGCTCGTCGCGAGCCCGCGTCTCGCTGATGCGGCGGCGCGCCGCCTCGAGCTGCGCGCGGACGGCCGCGGACGACGTGGTCGCCTCGTTGACGTCCTGGCGCGCGCGCTCCGCGATCTGCTCGGCGCCGGCCTCCTCCGCCTTCAGCTGGGCGAGGGCCTGCTCCTCGGCGAGAGCGTCGGCCTTCCGCTCGTCGGTGTCCGCCTCAAGGGAGCGCTTCCGCGCCTCGAGCTCCTCCTGCTCGGCAGCGAACTGCGCGAGACGGAGCTCGATCTGATGCTTCTCGTCGCCCGCCGTCCGCAGGCGCTGGTCCAGGTGCGCGAGCTGGTCACGCGAACGGGTGAGCTCGGCGGCCAGCGCGTTGACCTCGTTGTCGGCGCGGAATGCGGCCTGGGCGAAGGCGTCGCATCGCTCCTCGACGGTGCTCGCCTCGGCGCGCGCGGCGGTGAGAAGGCTCTCTTCCTCGACGACGCGCAGCCGGGAAGCGGCGGCGCTCTCGGACGTCTCGCGGAGCGCGTCGCTCTCCACGCGGTGCACCACGATGATCTCGAGCAGCTGGTGCGCGTTCTGATGCAGAACGAGCTCCTCGAGCTCCTCGCGATAGACGACGAAGCGCTCGGCCTTCGCGGCCTGCCTCTTGAGCGACGAGCGCGTCCGGTCGATTTCCGAGACGATGTCGGTGACGCGCAGTAGGTTCTGCCGCGTCTGATCCATCTTCCGCTCGGCGTCGCGCCGGTGCTTCTTGTACTTCGTGATGCCGGCGGCCTCTTCCAGGAAGAGCCTCCGGTCTTCGGGGCGCGCGGTGACGATCTGGCCGATGCGGCCCTGCTCGACGATCGAGTATGCCTTCGAGCCGACGCCGGTGCCGAGGAAGAGATCCTGCACGTCACGCAGCCGCACCGCTGTGCGGTTCACCAGGTACTCGCTCGTGCCGTCGCGGAAGAGGCGGCGCGCGACGGCGATCTCGGGGAAGCCGGCGTACTCGGGGGGCAGGCTCCGGGCGTACGCCTCGTCGGTGTTGTCGAAGGTGATGGTCACCTCCGCGAAGCCGTGCGGGCCGCGCGACTCCGAGCCGTTGAAGATGACGTCCTCCATCGACTTGCCGCGGAGGTGCTTCGGGCTCTGCTCCCCCATGCACCAGCGAATGGCGTCGACGACGTTCGACTTGCCGCACCCGTTGGGTCCCACGATGCCGATGACGTCGTGGTCGAACTGGATCACGGTCCTGTCCACGAAGGACTTGAATCCGGTAATCTCCAGTTTCTTGATGTGCATCGATAGCCCCTGTCCTTAGCTAGCCGGTCTTCGGGGAGGCGGCCAAGCGACGAGCTGGGTCGTGAGTGAGGCCCCGAGGCCAATAAGACGTCACGTGATGTATGGTCACGTCAGCTCACCCTGAAAGGGTTAGCACTAGTGTCGGGCGGGTCACAAGGTGAATTCGCACAGGTTTTCCCCATGGGTGGGGAGATGTGGGAGGGAATTCGGGGGCCGGGACGCCCGGGGCTGGGGAGAGGGAGGGGTCGGGCTCGGGTTGGGGAGCAGGGGTGGGGAGCTGGGTTGGGTGACGGGGACGGGGACGGGCACGGGTACGGGTACGGGAGGGAGATAGAGGGTTGATGCGGGGGGATTTACTTGGGAGAAGCGCGGTTGACAGAATGCGGGTCGCTGCACAAGTGATGACGCGCTAGATCAAACGGAGAAGTCATGACGTACGAGTACGCATGCGCCGCGTGCGGCCATGAATGGGAGGCCGAGCAATCGATTCGTGAAGCGCCGCTCAAGAAGTGCCCTCACTGCGGCAAGAATCAGGCGAAACGCCAGATCTCGCGCGGCGCGGGGTTCATCTTGAAGGGCGGCGGCTGGTACGCGGATGGCTACGGTTCATCCTCCTCGTCTTCGGGATCCTCGAAGGCGTCGTCATCGAGCAGCGAGGAATCCAGTTCCTCAAAAAAAGCGAGTAGCGACTCTGTTTCGGATGGAGGAAAGAGTGGCGACAAGGCTTCCGGCTCGGGAGACACGAAGGGCTCGGGGGACCCGAAGAGCTCGGGTGACCCGAAGGGAAAAACCGCCGCCGCGTAGCGGGACGGTGTTCGAACGATGAGCCCTCCGGCCAGACTCACCGAGATCCGCGGCCTGATGGGCCAGCTGGATCGTCGGCTCGCGGAGGTGCTCCAGGAGCGCGCCAAGCTCTCGCGGGAGATCCGCTCTCTCGTGGAGCCGAGCGGGCTCCCGCCGGATGCGGATCGCGATGCGCTGAAGGTGGTGGACGAGCAACCCGAAGGCGAGCTGTCGAAGGACGCGCTTCGAGCGATCTTCGCGCAGGTGATCGCTACCTCGCGTGCCATCGAGCGGCCGGCGCGCGTTGCCTATCTCGGGCCCGAGGGCGGCTTCTCCCACCAGATGGCGAAGCTACATTTCGGCGCGAGCGCCGTCCTGCAGGATTGCGCGACCGTCGCCGACGCCCTCGAAGAGGTGCGCCGCCAGCGTGCGTCGTTCTGCACGTTCCCCTTCGACTCCTCGGTGGACGGGCTGATTCTGCCCGCGGTCTCCGCGCTGGCCGAGACGGATCTCGTGCTCATCGGCGAGCGCACGCTGCCGGTCATGCTCTGCCTGATGACACAGTCGGGCGGCGGCCGGGAGATCACTCGCATCTATGCGACGTCGTCGGGGCACGCGTCGTCCGAGCGGTTCCGCAAGCGCGAGTTCCCCCACGGGAGCGTCATCGACGTCCGCTCTCCGGTGGAGGCGGCGCGCTGCGCGTTCGACGATCCGGAGGGCGCCGCCGTCGTCCCGGAGATGTGCGGGCGCGAGCACGGGCTCGAGGTCGTGAAGGAGAACGTGGGGGACGAGCCGGAGCTCCGGTGCCGTTACGGCATCATCGGCCCGCGCCCTGCGAGCCGCTCCGGCAACGACACCACGTGCCTCCTCTTCAGTCTCGACGACGCGCCGGGAACGCTGTTCCAGGTGATCGGCCATTTCGCCGAGCGCGGCATCAACCTGAAGAAGATCCAGTCGCGCCCGGTGCGGGGTGACAGCTGGGACTACATCTTCTACCTGGAAGTCACCGGTCACGTCACCGATCGCGCCGTCGTCACCGCGATGGAGGCCGTGAAGGGCTCCACGAAGTACCTGAAGCTCCTCGGCTCGTTCCCGACGGAGGCCTGAGGCGCGCGCCGCCAGGGCGGACGGCGGACGGAGCTCCGGCGGATCGACATCCTTTCGCGGCCCGCGCTGGTGGTAGGCTCCGCCCGGCATGAGCGCCCTGGTCACGCCGTCCATCTCGCTGCTCCGGCCCTACGAAGCCGGTAAACCCGTCGAGGAGCTCGCGCGAGAACGCGGCATCACCGACGCCGTCAAGCTTGCGTCGAACGAGAACCCGCACGGGCCCTCACCGAAGGCGGTCGAGGCGATGCGCGGCGTGCTCGCAGACGTGAACCGTTACCCGGACGCGAACGCCTACCGGCTGCGCGAGCGGCTCGCCGCGTCGCTCAGCGTCGCCATGGCGGAGGTCGTGCAGGGCAACGGCTCGAACGAGCTGCTCGACTTGCTCGTGCGCACCTTCACGACGCCGTCCGATCACATCGTGTTCGCCGAGCCGTCGTTCGTCGTCTACCAGATCGCGGCGATGGCTCACGGGGTGGCGTTCACCGCCGTGCCGCTCACGAACGACGTTCACGATCTGGACGCGATGCTGAAGGCCGTCACGCCGAAGACGCGCCTGGTGTTCGTCGCGAATCCGAACAACCCCACGGGGACGTATGTCGGTCGCGCGGCGCTCGAGCGGTTCCTCACCGCGGTCCCCGCCGACGTGGTCGTCGCGATCGACGAGGCGTACGCGGAGTACGCGGACGCCCCCGACTACGCGAGCGCCCTCTCCATGCGTGGTCTGCGCGAACGTCTGGTCGTGCTCAGGACCTTCTCGAAGATCTACGGGCTCGCCGCGCTGCGCGTCGGGTACGCCGTCGCCGCCGCGGAGCTCTGTGACTACCTGAACCGCGTGCGCGCGCCCTTCAACGTGAGCTCGCTCGGGCAGGTCGCGGCGCTCGCCTCGCTGGAGGACGGGGAGCACGTCGAGAAGAGCCGCACGCGGAACGGCGTCGAGCGTGCGCGCCTCGCCGCGGCGCTCGAGAGCCTCGGGCTGCGCGTAACGCCCAGCCAGGCGAACTTCGTCTACGCCCGCGTCGCCATGCCGGCGAGGACCCTGTACGAGGCGCTGCTCGACCGGGGTGTCATCGTGCGCGCCTTCGGCGGGCTGCCGCATCACGTGCGCATCACGGTCGGCACGGAGCGGGAGAACGACCGCCTCCTCGCCGCACTCGGGGAGGTGCTCAAGTGAGCCGCGCGCTCGGCCTGGTGCTCGCCGCCGCGCTTTCGGTCGCGTGCTCGAAGAAGGAAGACGTCATCATCGCGGCGGCCGACCAGGTCCACGTGAGCGACGCAGACATCGATCGCGATCCGGTCGCGCTCCTGCCCGGCAGCGCGATCGGGATCGTCCACGTCGACGCGCCGGCCCTCTTCCGATCGGAGTTCGGCCAGCACCTGCGTCAGATCGCGCAGGCCCGTATCCCCCTGCCGCCGAGCGCGGGGTTCGAGCCCACGCGCGATCTCGCCGCGCTCTACGTCGGCCTCTACTCGATGCAGGGTGTCGACGTCGCCGGCGTGGCGATCGGTACCTTCGATCCTCAGGCGATCGAGCGCGCCGCGGACGGCACCACCCTCACTCCGCTGGGAGCGCCGCTCGTGAAGACGACGTACGCGCGTCGGACCCTCTACGTCTCGCGGAACGTGGGCTTCGTGGTGCTCACGCCGCACACGGTGCTTTTCGGCGACGAGACGGGCATCCGCCGCGCGCTCGATCGGCTGAGTGACGGCCGCGCGCAGCACGAAACTCCGGCGTGGGTCGACCAGCTGCTCGCGACTCCCAACGCCGCGACGGCGGGGGCCTTCGATCTGACGAGCGGCGCCCCCGTCGAGGCGGCGACGAAGAACTTCCCGTTCCTGAAGGGCCTGAAGACGGCGAAGGTCGTCGGCAACTTCGAGCCCCCGGGGATGAACTTCGCGGGCACGCTGACCTACCCGGATCCGCAGACCGCTCAGGCCTCGTGTCAGTCGATCCAGCAGACGGCCTCGACCGTCCGGAACTATTCATTCTTTCTCCAGCTCGCCGGCATCGGCAACCCCATCCAGAAGCTCGAAACCGTGGCAAGCGGCAACGACGCGCAGTTCGTCCTCGGCGTCGACAGCCGCACGGTCGAGTGGCTCCTGAACCAGCTCGGCAATCAGCTGGGCGTCCAGGCGGCGCCCGTGAACCAACCCATCATGATCCAGCAGGGGCACTGATGAGCCGCATCCTCGTACGCAAGGCGACGAAGGCGCTCTCGGGCAGCGTGCCCGTCCCGAGCGACAAGAGCATCGGGCACCGTGCGTTCATCTTCGGGGCCTTCGCCCGCGGGAAATGCCGCGTGAAGGGCTTCTCCTACGGCGAGGACAACGTCGCGACGATGCGTGGCTTCGCCTCGATGGGCGTGCAGGTCGAGGACGACCGTCAGGGGACGGTCGTCGTTCACGGACGGGGGCTCGGGTCGCTCACGGCGCCCCCGGGGCCCATCGACTGCGGCAACTCGGGCACCACGATGCGCCTCGTGGCGGGCGTGCTCGCGGCGCAGCCGTTCCAGTCGCGCATGATCGGCGACGCGTCGCTCTCCAGGCGACCGATGGGACGCATCGCGCGGCCCCTTCGCGCGAGGGGAGCGTCCATCGAGGGCGCCATCCACCCGACGCGGAAGGAAGAGATCACCGCGCCGCTCGTGATAGGTCCGCTCGCGCCGGGCATGCGGCTCACGGGCCTCGAGTACAAGATCCCCGTCTCGAGCGCTCAGGTGAAGAGCGCCCTGTTGCTCTCCGGGCTCTTCGCGTCGGGGCCCACGGTGGTCTTCGAGCCGCTGCTGTCGCGCGACCACACGGAGCGCATGCTTTCCGCGCTCGGCGCGCCCATCCGTGCGGCAGGGACGATGGTGAGCCTCGAGCCGCCGGGCGACGCGAACATCCTTTCCGACTTCGACATCGAGCTGCCGGGCGATCTCTCTGCGGCGGCGTTTCCGCTCGTGGCCGCGCTGCTCGTGCCGGGCAGCGTGGTGACGACACGTCGCACCGGGTTGAACCCGACTCGCGCCGGCATCATCGACGTGATCCGGCTGCTCGGCGGCGTCATTGCGGCCGAACCGCAGGGCGACGTCCTCGGCGAGCCCATCGGCCTAACGACGTCGAGGTACTCGGAGCTCCGTGGCTGCGCCGTGGGCGGCGAGCTCGCGACGCGCAGCATAGACGAGATCCCGATCGCCGCCGCGCTCGCCGCTCGCGCGCGCGGGACCACGGAGTTTTCCGACGTCGGCGAGCTCCGCGTGAAGGAGTCGGACCGCATCGCGCGCATCGTCGAGCTGCTGCGCGCCTTCGGCCTCGCCGTCGACGAGAGCCCGGAGGGGTTCCGCGTGCAAGGGCAGGCCGACGCGCCGCTCCGCGCCGCGCGCGTCGAGAGCCACGGCGATCACCGCATCGCAATGACGGCGTGCATCCTCGGCCTCGTCGCGGACGGCGAGACCGTCGTCGAAGACGCAGATTGCATCGCGACGAGTTTCCCCAAGTTCGTCGGCACGCTCCGCGCCCTCGGCGCCGACATCGAGGTGGAGGCATGAGCGTGCGCGAGCTCAGCGTCGCCATCGACGGGCCGGCGGGCGCCGGCAAGAGCACCGTGTCGCGCAGGGTCGCCGAGCGCCTCGGTTACCTCCTGCTCGACACCGGCGCGCTCTATCGCTGCATCGCGCTCGCGGCAAAAGAAGCAGGTAAGCGCTGGGACGACGAGCCCGCGGTGTCGGCCATCGCGCAGGACATCGCGCGGCGTGAGGCGATCCGCCTCGAGGCGCCGAAGGACGCGCCGGAGCGCATCCTGCTCGACGGCCGCGACGTCGCGCGCGACATCCGCACCCAGGAGATCGCCGACGGCGCGAGCAAGGTGAGCGCGCTCCCCGGCGTCCGCGCTGCGCTCCTCGATCTGCAGCGCTCCGCCGCGCGCGAGGGCGCCGTCGTGCTCGAAGGGCGCGACATCGGCACTGTCGTCCTGCCGAACGCCGAGGCGAAGTTCTTCCTGACGGCGTCGGTGGAGGAGCGCGCCGGGCGTCGCTACCGCGAGCTCGTGGGGCGCGGGTTCACGCCTGCCCTCGCCGAGGTGGAGCGCGAGATGCGCGAGCGCGACCAGCGCGACACCGAGCGCCCCGTCGCGCCGCTCCGGCAAGCGCCGGACGCCGTGCTCGTCGACAGCACGCATCTGTCGATCGACGAGGTGGTCGCTGCCATCGTCGCTCGCGTCCTCGAGATCCGTGACGGGCTCCGCGCGGCCGAGACGAAGCATTGAGGGCGGTGGCGCGCTCCTCCGCGGGTCGGGCTCTGGCGACGACGTGCGCGGTGTACGCGGCCCTCGGCTGCGCGGCGCGGCTCCCTCCGCCACCTCCGCCGCCCCCGCTCGGCGTCGATCGTCCGGGTGCTGCGATCCCCGGCGATCTGGACGTCGCGGTCCGTCTCGATCTCGATAGCGCGCGAAGGCTCCTCGGGGCGGACTTCGCTTCGGCAATCGCGCTCGACATCACCGATCGCGACGACAAGAAGACGTCGGCGCTCGTTCACGGCGCGCTCACGCGCGCGGACACGGCATGGATCGCGTTCCGCCCGGGGCTCGCACCGGCACATACGGACAACGTGCTCCTCCTGCGGGGCGAGTTCGGCGAACTGGATCCGCGCGCGGGCCTGTCCGAGTGGAGCGAGCCCGTGGATCTCGGCGGCGCGATCCGCCTCTACCGCCGTCACGCCCCGAAGCGACGTTCGGCGCCGGCGCGCATCTACGCGCGCGGCGACGACTGGCTCGTCTTCGTGTCCACGGCGGAGGTGGACGCCACGGAGCGATCCATCGAGCGCGCCGCGGGCGACGACCACGTCGATCCTCCAGATCACGGGCTCGTGTCGGTCGCGGCACGCACGCGGCCCCTCGTGAAGCTCCTCGCTCCGAGCTACCCGGCGGTCGCGGAAGCGCTCGAGGACGCGAGCACGCTCGAGGGCAGCGCCGCAGCCGACGATCGCGGGCTCGCCGTCGACCTGTCCGCGCGGTTCAGCACGGAGGCCGATGCCGTCAAGGCGCGCGATCGCACGAAGCTGCTCGTTTCGGTGGTGAGCCACGCGAAGGGGCCCTTCGCGCTGCTCGCGCAGGGCGCCACCGTGACGGCGGTCGGCACGAACGTCGTGGTGCGCGTCCGCGTCGACGCGAAGGGGTTCGCAAGCTTGCTCGGCTGCCTGCAGGGCGGCGGAAGCTGCTGAGCACGGTCATGGAGAGGACCACGCGCGACGATCCGATGAACGTGCCCCCGCGACGCCGCGTCGCGCGCTCGTTTCGCGCGGTCGCGCTCGGTGGCGTAGTGCTCGGCCTGCTCATCGCTGCCGTCGCCGTGAGCCTCTATCTCCGTTACATTCACTACGAGCGCGTCGCGGCGCGCCATGTGCCGCCGGGCTCGGTGCTCGCGCTCCGCATCGACGTCGAGCAGGTGGCGCTCTACGAGCCCGTGCGGCGTCACCTGGTGCCGCTCCTCGGCGGTCCTTCGCGCTCGCCGGGCGACGCCGCAGCGACGTTGTCGCGCCTCGAGGAGCGCACCGGCATCAAGCGCGGCGACCTCCGCGAGATCGCGGTCGCCCGCGGCGCGACGCGGGCCGACTGGGTCGTCATCCTCGGCGGCATCTTCCCTCGCGGCACGAGCACCGGAGTGCTCGCGGCGGCGCTCGCGGCCGAGGACCCGGCGTGGGCACCGTCGATGGACGGTAGCGTGGTCGTCCATCGGGGGCTCGGGGTCGCGGTCGGAAGGGCCGCGGACGGTTCCGTGCTGCTCGGGTCGTCACGCCCGCTGCTCGTCGCCGCGCGAGAGCCGAGCGGGACGTACGACG